>JAYZBK010000110.1:0-22383 GCA_036339295.1 Planctomycetota bacterium
GGTGTCCCTGGTCAATCCGGCCGTTGCGCGTCGCGGGACCAAGACCTGGCTCCCGGGTGGGCCTCGGATCGGTTCCGAGTCGATCCCCCAACCCGACGACGGCGATCTCCCCCTCCCGGATCCGGCGGTGGGCGGGGGCACGGTCGAGATTCCGGTCGAGTTCCTGATGGGCGTCGCGATGGACGCCGCGCGGATCACACCGCTCTCCAGTCTGGAAATCGTGGTGGAACCCGGTCCGGCCGCGGGCATCCGACCCTGGATTCCCGAGGCGTCGGTGGCGGTGGGACACCACCCGCTCGATGCGGCCCCCGTGAGGCTGGACGGACCGCTCGCGGCGAAGATCGTTCTTCCCAGCCCCGGTCTGCGGCTGGTCGCCACGTTGGAGCGTCCGATCGACGCGGGGCCGGGTTCCTGCCGGGTGCGGATCCTCGACGGGGACGTGGTCGAGGAGGAGTTCGTGGTCGACGCGGCCGATCCTCTCCACCGCATCGACACCTCGATCTCCGGCGACCGGATCACGATCGAGATCGACGATCACGGAGACGGTCCCTTCAACGATTCGATCGTCCTGCGTGAAGCGTTCGTGATCGGTCCGCGGAGCTGACCGGATGCCGACGATTCGGGACGAAGCCATCTGCGTCAGGCACTGGGACTTCAGCGAGACGAGTCAGACGGTATCGCTCTTCCTTCGGGATCACGGTCTGATCCGAGGCCTCGCGAAGGGGGCCCGGCGGGAACGCGGTTCCTTCAGCGGCGGCTTCGATCTCTTCACCCGTGGCGAGATCATCGCCATCGTGAAGCCGGGCCGGGAGCTCGCCACCCTGACGGACTGGTCGCTCGCGGAGACGTTTCCGATCCTTCGTCGCTCGGCCGAGGCGAACCGGGTCGCCTGGTACGTCGCGGATCTGATCGGTCGATTCCTGCACCAACCCGAGCCGCACCCCGAGACCTGGTCCGCGGCGCTCGATTCGTTTCGGCGACTGGAGCGCGGAGAGTCGGGCGAACGGGTCGTCCTCGCCTTCCAATGGCGGATCCTCTGCGATCTGGGCTATCGCCCTCGTCTGGATCTGGCTGGACTCGAGGGGGAGACCGTCGGTTTCAGCCCCGAGAGCGGCGGCGTGGTCGAGGACAACGGCGCGGGGGATCGATGGCGGGTTCGTCGACCGACTGTGCTGCTGCTTGCGGAGATCGACGGGATCGGGGGAGGAGTTCCCGACTCGGCCGACGCCGAGTCGGTTCGACGGGCGAGCCGTCTCCTGGCGGCGTGGATCCGCGAACTGCTGCAGAGCGACAGCGTCCCCATGCGACTGCTGTTCGGTTCGTGAGGATTCCTAGGGGGTTCTCGGACCACGACCCGTCGCTCGAGCCCGATTCGGATGCAGGACCGGACCACGACCGTCGATCTTCCGAGACCGGAGATCCCCGTCTCCGTCACGCACATCGACTGGAGGAAGGACCGATGAACGACGCGGCCCTGGCCCGGATCATGAACAGCTCGGAGATGCCGACGCTTCCCGCGGTCGCGGTGCAGGTCCTCGACCTCACGAGTCGACGCGACGTCGAGCTGGCCGAGATCGCCAAGGTGATCGAGCACGATCCGGCGATCGCGACCCGGGTGCTCAAGACGGTCAACTCGAGCTTCTACGGCCTCACCCGCAAGGTCGGCAGCATCCGGCAGGCTCTGGCGTACCTCGGCATGGAGACGGTCCGGGGTCTGGTCCTCGGATTCAGTCTCGCCCGGTCGCTGAAGGACGACGACGTCGTCTTCGACTTCAACGACTACTGGCGACGGAGCATCCTCGGTGCGAGTGCGGCCCGTGCGATCGCGGGGATCGTCCGGAAGGGTGATCCGGACGAAGCCTTCGTCGCGGCCCTGGTCCGCGATCTGGGGATGATCGCGCTCTGGAAGTACTACGGCGACCGCTACCTGCAGCTTCTCGATCTGACCGATGGGGATCACACTCGACTCTCCGATCTCGAACGTCGACATTTCGAGGTCGATCACGCTCAGATCGGGGCGGGGATGATCGAGGGTTGGAAGTTCCCCTCCAACATCGTCGACGTCGTTCTACTGCACCATCACGGGACGGAGGTCGCGGGGAGCGACGAGGACATGAGGAGGATCGTGCTGATCGCCGCCGATGTGGCCGAGAGTCTGGGGGACGATCCGGTCCGATCCCAGGCGGCGCTTCGTCGATATGAGAATCGATCGGCCGAGTGGTTCGATCTTCGGAGGGGCACCGCCCGAGCCGCGATGCAGTCGATCACCGATCACGCCTCCCAGCTCGCCCGACTCTTCGAGATCGACACCGGCTCCGTGCCCGAGGTCGATTCGATCCTGGAGGAGGCCGACCGACTTCGTCGCGAGAATCGGGTCGTCGCCCTGCCGTGCACCGGCGATTCCGTCAGCATGGATCAGCTCACCGGACTTCCGGACCGGACCGTCTTTCAGGAGAGTCTGCTTTCCCGATTCGATCGAGAGGATGCGACCAACGAAGCCACCGGCGTTCTGCTGGTCGGTGTCGACGGCATGCGGGAACTCAACCGGGAGGGGGGGCCGGGCACCGGGGACGCGGCCCTGATCCGGGCGGCCGAGGCCGTGTTTCGAGCGTGTCGGGAGGCGTGCGGCGACTCGGTCGAGGTCTTCCGGTTCGTGGGGGCGGAGATCGCGGTGCTGATTCGTGGCGATGCGACCCGTCGGGTCGAGTCGGTGGCCGAGCGGATTCGTGCGGCGGTTCGACTGGCACCGATGAGCGACGAACGTCTCGGACTGCGGAGCCTCGGGGTCTCGATCGGAACGGCGAGCCGGAGCTCGTGCTTCGGACCCGGAAGTCCGGACGAGCTGCTTCGGGCCGCGATGATGGCCTTGAGCGAGGCCCGGCGGGCCGGGGGCGACGCCATCGTCCAGTGGGGCGAGGGCGAAGGCGAGACGGTCTCGATCGCCGCCTGATCGGCGATCAGCCCCCGCCGCGAGCGATCAACGGATCGTCCATCGGGAAGGCCGAGAGGTAGCTTCGGACGTCTTCGATGCCGACCGCGTCGATTCGGGCGATCTCCTCGTCCAGGCTCGTGTACTCGAGTCCGTAGGTCCATCGGCTGCCGAGCCGAGTCATCCGCCCCATGGGTCGTTCGTTGGAGAGCATCGCCGCCGTGGCGATCTTCGCCCGGCTTCGCAGGAGGGCATCGTCGTCGAGCCGATCGATCACCCGACCCATCTCCCGGCGAGCGATCTCCTCGACCTTCTCCGCGTTCTCCGGGGCGCAGACCAGGGTCGCGATCGCCTCTCCGCATCCGTCGCGGGTGTCCAGGTGCATGGCCGCCTCCTCGGCGAGACCGGTCTCCACCAGCTCCCAGAAGAAGGTCGATCCCTCCTGGTCGCCGAGGACTCGAAGGGCCTGGGCGGCGGCGTACCTCAGGTCGTGTCCGATCCCGACGCTCGGCGACATCAGCATCAGGTAGCGCTGGGCGGTCTCCGGAAGTTCGATCTCGATCTCCCCCGGTTCGAACGTCATATCCGCGTGGATCCGGCCCGGTTCGCCGCGGGGCCAGCCGCCACAGAGTGCCTCGGCCTGCGCGACGACGGCGTCGAAGTCGCAGCGACCACTGACCGCGAGGACGGCGTTGTCGGCGCTGTAGCGTCGGTCGAAGTAGTTCCGCATGGCCTCGGGGGTGAGCGCCGTCACGGTGTCGGTGGTCCCCAGCACCCGGTGGGCCAGGGGATTCGATCCGTAGTACCGCTCGAGCGCCTGTTCGTAGAGCACCCAGAACGGCTGGTCCGCGTACATCGCGATCTCCTCCAGGATCACGCCCTTCTCCTCGTCGAAGTCGGCGGGCCGGAGCGACGGTCGAAGGATGTCGGCGAGGATCTCGAGGGCGGGTTCGAGGGCGTCGAACGGAACGTGGGCGTAGTACGCGGTCTGCTCGGCGCTGGTGAAGGCGTTGGAGTTGGCACCGAGGTCGTCGAATCCTCGGTTCACATCCTCCGCGGTCCGGGTCTCGGTCCCCTTGAACATCATGTGCTCGAGGAAGTGGCTGACCCCCATCACCTCGGGCTTCTCGTCCCGGGCGCCGGTGCGGAAGAAGAAACCTGCGGCCGCGGTCAGGGCGTCGGGAACGATCTCGGCCTGGATGGTGAGTCCGTTGGCCAGGACGGCCTGGCGGAACTGGACGGCTTCGGCGGTGGTCATTCGCGAAGGGTAGCCGCAGGTCCGCATCTGAAAGGTTATGCGCCCCAAAAAATTCCCTCCCGGTCCGAAGAGAGGATTCGAGTGTTCTGAATTGACCACTGAAATGTTATTTTCGAGATCCAGCTTCCACGAGAAGTCTGGCAGTTGATTGCAATTCGAACCGGAGATTGAAGATGTCCTGTATCACGAGGTTGGTGGTGGCCGCATCCGTTCTTTTTCCGGTTCTTGCGGCCGACGCGCAGTCACCGGAAAAGCCCTGGCAGCACGCCGACGGCCGAGTCGAGTTCCAAGGTCGGTTCTTCCCCGACTGGGACGCCTACCGGGCCTCCGACTTCTTCGATTGGTCGAAGCAGTGCGCCACGCCGAGCCCCGCCGATCCCGGTGAGGTCCAGGGCGACCTGCGCATGGGTGCCAGCGACTGCCCGCTCACCGAGACGATCGAGAATCCCGCCAACGATCCCGACGGCACGCTGTACCGGATTCCCGTGGTGGTGCACGTCCTCTACTTTCAGGATCAGGGTGTGCTCAGTGACGAGGAGATCCAGATCTCGATCGACAACGCCAACGATTTCTTCCGGGCGAACTTCGGATCGGTCGCCCAGGCTGGATTCGATGTCGGGATCGAGTTCTATCTGGCCGAGGTCGATCCGCAGGGAAATCCCACGACGGGCATCACCCGGACCGAAAACTTGAGCTGGTACAACAACACTGGAAACTACTCGGAGAGTCTTTCCTGGGATCCGATGCGGTACGTGAACGTCTACACCAACACTGCGTACGGGGCGCTGGGGTACGTCTCCGGCTTTCCCGCCCAACCGGGCTTTGCGGGATCCATTAGAGATTATGTGGTGATGAACCCGGAGTGCATGAGAGGCGTCCCTTGTGCCGGCTCCATCGACACCCTTGCCCATGAGTTCGGTCACTACCTCGGTTTGTTTCACACCTTCCAAACCCCGCGGGACGGTTGTGTCAGTGGCCCCGCAGGATCATGCCTCACGAATGGCGACTTGATCTGCGACACTTGTCCGACCACCGACGCCTGGTTCGACTGCAATACGGTCGAAGTCGCCCAATGCGGGAGTCTTCCCTACCCGTACAACAACGTCATGAGCTACACGCATGAATGCAAGGATCGATTCACTCCGGGACAGGCGAATCGCATGCGGTGCTCGCTTCTCACCTACCGACCGCTCCTCTACACGACCGCCCAGACCTGCGTTTCACAGTGTTTCGCGGACATCGACAACAACGGCATCATCGAAGGTGCAGATCTGTCGTACATCCTCGGCTACTGGGGCCCCTGCAGTGGTGGCAAGAAGGGGGAGCCTTGTTGCGCCGATCTCGATGGGAACGGCCTGGTGGACAGTGGAGACCTCGGGCTTTTGCTTGGATCCTGGGGATCCTGCGAACCCTATCCGGTCTGTGAGAACTTCCTCTCCGATCTCGAGGGGGACGAATGCCAAACTGCCATTGTCGCCATCGAAGGCGTCAATCAGATCGATACGACCCTCATGACTCCGACTATTGTTTCCGTGGCCGACGCCTGCGATTTTCTCGATTCTGATTTCACGCGCGATGGATGGTTCATCTTCGAGGTCCAGGCCGTCGGATCCATGAGTCTCGATTTCTGCGATTCCGACTACGACACCTCCGTCGTCGTCTACAAGGGCGAGTGTGAATCGCTGCTCGGCATCACCTGCGACGCCGACGGCTGCGACTCGAAGCTTGGATACCAGTCCCGGATAGACGGGATCGAGGTTTCACCTGGAACCTACTACATCCGCGTCGGAGGTCGTGCGGGTGCGGCCGGAAACGCGGTCTTCGATCTGAGCTTCGAAGCGGTCCCGGTATTGGAAGGCGATGAATGCGAAAGCGCATTCGTCGCCGTCGAGGGCAACAACGAGGTCAACACCTCGCTCATGTACAGTTCGGCCGATCCTCCCGAGAACGGGGACTGCCAATATCTCGATTGGTACGATTCCCGCGACGCCTGGTTCGTCTACGAAGCCTCGTCGCCCGGGCAGCTGAACCTTGTTTTCTGCCTATCCGACTACGACACTTCGGTCGTGGTGTACCGGGGAGCGTGCGGATCGCTGGTCCGAGTCGCCTGCGACGACGACTCCTGCCAGCCGGACGGCCCCCTCTACACGTCCCAGATCCTCCATCTCCCGATCGATGCCGCTACCTACTACATCCGAGTGGGTGGCTGGCGGGGGGATTCAGGTACCGCGACATTCAACCTCGACTTCGAGGAATGACCACACGAAGCCCGGCCACCAGCATGCGATTCGCCGGTCACGACCCTGGAGGTGGTCCCGGGGTCCGGTAGAAGCCGGTCCATTCGACTGGGAAGGCTCTCCTTCCCGGGGGTCGAACCCCCGCGCCGGCGTGGCTAGAATGGGCGTTCATGGATCGCGATTCGACCATCGATGCCTCCGCGGCACCGGCCACGGCCAGTGCGACCGGCGAGGCCGTCGGCCCCAGCGCCGCGGCCATCGGTCGCACCGTGGCTCGTCATCCCCGGGCCCTGGGGGGCGACACCGCCCGATCCACGCTCGGTACCGCGAGCCTCTCCCTCACCGGCATGGTGCTCGACAACCAGCCCTCGGCCCAGCAGATGCGGGTCGGACGCAAGCCGGACTGGCTTCGAGCCCAGGTCCCCGGTGGCGAGGGCTATCTCAAGCTCAAGTCGTTGATCGACGAGCACCGTCTCCACACCGTCTGCCAGGAGGCCAGCTGCCCGAACATGGGGGAATGCTGGTCCCGCGGCACCGCGACCATCATGATCCTCGGCGACACCTGCACCCGGGCCTGCGGCTTCTGCAACGTGAAGACCGGGAAGCCCATGCCGGTCGACGACGACGAGCCCCGCCGCGTCGCGGAGGTGCTGTCGCAGATCAACCTCAAGCATGTGGTGATCACCAGCGTCGATCGCGACGATCAGAAGGACGGTGGCGCTCGAATCTGGGCGGAGACCATCCAGGCGGTCCACGAGGCGTGCCCGGAGACGAGCGTCGAGGTCCTCGTCGGCGACTTCAAGGGCGTCGAGAAGGACATCCAGCTCGTGTGCGACGCCCGGCCGGAGATCATCAGCCACAACATGGAGACGGTCGACCGCATGCATCCCGCGGTCCGACCCCAGGCCCGCTACGAGCGGAGCCTGAAGGTGCTCCAGCAGTTCAAGGCCAACGGCCTCGTCACCAAGACCGGCATCATGCTCGGGATCGGCGAGCACGAGGGGGAGGTCCTCGAGCTGATGGACGACGTCCGGGCATGGAGCGATTGCGACATCCTCACGATCGGGCAGTACCTCCAGCCCACCCGCAACCACCTGCCGATCGACCGCTGGGTGCACCCCGAAGAGTTCGCCCGGCTTCGCGATGCGGCCCTCGAGAAGGGCTTCGAGGTCTGCGAAAGCGGACCACTGGTCCGTTCGAGCTACCACGCCGAGGAACAGGCCGAGAAGCTCAGTCCCGAGCGAGCCGACGTGCACGACCGGATGAAGAAGCTGATCGCGCAGGCCCGCGACCGCTCCTGAACCCGTCTTCGATCGACGTCGACCGCCCCGCGATCGTTCGATCGCGGGGCGGTCTTCGGTCCGTCGGCGTCGGATGCGCCCGATCGATCAGGCGCACGCTCCCCACGCGCCGAGGAGCAGGCCGAGGTCGGCTCCGTCCACGTCCCCGTCCCCGTCGAGGTCCGCGGCGGGATCGCTGGTGCCCCAGGCCCCGAGCATCAGACCCATGTCGGCCCCGTCGACCTTGCCGTCGCCGTTCAGGTCGCCCGGGCAGGGTTCACCCTCGTCGACGGGTGCTTCGGCGTCGGGCTCGAGGTCGGGTGCGTGGTCGCCGATGAAGGGCCGGGGCTGGGTGACCGGTTCGAACCGGCCGTCGACCTCGATCTCCATCCGACCGATCCCGAGCACCGGAGCCGAGGCGCGTCCGGCCGACCCCGAGTAGAGCGCGGTCGCCTTCTCGACGGAGAGCCAACCCTGCTGCTGCGGTTCGAACGGCATGCCGGGGAACCATGCCTCGCCGGGAAGCTGCATGCCGGGGGCCGCGAGCATCTGGACGAGATGACTGCTCTCGGGGTTGCCGGGCTGGAGGTCGTACTCGAGCCATTCGTAGAAGCCGTTCTCGATGATCTGCATGTAGCGACGACTCGGTCCCGTGGGAGGGGAGGCGATCGGGTCCTCGACCCGGATGGCCCTCGGATCGATGGCGAGATCGTCGTTCAACTCGAAGAACTCGAGGAGGCCCGGGAACGGCATCACGACCAGGTCGGCGCATCCACCCTCGATCTGGTCCTGCAGGGAGGGCCTCCAGTTCATCCACGAACGGATCAGGTCCTCGTTCTGCCAGACGAGTCGAGGACCCAGTCCGCCGCACTGGTCGCCCTCGAAATGAGCGGAGTTGATGGCGAACACCTCGACGAGGGTCTCGTCGGCCCGCCAGTTCCAGACCGGGCTCCCGGAGGCGCCGCCGGTCGAGCGGGCGTCGTACTCGACCCATCGCTCATGGTGCTCGTTGACGTCGCCGAAGGCGATCCACTGGGACCACGCCTTCGAAGGATCGGGGAGCGAGTTGATGGGATAGCCCGACATGTGGGCCCATGTCGACTCGTATCCGAAGCACAACGGCATGAAGGTCGTGATCTCCTCGAAGGGACAGGCGATCCAGAAGCATCCGTAGTCCACGGCTTGTGCAGGGTTGAATTCGGGATTCGCATACTTGGAGTTCGTCTGCTTGTCCGCGACGACCTGCCTTCCGAACTCGGTTCGCATGACGTTGCCGTCGAGGCAGGATCCCGGCGTGAAGGTCTGTTCGGCCGCGATGTACCGGCCGGCGTTCCGATTGAAGAGGCAGTGGCCGTTGGTCAGGCCGCAATAGGGCGACACGAGGAATCCGGTGCCGACGCCGATCCGGTCGTCACCGATCGGCCAGGTCAGCGATCCGATGGTGTTGAACGGGTATTGGGAGCTCCAGTGGCAGTCCGAGGCCACCCGCTCCTCGCAGGGGGTGTCGGTGGCGAGCGCGGTCGTGGTGCAGGCCGCGGCCAGGGCGATCGAGGAGGCGATTCGTGCGTGCATGGTCGTTCTCGCTTCGGGTTCGGGGATTCCGGGCGGCCCGACGGGCGGCCCATCACCTTCCGGGCGGTCCACGACCATCTCTCACCATCAGCCGGCGATTTCAGCCATTCCGTTCCACGACCGATGCCCGACCCCGGGGCCAGGCCGCGACGACCGTCGCGAGGGCCACCCCGATCGTCATCCGCCAGCCGAGGGCGAGTCGTGGCATCCAGTCGGCGTCGATCGACCGGACGACGACGGGCTCGGTCGCGAGGATCGCGAGCCCTCCGACGACGAGGGCGGCCACGACCGAGCCGGCGGATCCGCGGCGCGTGAAGAGGGCGACCAGGAACACCCCGAGCAGGCCGGCATAGGCGTAGGACATCACGCCGAGGGCGAACTCGAGGAGCGTACGGTCGTCCTTCGACTGCCAGACGGCGAGACCGATCGCGACGACCGCGAGCAACGCCGCCCAGGCGACCATCGATCGACGTCCCCACCGGGTCGTCGTTCGTTCCTCGAGCGGCGGGAGCCCGCGGCGGCGGCGCCATGGCTCGACGAGGTCGTCGATCGTCGTCGCCGCCATGGCGTTGAGGGCGGAGTCGAGGCTGCTCATCGCGGCCGCGAGCAGGCCGGCGATCATCAGGCCTCGGATCCCGAGGGGAAGTTCGGAGAGCATGAACTGCACCATCACCGCGCGGTCGTCCCCGTCCGCGGCGATCGTGGTCTCTCCGCCCACCTGCATCTCGACCCAGATGAGCGATCCGATCAGGAGGAAGAGCAGGGCGATCGGCCAGCCGATCAGGTTCGAGAGCACGCCCGCCTTGAGGCCTTCGCGCGGCGAGCGGCAGGTCATGAGCCGTTGCACGTGGTCCTGGTCGACGGCATAGGCGGCCACGAGGAAGATCGGGAGGCCGACGAGGCCGGTCCAGACCGTGAAGCGACCACCCGGATCGGTCGAGGTGTCGAACACCCGCAGCTTGTCCGTGTCGGAGCCGCTTCGCAGGAGCTCGACGATCTCGCCCCAGGGGCGGTCGATCGCCTCGAGGAGGACGACGAGACCCACCAGCCCGACGACCACGGCGACGACCGCCTGGAGCACGTCGGTCCACACCACGGCGCGGATGCCACCGGCGATCGCGTAGCACGCCGTGCCCAGCGAGACGACCGCGATGGTGGCGGCGAGCTGTCCCGGCGAGGCGTCGCCGAAGACCGCCCACGAGAGGGCGAGGGCCGCCATGAAGAGCCGCGAACCGGACGCCAGGAGCCGACCGACGAGGAACGACCCGCCTGCCGCCATGCCCGCACCATCGCCGAATCGGTCGCGGACGATCCCGTAGATGCTCGCGCGGGCGAGTCGGTAGTAGTGGGGGAGGAAGAACAGCCCTACGAGCACGAGGGCCGGCAGGCCCGCGAACTTGAAGACCATGTAGGTGAGGTCGCCCCGGAACGCCTGCTGCGGCATGCCCACGAAGGTGGCCGCACTGAGCACCGTCGCCACCACGCTGAACGAGGCCGCCCACGCCGGGATGGACCGGCCGGCCAGGAAGAAGGCGTCGCCGGAATCGGCCTTTCGAGCGGCGAGAACCCCGATGGCGGCCACCACCCCCAGGTAGACGGCGACCACCAGCCAGTCGATCAGGAGCATGGAGCGAGACTCTAACCATCCCGATGCTCCAACGTTCGTTTGGAGTCGACGACTCGAGCCGTTACCGGGGACGATCCGGATTGACCTCCGCGGAGCAAGACCAGATGCGTGCAGCGACCCTCCTTCTGATTGGAACGGTTCTCGCGACCGCCGGTTCGGCCGTCGCCCAGTCTCCCGAGAAGCCCTGGCAGCACTCGGACGGCACGATCGAGTTCAAGGGTCGCACGTTCGAGAACTGGCGACAGTTCCACCGCTCGGATCTCTTCGACCGAAGCGACAAGTGTCTGACTCCCGATCCGGTAGTCGTTCCGGACGAACCCGATCCGATGGGATTCCGGGGGATCTCCCCGAGCGACTGCACGCTGGGCTCCACGTCGATCAATCCGGCGTACGACCCCGACGTCGCCGTCTACCGCATCCCCTGCGTCGTCCACGTGATCACCGACTCGTCCGGCAACCAGGGCAACCTGAGCGACGCCCAGGTCGAGAGCGGCATCAGGATCCTCAACGAGGACATGAACGCGATCCTCGACACGCCCGGACAGAACGGCACGGAGGGTCGGATCGAGTTCTACCTCGCCGACGTCGATCCGAACGGCAACCCGACCAACGGCATCACCCGCTCGGCGAACTCGACCTGGTTCAACGACTCGGGTTCCTACTGGAACAGCCTGGCCTGGGACACCAACCGGTACTGCAACATCTACACCAACACCGCCAGCGGCGCCCTCGGGTACGTCAACGGCTTCCCGGCCGAACCGGGGCACGTCGGCGCTTCGGACGACCGCATCGTGATCCTCTGGTCGACCTACGGCGAGGACGGTCCCTACGGCCCGCCGTACGACATGGGCCGCACCCTGACCCACGAGGTCGGCCACTACTTCGGGCTGTACCACACGTTCCAGGGCGGATGCGGCGGCGGCAACTGCTACGGCAGCGGCGATCTCATCTGCGACACCAACAGCGAGAGCGGCCCCAACTTCTCCTGCAACGGCGGCATCCCGTCGACCTGTGGTTCCCCGGACCCGATCGACAACTACATGGACTACTCCGACGACGACTGCATGCAGAAGTTCACCCCGGAGCAGGTCAACCGCATGCGGTGCACGCTGCTGAACTATCGACCGCTCCTCTACTCCGAGGGGCCCGGCTGCCTCTCCGGCTGCTTCGCCGACCTCGACGACAGCGACCAGGTCGACTCCGCCGACCTCGGCCTCCTGATCAGCGCCTGGGGCGGCTGCAGCGACGACCCGAAGAACCCCTGCTGTGCCGACCTCGACGGCAGCGGCTCGGTCGATGCCGCCGACCTCGGTCTCATGATCGGCGCCTGGGGCGGCTGCCCGGTCGACCCCTGCGAGGACGTGGACTGCAACGACGGCGATCCCTGCACCACCGACACCTGCGTCGACGGGAAGTGCTTCAACGAGCCGATCCCCGGCTGCGGCGAGGGACCCTGCGGCAATCCGTCCGCCGGGTCGTGCTTCCAGGCCAACGGCACGCCGGGCTGCGACGACGAGGAATGCTGCGAGCAGATCTGTGCCGCCGACCCGTACTGCTGCGACACCGCGTGGGACACGATCTGCGCGGGCGCCGCCAACACCGACTGCAACGGCGGCGGTGGCGGTGGCGGCGGTGACTGCTGCATCGCCAACGGTTCGCCCGGCTGCGAGGACGCCGAGTGCGTCGACCAGATCTGCGCGGCGGATCCGTACTGCTGCAACACCGAGTGGGACCAGATCTGCGCCGATGCCGCCATCACCGAGTGCGCCGTCTGCAACAACTGAGCCCCGTCCGACCGGGGACATCCTCGATCCATCCGACCGCGAGGCCCCCCGGGGGTCTCGCGGTCCTCTTTCACCGTCGTCCGCCGCCCGGCCGTTGGATCGCTCGACGATCACGCTAGGATTCGACCATGGCCAACGACTCCGACCCCCGACCGTCCGAATTCGCGCGTCCCGAGCATCCGGGCGACCTCACGCCCTACCTCAAGCACCTCCTCGACGGGGGCACGCTTCCGGAGGAGGCGTCCCGGGCCGCGTTCGAGGCGATCATGACGGGCACGGCCCATCACGCGGAGATGGGGGCCCTGCTCGCGTTGCTGGCGACGCGGGTCCCCACCGTCGACGAGCTCGTGGGCGCGGCGAGCGTCATGCGCGAGAAGGTCGACCGACTCGAGACGGGCATTCCGCCGGAGGAGCTGCTCGACACCGCGGGGACGGGGGGCGCCCCGAAGGTCTTCAACGTCTCGACCGCGGCCGCGATCGTCGCGGCGGCCGCGGGGGTGAAGGTGGCGAAGCACGGCAATCGTTCGCGGACCGGTCGTGGGTCGGCCGAGGTGCTCGCGGCGCTGGGGGTCGACGTCGACGCCGGCCGCGACGTGCAGCTTCGGTGCCTCGACGAGACCGGGGTCGCGTTCTGCTTCGCGATCCACCACCACCCTGCGGCGAAGCACGCGATGCCGGTCCGCAAGGCGCTCGGGTTCCCGACGATCTTCAACCTGCTCGGTCCCCTCACCAACCCCGCCGGGGCGGGACGCCAGATCATGGGCGTCTACGCCGACCGGTTCGTCCGGCCGATCGCCGACACCCACGCGCGGCTCGGTGCGGTGCGGGCCCTGGTCTTCCACTCCGGGGACGGACTCGACGAGTTCTCGCTCGGGGCGCCGACGCACGTCGCCGACGTGCGGAACGGCGAGGTGGAGGAGTACGAGGTCGATCCCGCGGCGCTCGGTCTTCGGTCGGCCACGATCGAGGAGCTCCAGGTGCGCGACCTCGATCACGCGGCATCGCTCGTCCGCGACATCCTCGATGGCGGCGAGCAGGGTCCCGCCCGGGACATCACCCTGCTGAACGCCGCGGCGGCGCTGGTCGCGGCCGGCGTGGCCGAGTCGTTCGAGTCGGGGGTGGGCGGCGCGGCGCAGGCGCTCGATTCGGGAGCCGCGGCGGCGACGCTCGGTCGACTGGTCGAATCGTCGACCCGCTCCAGCTGACGCGACCGAACGACCCGAATTTCCGCGGTCACGGCGATCCTGGTTCCTACCCGGTGGACAATGATCGGGGCTTGGCGTCGAGGGGCCGAACCCGGTTCCAGGTGTGGCTTCGGGATCATCCTCCACGTTCGAGGCAAGAGCGGCCCGATGGACGGATTCATCGGAGGCGGCCGTTTGGCAGCCTCGCGGTGGTCGCCTTGGCATCCTGCTCGGCGTTGGTGTCGTGGGAGGTGCGTGGCTCGCCGGTGCCCTGATCGATGTCTTGGCCGCGTACTCGTTCGCCGACCCGGTCATCGTTGGCGGTCCCGGTTTCGGTCCTGCGACCGTGGGGGGTGCGGCCGTCATGTGCCTGGCGATCTCAGCGATGGTGGTCGTTCGGCTTGCGTTTCGCCTCGCTCGAAGAGCGACCACGCACGATCGGGCGGGCCGTGTCCTGCTGGTGATCGGCATGGCGTCTCTCGCGGCCGCTCGCACCTTCGCGGTGGGCGCCGATGCCTCGATGATGAAGACGATCGGCGAGGCGGTGGCGGGGGGGATCGTTGGCGTCGAGGGGGTCGTGACCGCGGGACGGTTGGTCGATCGACCCGGACGGGATCCGGAGGCCGTCCGATGGTTGCTCGACCTGGTCGTCGAAGCCGGCGATCTCCCGTCCCTCGCGGGGCGACGGCTCCAGATCGAGGTCGCCCGTCCGCCCCTGGTCGATCCGATCGGATGCAGGATCCGTGCGACCGGCACCTGGCGACCATGGGTCCGTGGTCGCAATCCCGGCGAGGCGCGACCCCACGTCTCGATCGGACGGGTGCCCGGAACGCTTCGTGTCCCGGATCCAGGCCTGATGGAGATCGTCGAGGACTCGACCGTCCACGTCTCGAGGTGGATGACGGCGTGGCGGAACGGATGGACGGCGGCCGCGAGGCGGGTCGAGGATCGCGTGTTCGCCGAAGGTCACCGGTCGGGCCTGGTTCCCGCGATGGTCGCGGGTGATCGGTCTCGCCTCGACCCGACGCTTCGCAGCGCCGCGGTGCGTGCCGGACTGGCCCACGTCCTCGCCATCAGCGGCCTGCACCTGGTCGTGGTCGCCACCCTCGTCGCCGCCCTCGTCGGGCGTCGGCAGGCGTGGTCGGGCATCGTCGTGGTGATCGGCATGGTGGTCTTCGGATTCCTGGTGACGTCCACCGCGAGTGTCGTCCGAGCGGTCGCGACCGCGGTGGTGGGTGGAACCCTCCTTTGCGTCGGACGGGCCGTTCGTGGGCCTTCCATCCTCGGCGTCGTGCTCGCCGGGATGACGTGGATCGATCCATTCATCGTCGGCCGCGTCGGATTCCAGCTCACCATGGCGGCCACGACCGCCATCGTCTGGTCGTCTTCCGCGGTCGAGCGTCGCTGGTTCGATCGACGCGACCTGATCGGGACCACCCGGCGGTCGACCGTGGTCGGGCGACTCCGGTCCGTGGCGGCGATCTGTCTCGTCACCTGGATCGCCACGGCACCGATCACGCTCGGACGATTCGGGACGTTGTCCCTCATTTCCGTACCCGGGACGATGGCGGTCCTCCCCATCCTTCCATGGCTGCTCGGGTCGGCGTTGACCGCGACCGGTCTCGAGATGGTCCGTCCCGGCCTCGCACTTCACCCGATCGACCTCGTGGTTCGATGGTCGTTTGGAGGCTTCGAATGGGTCGTCGAGGGTGCTTCGTGCCTCGTCGACCCGCTCTCGACCACGACCACGGACCTCGGGTCCGTCATCGCCTTTCCGACCGCCGTCGCGACGGCGGTCCTTCTCGGGGTGGCCGGGGATCTTCGGCGTCGGCTGGGCCTCGTGGCCGTGGTCGTCGCCACGACCATCGCCGCCAGCCCGATCAACGGTGACGTGGAACCGCGGGTGAGGATGATCGACGTCGGGGACGGCACCTGCATCCTCGTCCGCAACGGACGCTCCGCCGTCCTCTTCGATGCGGGAAGCAACGGTCGGCCCGAGGTGGGCGTGCGGACCATCGTCCCGGCGCTCCGACGAGTCGGGATTCGGCGACTCGATGCGATCGTGGTGTCTCACGCCAACACCGATCACTTCCAGGCGGTCCCGGGCATCGTCGAATCGATGGCGGTCGACCTCGTCGTGGTGGGCGAGCCGCTCCTGGTCGCGTCGCGATCGGGCGATCGACCCGACCTCGTCGAGTGGCTCCGGCGGCTCGAGCGATCGGAGGTCGAGATTCGTTCGGTCGGTCGGGGTGACCGCGGCGACTGGGCAGGATTGGACTGGACGGTGCTCCACCCACGCCGCGGTGAACCGAACCGGACGGTCAACGACGGTTCGCTGGTCCTCCGGGTCGAGGCCCCCGACTCGATGGGCGGGAGTCTCCTTCTGTGTGGCGACATCCAGGACGAAGGCATCGCCCGACTCCTGTCACGCGAGCCCGGACTCGCGGCGTCGGTGCTCGAGTTGCCGCATCACGGGAGCTGGCGCCCGATCGCGGCGGAGCTGGTTCACCGGGTCGATCCACGGGCGGTGATCCAGTCGACCGGCGCGCGGCGATGGCGACACGACCGGTTCGGCCCGGCCTGTTTCGGTCGTCGACGGTTCGTGACCGCCCGGGACGGAAGCTTCGTCCTCGAGTTCTCGGCGTTCGGTCCGACGGACGGCGGCTCGGTTCAGAAGAACCGAAGGCCGGCTTCGTAGCCGGTTCCGCCCGAACCACCCCGGCACCAGACGACCATGCAGGCCTGGTCGAGGCGTCGCCCTTCCGGCAGGGTCGAGACGAGCGTCCCGGTCATGCCCTCGATGAGCGGCGTGGTCGACCGGATCCGCATGCCGGTCTCGCTCAGGTCGACGGTTCGGTAGCGAACGGTCTCGCTGGGGCGGAAGTGCCACGACATCACGACTTCGGTGTCCACCGTGGCGCGGGTGGCGTCCCGGCGGTCGACCGACGCGAGGTCGGCGGTCTCGTTCCTTCCGATCATGGAATCGTTCAACATGGTTCCTCAGGATCGGGTCGAGGAGCCGGCTCGTCCTGTGAAGTCCCCGAGAAGGACCGCGTCCCCCGTGCGTTGTACGACTGGTGAGAGGTGTGCCACCGCGTCCGGATTTCGAACCATCGGTTCGATAACCGCCTTCCCGGGCATCGAGAGGGGGGTGTTCACCCTCGATCGAGGGCCATTCCCCGGCCGATCGCCGCAGCCTCGTCCCTTCTTCGACCGATAGAGAGACAGATGAGCACCACGCCCGATCACGACGACGCTCCGGAGACGGAAGCCACCGCCGAGGACGATCTCGTTCGTTCGGTGCTTTCCGACGCGCAGGACCTCCTCGGCGAAGAGCCGCCTGCCGCCCCGACGTCGATCGAGTCGATGCTCGAGGAGGTCGAGCGACTCACCTCGAGCCTCCGGTCCTCGTCCGAGGAGGGGTCCCCCGAGGGGTCCGCGCCGGCGTCGACCGAGTCCCCGGCCGATGCCGACTCCGCCTTCGACCTGACGCATGTCTCCGAGTCGAAGCCGGTCCCCGTCGAGGATGCGGTGCCGGATCACGGCCCCGACGGGCCGAAGGTCGATCTCTTCGCGGAACCACCGGCCCCGGAGGTGACGCCCACCGAGACGATCAATCCCAGCCTCGCGTCGCCGACGCCCTCCATCGCCGATGACGCGTCGACGTTCTCGATCGAGACCACCCCGACCGATGCGGAGGTTCCTTCCGAGGACGACTCCGCGACCCGCCTCGAACGACTGATGGCCTCCCGTCTCGCGGAGGAGTACGACCAGGTCGCCGACGTGGAGGTTGAACCCGCTTCCTTCGACGCCGAGTTCACCGAAGAGGAGGCGACCCCGGACGAACTCGTCCTGGCTGCGGTCGGCGCCGACGTCGGGGTCCGGATGGAAGTCGTGGACGGGGGCGAGGATCCCGAGATCGGCCTCAGCTCGACCCGGGTGATTCCGGCGAGCGACCCGGCGACGGTCGAACACGTTCCGGTCGGCGACGTCGACGACTCGACCGTGGCGACCTCCGGAAGCATGGGCGGAAGGACCGGTGGCTTGACGCCCGCCGACGGCGGCCCCGATGCTCGAGCCCTGCCGGACGAATCGTCGCCCGAGGAGCCCGAGACGGTGTTGGAGGACGCGACCGACCCACCGGCCACCGCCGAAGCGACCGACGAGACGGAGCCGACGCTGGAGCCCGCCGGGGAATCCGAGGCCGAACGCGACGCGTCGGAGGAGATCGAGGTGGTCGCGACCGCGTCCACCACGCTCCCGGGCCTGTTCCGTCGCGTCGCGACGCCGCTCGCCTTGTCGCTGATGCTCTGGGTTCCCATCGCCTGGACGTTCGCCCTCGTCGGCCCGAAGCCGGTGGAAGCGGAGGTCGACGTCCTCCATCCCGGATTCGAGGGGGACGAGGTGGGGACGACCGACGAGGCGTCGACCTCGAAGACGGACGACGACGAGTCGATCGGCGACTGAGTCGCCATCCGGCACCCCGTGAATCAGATCCAGCTTCCAGTGGTCGTGCGGTCGCTCTCCGCGGCGTCGCCGGTGTTCACGAGCCCCGCCGGTTCGACCAGCATCACCGCGCACTCCTCCTCGGCCACCGGCCGGTGTTCGACCCCGCGCGGCACGACCAGCATCTGGCCTTCGTGGAGCTCGACCGAGCGGTCGCGGAACTCCATGGTGAACGACCCCTTCAGCACGAGGAACATCTCGTCCTCGTCGGGGTGGCTGTGCCAGTCGAAGGCCCCGAGGAACTTCGCGAGCTTCACCTCCTGGCCGTTCAGCGCCGCGACGATCCGCGGCGACCAGTGATCGGAGAAGAGGGCGAGCTTGTCCGGGAGATCGATGGCGTCCATGTCGCGAGGGTATCGGCTGGCGTGCTCACGGGCAGTCGGGTTCGTCGCACGCGCCCCAGAGCGAGAGCAGGAGACCGAGGTCGCCGGCCCGGACGTCGCCGTCGCCGTCGAGGTCGGCCGCGGGCACCTCGCCACCGTCGGTGCCCCACGCCGAGAGCATCAGTCCGAGATCCTCGGCGTCGACCAGACCGTCGTCGTTGAAGTCGCCCGGGCAGAGGCAGCAGTCCGGAACGCCGTCCCCGTCGTCGTCGGCAAGCGACCCATCGAGGATCTGCCCGTAGTCGACGATGCCGTCGCCGTTGCAGTCGGCCGACCATTCGACCAGGTAACCACTCACGTATGGAGCCCAATCAGGTAGATAGTCGTACCACCCTCCTCCACTGCCACATCCCGAACTCGGGTCGCAGTGCAACGGACACATGATGGCCAGTTCGGGACTGCTGTTGTTGGGCTCGCACTGGTTCCAACGCGTGTAGCCCCACTCCTCGCCGTCCAACCAGGTCCAGTCTCCGCCTTGCACCTTGTAGGCACCGAGCCAGGAGGTGCTGCTCCAACCCTGATCGCACATCCAGCTGTCTTCCGGCTCGGCGCTGAGTGAAGCAAGGTCGCCGCCTGCTTGGAGGGCCTGCTCTCTCGCTTCCCAGAACGTGATGGGACCCGTCACGACCGATTCATACCAGTGTCCGTTCCCCCCTTCGTCCACCCGCCACTGAATCGGTCCACAGTTGTCCGGGACGCCGTTGCCGTCGTCGTCGGCGAGCGACCCATCGAGGATCTGTCCGTAGTCGACGATGCCGTCGCCGTTGCAGTCGGCCGACCATTCGATGATCCAGCCGAGATCCTCCACCACCTCGCCGCAGCTGTCCGTGTTGTCGTGCCACCCCGCGAACCCGCCGGTGTGCGCGCTGGCGTACATGACGACGTGGGTCTCTTCGATGCCGTTGATCGTGTCGCTCGGCTGGTTGTTGTGGGGGGACCAGGCCGTGTAGCTCCAGGGTTCGCCGGTGATCCAGTTCCAGCCCGAATCCGGGGAGGGGGCATCGTCGTCCTGGAAGGCCCCGAGGCGACCAACCGAGTAGTACCCGTTGTAGGGGGGAATCAGGGCATCGACGAAGGCGTTCTCCCCGTCGGAGTGGATGGTGACGAGAGAGGCCCCGAGCTCGTTGGCCCGGCGTTCGGAATCCTCGATGCACTCTCGAGGGAGGAAGACGAACTGGTACCAGTGGCCATTGCCACCGGTCTTCGCGCTCCACTGAACGGGATCCTGCCCGCAGGTCTCTCCCGGGGTGGCGAGGACGAGGAAGGCGAGGAACAGCCAGGCTGCCAGGTCGAGAGAGGGATGCCTGCGTCGCATGGGAAAGAGCTCCTTCGTGCCTGCGATGGATCCCCGGAAGCTCGAATCGACCGCCCAGTGTATGAACCGCCCCCGCGAACTCCCAGAGGAATCCGCGGGGGCGGGGATGGGTGGGGGATGGCGCTCGGCGCCAGTGGCCTTTTCACGGGCAGTCGGGTTCGTCGCACGCGCCCCAGAGGGAGAGCAGGAGACCGAGGTCGCCGGCCCGGACGTCGCCGTCGCCGTCGAGGTCGGCCGCGGGCACCTCGCCACCGTCGGTGCCCCACACCGACACCAACAGGCCGAGATCCTTGGCATCGACGAGTCCGTCTCCGTCGAAGTCGCCCGGGCACTGGCAGCAGTCGAGGGTGCCGTCGTCGTCGAGATCCAGCGTGGGATCGACGATGATCTCGCGCCAGTCCGCGATGCCGTCGCCATTGCAGTCGACGTCGCCCATGCGGATCCGCTCGCCGGCGGGGAACTCCGCCTGGCCGACGCCGTTGGCGCCCCAGAGCGTGATCGTGCCGTCGGGTCGAACGGCGCCGGCGAAATCGCCCGCGGCGACCAGGTGGATGAATTCGCCCGGGGCACCGGTGGGGGTGCTCGCCTGTCCCTGGCTGTTGCTTCCCCAGTGGCTGATGACGCCGCTCGATCGAAGCCCGACGCCGAAGTAGCTGCCGCACGCCATCGCGGTGAAGTCGTTCCCGCCGGGGGTGTCGAGGCGACCGAAGCCGCTGAAGCCGAAGGCGTGGAGCGTCCCCTTGGGCGAGAGCACGCACGACCAGCTCTCGCTCGCATCGAACTGGACCGGTGGTTGGGCGAACCCGGGTACGTTCCACTGACCGTTGAAGTTGCAGCCCCGGCCGATCACGTGACCATCGGAGGCGCGGCGGTACAGCCAGTGGGCGTTCCCCCCGTTGATCTCCGAGATCTCGACGCCCGAGGGGAAGTCGAGGCTCGTCGTGCCCGCACCGCACCAGTAGTCGTCCCCCCAGCCCGTCACGGATCCATCGGCGCGGAGCGCCAGCGTCCCGCGCGACAGGGCTTCGATGGCCACGACGCCGTCGAGACCGCCGGGAACGTTCGTCTGTCCGTAGCTGTTCGCACCCCAGGCCACCATGGTCCCGTCGGCCTGGAGGGCGAGGGCATGGCCGCCGAATCCCGCCGCGACCGCGACGGGGTCGATGATCTCGGGAACGTCCGCGACATGGTCGGAGCCCCAGGTGATCACTCGCCCGTCGACCGTGATGGCGATTCCGAAGCTGCCACCAAGTGCGATCTTCGGATCCACGAGATCGATGTCGGACTGGCCCTGGGACACACAGGGGGAACCCTCGTCGCAGCAATCCGGCACGCCGTTTCCGTCGTCGTCCCGAAAGGAGCCGTCGAGGATCTGGCCGTAGTCGACGATGCCGTCGCCGTTGCAGTCGGCGGACCATTCGATGAGATAGGATCGCGAAGCGTTACCGGGAAAATCATTCCAGCATGGATTCCCGAACGTCCAGATTTGAAGCAATGGCCCGTCACCAGTTGGTTCTGACCCGCACCAGAGGGTGTAAGACCATGTTTCGCCCGTGACCCAACCCCACGTGCCGTCGATCTTCCAACCTCCCAGCATCGGACCGGCACCAGGTCCGGACTGTGATGGAATCGTGGGGACCACGGTGGACCAGACGAAATCACTTTCGCTGGAACTCGTGAGGGTCGTTAGGTGACCACCCAGTGATTCACAGATGTCTTTGGCGAGGTACCACCGGTCATTCCCCTCCGGGTCCTCCTCTGGGGTGTATTGACGAGCGGCATACCAGTGCCCGTTGCCTCCGTCCTCAACCCGCCACTGGACGGCGTCCTCGGCGTGGGCGACGAGCGTGGGCAGGGTGAGCGCGGCCGTCGCAGCGGCGAGGGTCAGGGTTCGGGTGACGGCAGTGGGGACTTGCATCTGGGGCATGGGCACAGGACTCCTTCGTGCGTGCGTTGGGGCCCCGGAAGCTCGATTTCGTCGGGCCGCAGTGTAATGACCGCCCCCGCGAACTCCCAGAGGAATCCGCGGGGGCGGGGATGGGTGGGGGATGGCGGGCGAGATCAGGGAGCGCAGGGCGTCCAGTTACCGATCAGCAGACCCAGGTCGGCGGCGGAGATGACGCCGTCGCCGTTGAGGTCGCCGATTGGAGGATCGGTCAGCCCCCAGAGGGCGATGAGGAGTCCGAGGTCGGCGGCGTCGATGCAGCCGTCGAGGCTCAGGTCTCCTCGGGCGAGATCGCAGGCATCCGGAATCTCGTTGCCGTTGTCGTCGTCGCTGGTGCCGTTCGCAAGGTCGCAGGCGTCGGGC
>JAYZBK010000111.1:0-10428 GCA_036339295.1 Planctomycetota bacterium
GTGCTCGGCCGTGAACCGCGTCGAGCCGGCGTCGTCCTGAAGGGCCGGACGGTGCGGAGGGCCCGGGAGCTCCTGAAGGAGATCGGCGCCGACATCAACCCCCGGAAGCGACTCGGGGACCTTCCCGTCGCCCAGCAGCAGCTGGTCGAGATCGCGAAGGCCCTCTCGCAGGATGCCCGGGTGCTGATCCTCGACGAACCGACCGCGGTCCTCTCGGATCGCGAATCGCGCCTGCTCTTCGCCCTGGTGCGTCGGCTGCGTGCACGAGGCGTGGCCATCCTCTACATCTCGCACCTGCTCGGCGAGGTCCGCGACCTGTGCGATCGCATCGTCGTTCTCCGCGACGGCCGTCTCGTCGGCGAGACGGCGCCCGAGGAGAGCGACACCCACCGGCTCGCGGAGATGATGGTCGGCCGGGAGCTCGACGACGTCTATCCGGACCGGGTCCCGCCGGAGGCCAGTCATCCCAGGCTCGACGTCCGCGGACTGACGGTCCCCGGCCACGCACGGGACGTGAGCTTCGGCGTCGCGGCGGGCGAGATCCTCGGGATCGCGGGACTCGTGGGAAGCGGCCGGACGGAGGTGGCCGAGGCCGTCGCCGGCATCCGCCGCCACACGGCGGGAGAGATCCGACTCTACGACACCCCGGTTCGATTCCGGTCCGCCGGGCAGGCCCTCAAGGCCGGGGTCGCCTACGTGAGCGAGGATCGCAAGGGTCGCGGGATCCTCGTGGACCTCCCGTGCGTCGACAACGTGACCCTCGCGAACCTCCGCGAGTACGGACGGCTGGTTCCCAACCGACGCCGGGAACGGCGATCGACCCGGGACTGGACCAAGCGCCTCGACGTCCGCTGCCCGGATGCCGAAGCGCCGATCCGCACTCTCTCCGGCGGGAACCAGCAGAAGTACGCGGTCGCCAGCCGACTCGACGCCCGCCCCACCGTGCTCCTGCTCGACGAACCCACCCGCGGCGTCGACGTCGGGGCGAAGCGGGAGCTCTACCACCTCATCTCCTCCCTCGCGGCCGACGGCCTCGCCTGCGTCGTGATCTCCAGCGAGCTGCCCGAGCTCATCGGCCTCTGCCATCGCATCGCGGTGATGCGACAGGGTGGCATCGCCGGGGTGCTGGAGACCGAGGGCAACGACCCGTCCGCCCTCGAGTCGTCGATCATGCGACTCGCCGCCGGGATCGACGAGGAAGCAGCATGACCGACGAGACCACGACCGACGCCTCCGCCCCGTCCGATCCGACTCCCCCGCCGGGCGACGGGAACCCGAGCCCGGCGGCCGTCCGCCGATCGCCGTCCGCGGTGTTCTTCGAACTGCTCCAGCAGTACGGGGTCCTCGTCGCGTTCGTCGGACTCTTCGTCTTCAACGCGGTCTGGCTCGGCGACGACTTCCTGAAGCCGGAGAACCTCCGGAACCTGCTCAACCAGAACGCCGCGGTCGGCGTCGTCGCCGTCGGCATGACGCTGGTGATCATCGCCGGTGGCATCGACCTCTCCGTCGGCGCGGTCATGGCGTTCGCCGCGGCGGTCGGCATGCTGACGATGAACCAGATCGCCGGCGACGGGTCGAACCAGTACCTCGCCGCGATGACCGGGCTCGGCGCCGCGCTCGGGGTCGGAATCGGATGCGGCCTGCTCAACGGGCTCATGGTCACGATCGGCCGGATCCCGGCCTTCATCGCGACGCTCGCGGGCCTCATCGGATTCCGATCGATCACCCTGGCCCTCGCCGAGGGAGGCGAGATCCGGGCCAATGCGGCGGTGGCCGTCGTGCAGGACTTCGGTCGCGACGGGTTCACGATCCCCGGCGTGCTGAACGCGTACGACAAGCCGGTGGTCTTCTACTGGTCGATCATCGTCTTCCTCGTCGTGGTCGTGATTGGCCAGCTGCTCCTGTCCTTCACCCGGCTCGGCCGACACTTCGTCGCGGTGGGTTCGAACGAACTGGCCGCCCGCTACTCCGGGATCCCCGTGATGCGGGTGCGGATCTGGGCCTACACGCTGGTCGGCCTCTGTGCGGCGCTCGGCGGCGTGCTCTCGACCACCCGCATGAACTCGGTCTCGAGCTCCCAGCTTGGGCTCTACGCCGAACTCGACGCGATCGCGGCGGTCGTGATCGGCGGCACCAGCATGACCGGAGGCCGCGGACGCGTCTGGGGAACGCTCCTGGGCATCCTCATCCTCGTGATGATCACGAACATGCTGTCGCTGATGCAGGTGGAGGTCTACTGGCAGGGCTTCGTGAAGGGCCTGATCATCGTCCTCGCGGTCCTGATCCAGCGTGGCCGCGCCGGCTGATCAGGGGGCCTCGCCGTCCGGTCGGACGATCGTCGCCGGATCCCACAACGGTTCCTCGACCTCGAGCACGGGCCTCGCGTTCGCCGTGATCTCGGCGTCCCGGTCGACGGCCTCCGCCCGGAGCGACTCGACGAGTTCGGGATGCCGGTCCGCCCGGTTCCACTTCTCCGCGACGTCGACCTCGAGGTCGTGCAGCGAGATCGGATCGAGCAGGAGCTTCCAGCGCCCCTTCCGGATCCCCGCGAGCTCGCCTCGAGCGGTGTAGTAGAGGAAGGCCTCCGTCGGGGATTCCCCCTCCTCGGGACTCGCCAGGAGCGACGAGAGATCGTGTCCGTCGATCACCCGGGCCGGGTCGAGGGGCGAGTCCGTCCAGGCGGCGATCGTGGGCAGGAGATCCATGGCGGTCGCGACCTCTCGCACGACGACCCCCGGATCGATGCCCCTCGGATGGCGGATGAGGCACGGCACCCGCTGCCCCCCCTCCTTGTTCCCGCCCTTGCCGCCGGCGAGCGGCCCCGCGGACCCACCGTCCTCCTTGAATGGAAGCCACGGGCCGTTGTCGGGGGCGAAGACGACGATCGTGTCGTCGAGGACCGCCTCGCGTTCGAGGGCCGCGAGGATCTCGCCCATGCTCCAGTCGATCTCCTCGATGACGTCGCCGTACAGGCCCCGACGACTCGTGCCTTCGAATCGATCCGAGGCGTAGAGCGGGATGTGCGGCATCGCATGCGGGAGGTACACGAAGAAGGGCCCCTCCGCGTTCCTCTCGATGAAGGCCACCGCCGCCTCGGTGGCGCGACGGGTCAGGAGGCGCTGATCGGGTTCCCACTCCGTGATCTCCTTCCCGACCAGGTACGGAAGGCTGTGCGTGTACCGATTCCCGGCGGGACGATGGAACTGCGACATGTCGTTCGAATAGGGAATGCCCTCGAACACGTCGAATCCCTGGTCCGTCGGGAGGAGGCCGTCGCGATGCCCGAGATGCCACTTCCCGAAGCAGGCGGTCGCGTATCCCTGCCGGGAGAGCACGTCGGCGATCGTGTCCTCGTCGGCATGCAGCCCGTGGTCGTAGGTCGGGAAGATCACGTGCTCGTGCATCCCGACCCGCTTCGGATAGCACCCGGTCAGGAGGGCCGCCCGCGAGGGCGAGCAGACCGGCGACCCCACGTAGAACTGCGTGAAACGGGCCCCTTCACGCGCGAGTCGATCGAGATGGGGCGTCCGGATCGTCGGGTGCCCGTAGCAGCCGAGGTCGCCGTACCCCTGGTCGTCCGTGAACATGACGACGACGTTCGGTGGGCGGGCGACGTCCTCGGCCGGCGTCGACGCGGCTCCGTCGAGGGCCAGCGAGGCGAGGAGCGACACGATCGTTGGTGCGAGCATGCCCCACCCTAGCACGATCACGCCGGAAATCCCGGTAGCATGCGGGCCCGGCCGGAACCCGGCCGGCCGTTCCGAATCGCCAGACTGGAGATCGTCGATGAAGCTCGTTCGCCCCCTCGCCGTCGCGGCCCTGTCCGCCCTCACCCTCGTCGGCTGCACCGCCGAAGCCCCCTCCGCGACCGGCCAGGCCGGTGCCACGACCGGGACCACCGCCCCCGCCGAACCGATCCGCATCGGCGTCAGCGTCCCCGCCGCCGACCACGGCTGGACGGCGGGCGTGGTCTGGTGGGCGAAGCAGGCGATGGCCCTGCATCCCGAGGTCGAATGGCGGTTCGAGACGGCGGAGACGCCCGACAACCAGATCCAGGACATCGAGAACATGATGACCCAGGGCGTCGACGGCCTCGTGATCCTCGCGACGGAGAGCGCTCCGATCACGCCGGTCGCGAAGCGCGCCCACGAGAACGGCATCCTCATCGTGAACGTCGACCGCGGCTTCCTCGAGCCGGTCGCGGACATCTTCCTCGAGGGCGACAACGCGTCGTTCGGTCGGAAGAGCGCCGAGTTCATGGTCGAGAAGCTCGGGGGCGCGGGGAAGATCGTGGTGCTGGAGGGCATCCCCTGCACCGTCAACACCGCCCGGGTCGAGGCCGCGATGGAGGTCTTCGCCGCCCATCCCGGCATCGAGATCGTCGGCCAGGACACGGGCATGTGGAATCGACAGAAGTCGCTCGACGTCATGCAGAACCTTCTCGTGAAGGCTCCCGAGATCGATGCGGTCTGGGCGAGCGACGACGACATGGCCCTCGGGGTCGAGCAGGCCGTCATCGAGGCGGGTCGGCAGGACGAGATGTGGATCCTCGGCGGTGCCGGCATGAAGGACATCGTGAAGCGGGTCATGGACGAGGACCCGATGTTCCCCGCCGACATCACCTACCCGCCGTCGATGATCGCGACCGGCATCCAGATGGCGACCAGCGTCCTCGAGGGCGGCAACCGCGAGGAGGTCATGAAGTACATGCCGCAGCACCTCATGATCGACGTCGAGCTGATCCTGCCCGAGAACGCCGGGAAGTACTACTTCCCCGACAGCGTCTTCTGATCCCACCCCCCACGACCGAAGTCGACGCCCCGGCCACGATCTCGCGGCCGGGGCGTTCGTTCGGGGACCGCGTGCTATGCTCCCGCCATGGCCGGCCTCGGCGGCATCTTCCAGGACAAGTCGAAGCGACCCCGGATCCGTCCCGAACGGACGCTGCTGGACACCGTCCTCTGGATCGTGGCGATCAACCTCGCCCTGACCGGCGTCCTCTACGCGGCATGGTGCCATCCCTCCCTGCCGGCGACGATCCCGACCGGGTTCGGGGCGAACGGCCAGCCCCGCGGGAGCGGGCCGTCTTGGACCATCCTCCTGATGCCGGCGTTCGGCCTCCCGCTCGTCGGGCTCCTGCTTCTGCTGCAGCGCTGGCCGTGGATCTCCAACACGATCGTCTCGATCACCGAGGAGAACGCCGAGGTCCAGTACCGACTGGTGAACCGCCTTCTCAGCTGGGTGGCGATCGAGATCGGGGTGATCTTCCTGCTCGTGACGATCGATCTCGTGAACGCCGCACAGGGCCGGCCCGCGGCGATGACCCTTGTCATCATGATCCTCTCGGTCGGAGGGACCCTGCCGTTGCTCGGCTGGTACTTCTGGCGTTCGTTCGAGCACGCCTGAACGCGGGACGGCGACGTCGGTCGTGCGGAACCTAGAACTGGTCGAGGAAGCGGACGTCGTTCTCGTACAACCACCGGATGTCGCTGATGCCGTACTTCCGCATGGCGATCCGCTCGATGCCGAGGCCGAAGGCGAATCCCGTGAACTCCTCCGGATCGACGCCCACCGCCTCGAGGACGTTCGGATCGACCATGCCGCAGCCCCCGATCTCGATCCACTGCCACTCGCCCTTGATCTTCATCTTCATGTCCACCTCGGCGCTCGGCTCGGTGAACGGGAAGAAGCTCGGACGCATCCTCACCTCGGCCTCGGGGCCGAAGTAGGCGCGGGCGAACTGGAAGAGCGTGGTCTTCAGGTCGACCATCGTGATGCCGCGGTCGACGCACAGGCCCTCGACCTGGTGGAACATCGAGTAGTGGGTCGCGTCGTGGGTGTCGGGCCGGTAGACCCGGCCGCATGCGATGATCCGGACCGGCGGCTTCTGCTTCTCGAGCGTGCGGATCTGCACCGTCGAGGTCTGGGTCCGGAGAAGCGTGCGGCTGCCCTCCTGCTCGCCCATGAAGAAGTTGTCGATCGGATCCCGGGCGGGATGCCCGGCCGGGATGTTGAGCGCGGTGAAGTTGTGCCACTCGTCCTCGACCTCGGGGCCGGCGGCCGTCGTGAACCCCATGCGACCGAAGATGTCGACGATCTCGTCGATCGTCCGGCTCAGGACGTGGCGGCGTCCGGCCGGCAGGCGGGTCCCGGGCTGGGTGACGTCGACGGAAGGACCGCCGCCGCCCCCGCCGGCAAGCTCGCCCTGCCGAGCCTCGAACCCCGACTCGAGCGCCGTCTTCACTTCGTTGAGCTTCTTGCCGACCGCCGGCTTGTCCTCCTTCGAGACGTCCTTGAGGCGGGGCATCATGCCCTTCAGGCGGCCCTTGGACCCCAGGTAGGCGATCCGCCAGGTCTCGAGGGCGGACTCGTCCGAGGCCTGGGCGAGTTCGGAGAGCGCGGCTGACTGGAGTTCTTCGAGGTCGGCAAGCATGGGCCGGAGTGTATTCGCTCGGGGCTCGCCCTCGCACGAATGAAACAGGCCCCGGTCGGAAGGACCGGGGCCTGCGTGGTTCCTGTTCTCGAACGGGCGGGACCCGATCGCGGGCGGAGATGGCCGTTCAGCCCTCCGACTTCTCCTCGGAGTCGTCGGAAGCGGTCTCCTCGGCGGCCGGCTCCTCGGCGGAAGCCTCTTCCGCGGCCGGAGCCTCCTCCTCGGCCGGAGCCTCCTCCTCGGCCACCGCGGTCGCCGCGGAGGCGAACCCCTCGGCAAGCTTGGCGGCGAAGGCGGTTCGACGATCGGCCTGCTGCCGGCGGCTGCTGGTCCCGCTGCCGACCTGCGGCCCGTCCTCCTGGCCGACGAGCTGGAGGAGCACCAGGTCGGTGCCGTCGCCGAGGCGATGCTTGTCGAGCTTGACGATCCGGGTGTACCCGCCGTCGCGATCGGCGAACATCGGGGCCACCTTGGTCATGAGGTGCTCGACGAGCCGGGGCGACTTCTTGAGATCGCCGTAGCGGTTCCGCTTCACGGCACCCTCGTCGGGGGCCTCGAAGAAGGCATCGCTCTTGCGCTCGTCGGGGACCTGCGGATCATCGGTCCACGCGAAGATGTTGCGGTCGTTGATCTTCTTCTCGAGCTGGCGTCGAGTGTGAAGCGACCGGGTCTTGGCGAGGGTGATGAGCTTCTCGGCGTAGCCCTGGACCAGCTTCGCCTTCGGCATCGTGGTCTCGATCTGGCCGTGCTCGAACAACCCGGCGGCGAGGTTCCGCATCATCGCGGTGCGATGGGCGGAGGTCCGGTTGAGCTGCTTGCCGTAGATGCGGTGACGCATTCTTGAATCCTTGGACCACTGGTCCGGAGGGAGGGTGGAATCGTGCGGGTCCCGGCGGGATCGCCCCGCGGGGATGGTCGAAACGTGAATCAGCCGATGCGGAAGGCCTCGGGGACGGCCATGCCGAGCGTGAAGCCGAGCTCCTCGAGCTTCTTCTCGATCTCGCGAAGCGAAGTGCGGCCGAAGGCCCGGAGCGAGAGGAGTTCGTCCTCGGACTTCTGGACGAGCTCGGCGACGGTGCGGATCTGGGCCGACTCGAGGCAGTTGCTCGAGCGGACGGAGAGATCGAGGTCGGCCAGCGGCTGCTGCAGCTTGCGGTAGACCTCCATGTCCTCCTCGGTCGTCTTCATGACCTCGCTGGACACGACCTCCTCGCCGGCCTCCTCGTACATGATGAACGGGTTGAGGTGCTTCCGGAGGATCTTCGCACCCTCGATCATCGCCATCTCGGGCGAGACCGTGCCGTTGGTCCAGATGTCGAGGACCAGCTTGTCGTAGTCGGTCCGCTGGCCGACACGAGCCGACTCGGTGCGGTACCGGACGCGGGTCACCGGGGAGAAGATCGCGTCGATCGGGATCTCGCCGATGACCTGGTCCTCGGTGGACTCGTAGTACTCGCTCGCGGGGCGGTATCCACGACCCCGCTCGACGGTGAGGGTCGCCTCGAAGTCGCGATCCGCGGTGAGCGTCGCGAGGACGAGCTCCGGGTTGTGGATCGTGATGGAGGGATCGCACTCGATGAGCTCGGCGGTGATGTCGCCGAGACCCTCGGCGGAGACCTTCATCTCGACGGGGCCGTCACCCTGCATGCTCACCACGAGGTTCTTGAGGTTGAGCAGGATGTCGGTCACGTCCTGGAGGACGCCTTCCATGGTCTCGAAGGGGTGCGAGACGCCCTGGATGCTCACCTTGGTGACCGCGGCGCCCTCGATGCTCGAGAGCAGGATGCGACGAAGGCTGTTGCCGACGGTGGTGCCGAAGCCGCGCACGAAGGGCTCGGCCGTGAAGCGGCCGAACGAATCGGTGGCGCTCTTCGGGTCCTTGTCGACGCGAGCGGGAAGTTCCAGTCCTCTCCAGCGAACCTGCATGGTCCTGTTCCTTGGTCCGGCGGCATTCCTCGAGGGAGGCCCGCGTGTTCCCGGGTCACGGCCGCCCCCGCCGGGGTGGTTGGCCGTGCCCGATCCGGTGACGCGGGCGACGAATCGAATCGGTCAGACGCGACGACGCTTCGGCGGTCGGCATCCGTTGAACGGGATCGCGGTGTGGTCCTCGATCGCGGTGATCTTCAGCCCGGCGGCCTGGAGGGCCGTGACGGCCGACTCGCGACCGGGGCCGGGGCCCTTCACGTGGACCTCGAGCTCGCGCATGCCCATCCGGCGGACCTTGCCGCCGCACTTCTCGCTCGCCCGGCTGGCGGCGAACGGAGTCGACTTGCGGGAGCCCTTGAAACCGACGGTGCCGGCCGAATCCGCGGCGAGGGTCTCGCCGTTGAGATCGGTGATGGTCACCAGGGTGTTGTTGAAGGTCGCCTTGATGTGGGCGATGCCCTTCACCACGTTGCGACGGATCTTCTTCTTGCTGGCCATGGTCTCGAACCTCGTTGCGGTTCCGGGAGCCCTCGGGCTCGCCGGGATGTGTTCTCGGTGAATCGATGATCCGGCCCGGACGCCCGATCCGCAGGCCGCGTCTCGCCGATCGGGGCGATGCGGGCTCCGGCGGGGGCCGGTCCTCGATCAGCCCTTGATGCCCTTCTTGCCGGCGACGGTCTTCTTGCGGCCCTTCCTCGTGCGGGCGTTGCAGCGGGTCCGCTGGCCTCGCACCGGGAGACCACGGCGATGACGCTCGCCGCGGTAGGCCCTGATGTCCTTCAGTCGCTGGACGTCCTGCGAGACCTGGCGACGAAGCGCACCCTCGACGACGTAGTTCGTGTCGAGGAGGGCGTTGATCGACGACAGCTCCTGGTCGTTCAGCTCGTTGGCCATCCGATCGGGGTCGATGCCCGTCTGCTCGCAGATCTCGGCGGCGAACCTGGGTCCGATGCCGTGGATGTACTGAAGCGAGTAGAGGACCTTCTTGCGTTCTGGGATGTCTACGCCGGCGAGACGAGGCATGCGTGTGCTCCTGGGCGGTGGACGGGCTTCAGCCCTGTCGCTGCTTGAGTCGGGGGTTCTTCTTGTTGATCACGAACCGCTTTCCCTTGCGGATCACGATCTGACAGTCCTTCGTACGTCGCTTGATGCTGCTTCGAACCTTCATGGAAATCACCTGCGAGTGTCGGGGTCAGTGGCGGTACGTGATGCGACCCTTGGTCAGGTCGTAGGGGCTGAGTTCGACGGTGACCTTGTCACCAGGGAGGATGCGGATGAAGAACTTCCGCATCTTTCCGCTGACGTAGGCGAGGAGCTCCTGGCCGTTCTCGAGACGCACCTTGAAACGTGCGTCGGGCAGGGCCTCCACCACCTCTGCGTCAAGCGTGATCTTCTCCTCCTTGGCCATCCGGTCTCCGGTCGTGAAAGAGTGGAATCTGTGTGAGTCGTCAGTTCAGGACGGCGACGCCCGAAGGGCCCGCCACGTGGGTGTTCGATGAATCGTTCGCCGCCGTGAGGATCCGGGCGCCGGAACGCTCGACGACGATGGTGTGCTCGACGTGGGCGGCCACCGCCCCGTCGAGGGTTCGGATCGACCAGCCGTCGGCGTCGACCGCGACCGGCACGCCGGCCCCGGTGCCGTCCGCACGGATCGCCGGGCCGGACAGGTCGCCGGCCTCGACGAGCGTGGGCTCGATCGCGAGGACCATGCCGGGCCGGATCGTGAAGTCCGCTCGTCCGAGCAGGCCGCGGGTGAGGTGCGACGGAAGGGCCGGAGCCTCGTGGGGAAGCCGGCCGATGCCGTGCCCTGCGAAGCCCTCGACGAGGCCGTATCCGGATTCGATCGCGAGATCCTGCATGACCCGGGCGACGGCACTCCACCGGACGCCGGGACGAACGAGGTCGATCGCGGTCTCGAGCAGGTCGTCCGCGGCCTTCGCCAGCCGTCGGCGGCGTTCGTCGGCCTCGCCGACCACGACCGTGATCGCCGCATCGGCGCACCCACCGTCGAGCCGCACCGCGACGTCGATGCTCGCGCTCTCGCCGGTCGCGAGGATGCGGGCCCCGGG
>JAYZBK010000112.1:0-10413 GCA_036339295.1 Planctomycetota bacterium
ACCAGAGCCTTCGCTGGGTCCCTTCGGGCCTCCAGCTTCCGGCCGGCTACGCGCAGGTGTACGCCCGGAGCGGGGGTGGGTTCTTCCGGGCCGACGGCGGCCTCGTCGCGACCTTCGATCGCTCGATCTACGTGCCGACGCCGTACGGTCCGATGCCCGACATCCCCGCCTCGACGCTCTTCGTCATCGGGGGCGTGCCGATGGGGGCGGAACCCGGGCATGGTCGTCTCGTCGCGGTCGACCCGCTCGACCCGGGCCGACTGCCCGAGATCCTGCCGCCGACCGCCATCCCGGACGAGCTTCACGAACCGAGCGCCGTCCCGGGGGATCGCTTCGCACGGTTCGGGTTCGGTCCGGGGCATCGGATCCCCGTGCGAGCCGGCGTGGCACGGACGGAAGCGGAGGAGGCCGGGGCCTCCAGTCGATTCCGGGACGACGGGAACTACCGGGCGGTCCGTCTCGCTCGACTCGTCGTGGCCTGGCGGGCCGCGGAGTCCGAGGAGGACCGCGACAGGGTCAGGTCGACGGATCCCGCGGCGAAGCGGTCGGCGGGTTCAGGTCCGGAAGACGTTCCTCCGACCCCTCCGGGCGAAGCGGCACGTCCCGATCGATCACCATGATCCGGTCGAGCGACTTCCGGGTGATCTCCGGAACCTCGCAGTCCTCCGCCGGGTAGCCGATCGGAATGACGAGGAACGGCCGCTCGTGCGCGGGTCGTCCCAGGATCGAACCGAGGAACTTCATCGGGCTCGGCGTGTGGGTCAGCGTCGCGAGGCCGGCCATCCGGGCCGCCGCGAGCAGCATCCCGACCGCGATCCCCACCGACTCGTTCACGTAGTACACCTGGTCGCTCGCCCGTCCGGGCTCCTCGTCCTTCATGACCTTGAAGACGATGACCAGCCACGGAGCCACTTCGAGGAAGGGCTTGTTCTCGTCGGTGCCGAAGGGGAGCAGGTCGCGTCGCCACGCGTCGTTCGCGCGGCCGCCGTAGAACAGGCGTTCCTCCTCCTCGGCGGCGAGGCGGATCTCGCGCTTGATCTCCGGGTCCCGGACCGCCACGAACCTCCAGGGTTGCTTGTTCGCCCCGCTCGGAGCGGTGCCGGCGGTCGCGATGATCCGCTCGATCACGTCCTGGTCGACGGGGCGATCGCTGAAGTGACGGACCGTTCGTCGGAGCCGCATGGCCTCGAGGAACTCGTCGAGCGCCGCCCTGGGGTCGTCCGGCGGGTTCCCGTCGCCCAGCGGGATGTACCCCGGCGTGGTCATTCCGGGTCCCCGCTCGCATCCGTGCCGGGAGGGGCCGTCCGCTGGTCGGCCCGGGTCCAGATCGGATCCCCGCCACGATCCTCGCGGCGAGAGACGGAACCATCCGGTTCGTAGTAGGTCCAGACCCCGACGCGTTCGCTGCGCCCGAGTTCGGGAACGTACCGGTACGAACCCTCGCGTTCGAGGGCGCCCGAGCCGTAGTACGCGCGGGCCCATCCGTTTCGATGGAGCCGCGGCCCCTTCTCGCCGGGCCCCGGGGGATCGAATCGCATCTCGTAGGTGAACTTCAGGATCGTCCGCGCGTCGTCCCAGTACTCGACCTGGGGGATCGGGATCTCGTAGCCGCGTCGTTCCTCGGCGACGGTCGTGCCGGCGGCATCGGCGGAGGGAGTGTCCGGGGCCGGACTCGCCGCGTCGGGTGCCTCGAGCTCGCATCCGAGGGATGCGAGCGACAGCGAAAGAAGGAGCATCGCGGGCCGTCTGCTCGTCGGGAATCCTGCACCGATCATGGGGCCAGACTAACCGAGGCCGACTCGAATCGTGATCATCGATCAGGCCGCCTCGAGGATCGTGACCCATCCACCGGGGAGCGGCTCGGGGACCGTCTCCTCCGAGACGTTGTTCCCGTCGATCCGGAAGCGGTAGCGGATCCCGGGAGCGGCACCGGGCAGGTGGAGGTGCCACCGACCGTCGTCGCGCCGGCGCATGCCCAGGGTCCTGACCCCGCCGTGGCCGAAGTCGATCGTGACCTCGACGATTCCCGCCGCGGGAGCGTCCAGGAGGAAGTCAACGCCACCATGTTCATCCACTCGCACCATCGGTCATCCCCCGAGGATCCCCGTTCCCGTCTGGAATAGGATGCAGGCGATCGCGATGTCGTCGAACAGGATCCGTCGGCGAAGGTGCCGTCGAGTCGCCGTCAGGGAGTCGTATCGCCCGATGTCATCATCGGAACAGCCATCGATCGAAGGGGATCGTCGTGGAGCCCTCGCCCGAGTTCCGCGCCGCCGCATCGGTCTGGAACGATCGAGCGGGCGGTGTCGGACGTTCTCGGGCGGCCGCGTGCTCGCATCGCTGCTCGGCGGCCTCCTCGCCCTGCTGCCCGGTCGCGCCGGCAGTGCGGACATCGTCGTGGCGAACACCCCGGTGGTCGCGGTGCGGGGCGGCGACCTGCTCGTGCCGCTGGTCGGCACCGACAGCGAGGACTCGTGGCCGGCATCGCTGGAGGTCTCGATCGGCGACCGGACGGTCGAGGCGGAGCTCTGCTGGATCGTGCCGCGAGTCGTGGAGACCGAGCGGTGGACGACGCCGATCGCCCCGGTCTCGATCCGGCAGGGTGGTCTTGCCCGAGGCGAGACCCCTCCGGGGAATGCGCTCGCCCTCGTCCGGGTCCCCGTCGACGTCGAGGGCGAGATCCGGATGCTGGACCGAACCTGGACGCCGGAATGGCTCGACGCCATGCCGCCCTTCGATCCCCGGCTCGAGCTCCTCGACTCGCTCGGTCGGGATGCCGACCCGCCGCTCGACGACCCGATGGAGTGGTTCCGCTGGGCGGTGCGGGGGAAGCTCGAGGGGCGGCGACCGCCACCCCCCGACCTCGGCGTCGGACCCGACGCGGCGCTCGCGAACCGCGTGGCGATCGCGATCGCGATGGAATGGAGACTCGGCATCGCGCGGATCGAGTCCTCCAGTCCCGGTGTCGCCGCGGAGATCTGCGAGCGACTGGTGGCGACGGTGGAGGATGCCCGGCGTCCGCTGGGCGACCGGCTCGTCGCGGCGTGGCCCACGGATCCACGAGAGCTGGCGGTGCTTCGCGGCCTGCTCCTCGATCCGACGGTCTCCGGGTTCGAGGCCGCTCGTGCGGCGCTCGCATGGTTCGAGGCGAGACCTCCCTTCATCGCGTGGCCGGTGCAGGAACTCGGGCAGTCGGTCGTCCTCGAGATCGCGAACCCGACGACCGGGGAGATCGTCGTCCTCGCCGGCTGGAACACCTCGTCGGATCCCATGGAGGCGATCGTGGTCCCGCCGCGGAGCCTCGTCGAGGTCGACGTGAGTCGGCCGCGAATCGTCGGCGGGGGTGCGCCGGGTTCCGAGGTCCTCGAACTCGCGGCCGATCGGCGTGTCCGGAGGATCGCCTTCGGACCCCGGGCCATCCCGGTGCGTCCTCCGGGCGCGGGATTCGGTCCCATGGCGATCTCCCTCGGCCTCGCCGCGGCGAATGCCGGCTTCGTGGCGGTGCCTCCGATCGAGGAATCGACCAGCGCCATCCTTCGTCGCGTCGGCGACACGTGGCAGGTGTTCGTCGAGGCGCGGACCGAGGACGACGGTTCATCCGGGGACCGCATCTTCCTCGTGCTGGGCGAGTCGGAGCTCCCGGCGGCGACGCTCGAGGTGGCGTCGGACGGCGCGTGGGAGGTCGGGACGAGACTGGACACCGGGGGACTCGACGTTCGCGTCCATCGGTTCCCCGATCGCTGGCGGGTCGTCGTCGATCTCCCCGAGTCGTGGCTGGTCAGTTCGATCGCGGAAAGCGAGGCGGGGGCGGTCCTGGTCGGCATCCGCCGGGACGGACCGAACGGACGCGTCGTCTTCGCGGGACCGCCACCACCCAGCTGGCGACGCCAGATCCCCACCCGTCCGTTCGCGATCTCCGACTGGTCGCACGCCGAGGATCGGGATCCCTGACCTCGTCGGCAGGTCGTCCACGTGGTGGTCTCCTCCCGGAATCGACCGGGCGCAATCGCTACACTCGGTTGCATGACCGAGGACTCCAGCCACCCCGACTCCGGACGCTCGCCCGTCCGACGCACCCGTCGGACGGCCTTCCTCAACCAGAAGGGCGGGGTCGGCAAGACCACGACGAGCTGCAATCTCGCGGCGGGGATCGCCGAAGAGGGGCGATCGGTCCTCGCGATCGACCTCGACCCGCAGGCTCATCTCTCGCTTCACCTCGGCGTCGACGGGGACACCGTCGGATCGACCGTCTACGACCTGCTCGTGGATCCGGAGTCGAGCGTCGACGACGTGCTTGTGCAGGTGCGAGAGCACCTGTGGCTTCTTCCGGCATCGGTCGACCTCGCCGCGGCGGAATCGGATCTTGCCGGCGTCGCGGATCGGAACGACATCCTCCGGGGCCGGCTCGAGCCGATCCTCGACCGTTTCGACTTCGTGGTGATCGACTGCCCCCCGAGCCTCGGCCTCCTCACGCTGAATGCGCTGGCGGCGGTCGACGAGGTGGTGGTGCCGATGCAGGCGCACTTCCTCGCGTTGCAGGGCGTGGGCAAGCTGCTGGAGACCGTCCACCTGGTCTCGGCGAGCGTGAACCCCGCGGTGCGCGTCGGCGGCATCGTGCTCTGCATGCACGAGACCCAGAGCACGCATGCCCGCGAGGTCGTCGGCGAGATCGACGGCTTCCTCGCGGAAGCCCGGGGATCGGGCCTGCCGTGGGACGGGGCCACGGTCTTCCGCCCGGCCATCCGACGGAACATCAAGCTCGCCGAGGCGCCGAGCTTCGGCAAGTCGATCTTCGACTACGCCCCCTGGTGTCCCGGCGCCATCGACTACCGCAAGCTCGCCCAGCGATTCGTGGCGAGCTGGGACGAGCGGGTCCGGGCGGAAGGGGGAGCCGAGGGGGACGCCGCGATCGAGACCGAGCCGCTCGACCTCAAGCGATCCGACGCCGATCCGATCGGTTCCGGCTCGCTCGAGGTCCAGCCTCGCGATGAACATCGCAGTTCCGTCGACACGGAGTGAGCCGCTCGATGCCGGACCGCCCTCGCCGTGCATGGACCGAGCCGACCGGCGCGGAGGCGGCGGGCATCGATCGTCGGTGCCCGCAGTGGTGGTCGGCCCACTGGAGACGGACCGCCGCCGTCCTGGCGATCCTGGTCCTGCTCATCGGCACCCACATTCCGAGGCTCGCCCTCGGACCACCCGACGACGGCCCCGACAAGCTCCTGCACTTCTTCGCGTTCGGGGTGGTGGCGACGCTCCTCCGGATCTCCAGCCTGGGACGTTCGACGCTTCGGACGGCCGTCATCGCGGGCACCCTGGCGCTGCTGGACGAGGTCACCCAGGAACTCCCGGGTCTCAACCGATCCTTCGATCCACTCGATCTCGTGGCGGATGCCGGCGGCATCGCGACCGCCCTCGCCTGGTGCCGGGCGCTCTCGCCCACCACGCGCGGATCCGATGATCACCTCGCAAGGCAGTACCGGCGTCTCGCCGGCCTTCGACTCCTGCTCGCCTCGCCGGTCAACTGGATCCACGTCGGTACCGCGGGCGCGCTGGGGGCCCTCGTCGGCGGGACGTTCCTCGGCGTCTTCGGCCGGAATCCCGTGATCGGCCCGGTGACGATGGTGGTCGTCGGGGGCCTCACCGGCTTCGTGGCGGGCGCGGTCGCCCTGGTCGAGGCGGGGCGGCGATTCGCCCTCGCCCGCTTCGACCGTGAGCATCGCTGCATCCGATGCCTCTCGGTCGTGCCCGAAGGAGCCGGGTGCTCGATCTGCGGCGGCGACCATCTCGGTCCTCGGCCGACGAAGGAGATGGCGGACCGCGGCATGGTGCTGGTCACCGCGGGGTCCGTGATCGGGCTCGCGGTCGTCGCGGTCGCGGCCTACGTCGCGCTTCTCGCCAGCGTCCCGGGTTCCTCCTACCCCCTCCCGATCCTGCGGACCGTCATGACCTGGTACGAGGGACTCGAAACGTCGATGTCGATGGCGATCGATGCGACGTTCCTCGGGATCGCCGCGGCCGCCCTGGTCGCCTGGCTTCGGCGTCGGTCCGCGATCCGAAGCGAATCCGAGGGCGTGCGGTGCCTCGGGTGCGGGCACGACCTCCGAGGCGGCTCCGGCGACGGGGAGCTGGGGCGGTGTTCCGAGTGCGGGGTCGAATTTCGTCGAGTCGCGGCCGAGCGGATGGCGGATTCCGGCGCCAAGGGCGAGAATGACGAACCATGAGGCGAATCACATCGAGATCATGCGTCGGCCGGGCGGGGGCCGCCATCGGGTTGCTCGCGAGCATCGCGATCGCAGGCTGCGCGAAGGATCCGTTGTTCGTTCTCGACAGCGACATCCCGGCCCCGTACGACGCGGAAGGGCGGGCGACCTCCGGGATCGAGCGTCGCGACGGCGTCCTCGTGGGCGTGGACTCGGTCTTCGGCAGCAAGGTCGACGATCCCGTGGGCACGATCGACACGCTCGTGCCGCGATTCACGGCCGTCGGCTGGGTCGTCGAACGGCGGGGCTCGACCGACTCGACCGCCACCGCGGTCTTCGCCAAGGGGGATCGACGATGTCGCGTCCGGGTCGTGCGGAACGAGCTCGATCCCGCCATGAGCCGGATCGCCTACCGCCTCGACCAGGTCCGACCGGACGAGAACGCCTCGCCGGCCGGGGCCGCCGATGGCTGAGCCGTCGGGGAGCGCGTCGGTGACGCGTGGATTCGAACGCCATGCCTTCACGGTGACGCTGCTCACGGCGGCGAGTCGGTTCGGGGGTCTCGCGCGGGAAGCGTGCTTCAGTCGTCTGATCGGCGTGACCGATGCCGCGAGCGCCTTCGGCTTCGCGTTCCTCGTCCCCAACCTCTTCCGACGGCTCTTCGGCGAAGGAGCGCTCTCCGCTGCGCTCGTTCCCGAGCAGGCCCGGCTCGAGGCGGGTCACCCCGGAGCGGCTCGCCGAATGGCGACGCTGGTGCTGGTCGGCCTGGGGCTCGGGCTCGCCGGCCTCGTCGCCCTCGGCGAGATCGTCATCCTGCTGCTCGGTCCCGATGCCGGCCTCGCGACGCGTCTCCTCGCGATCACGCTGCCGTACATGCCGCTCGTCTGCATCACCGCGATCGCCGGGGCGGTGCTCCAGGTCCGTGGTCGATTCGCACCGGCGGCGGCGGCCCCGATCCTCCTGAACCTGACGCTCGTGGTCGCGGTCGTCGTGGCGTGGTCGCTCGGTGACGGGGGGCCGGTGGGGGAGGACCGGATCGGATGGGTCGCCTGGGGCGTGGTGGTCGCGGGAATCCTGCAGGCCGGCTGGACGCTCGTCGAACTCAAGAGGACGTCGCCGAAGACGCCCGCGGGAATCCCGGCCGACCGGATCCGGCGGCGATCCCGCACGTCGCTCCGTCGGGTCCTTTCGCAGTCGATCCCGATGATGATCGGTCTCGGGGTCCTGCAGCTCAACACGTTCCTCGACGGACTGATCGCGAGCTGGCCGACGGTGGTGGGTCCGACGATTCTCGGCCGTCCGTACCCCCTCGGCGACACCGCGATGGCGACGCTCGGCTACGCGAGTCGTCTCTACGAGTTTCCGCTCGGCGTCTTCGGTCTCGCGATCGCCACGGCGATCTTCCCGCAGCTGGCGCGGGAGGTGGCGGATCGCGATCGATTCGCCACGACCATCCGCCGCGGGATCCGCCTCGTGATGTTCATCGGCGTGCCTGCGAGCGTGGGGGTGGTGCTGGTGCGTCGAGAACTCACGGAGGTGGTGTTCCTCGGCGGGGCCTTCGACCTCGAGGACGTCCGGGACGTGGCGTTCGTCCTCCTGGGCTACGCCGTGGCCATCTGGAGCTACTCCCTCGTGCACCTGCTGGTCCGCGGCTTCTACGCCCGACGCGAGCCCATGGTCGCGATCAGGGTCGCGATCGGCGTCGTGGTCCTGAACCTGGTCCTCAACCTCGTCCTGGTCTTCGGGACCTCGCTCGGAGTCGCGGGTCTCGCGTGGAGCACCGCCGCCTGCTCGATCGTCCAGGCGATCCTGCTGCTCCGGCTGCTCGGGCGGCGGACCGGACCGCTGCTCGACCTCGATGTCAGTCGTTCCGTGATCGAGACCCTCGTCGCCACCGCGATCATGGCCGGGTTGGTCCTGCTCGCGATGGCGGGAACGCGATCGATGCTTCCGACGGGGAGCTGGTGGACGGCGGTGGTCGTGCTCGTCGTCGCGGCGGGAACCGGAGGCGTCGTCCACGCGTCCTTGTCCGCGTGGAGGCGTCGTCCCGAGCTGCGTTGGGCGCTGGGGCGCGAGGCGGAGGAGGCCGACCCGCGGTCCTAGGTGGCCGAGGCGGTGCCGGTCTCGGCCAGCCGCCAACTCGCCCCGTCACGCTCGACCCGGCGGTAGAGCGTGTCCCGCTCGACCGGGACGAAGCCGGCCTCGACGGCCAGTCGTTCGAGGTCCCTCGTCGTGGTCTCCTGGTGCGTGCTCGATCCCCCGACGTGGGTGATGTCGTACCAGACCACGGTGCCGTCGAGATCGTCCGCGCCGGCGTCGAGCATCAACTGCGACATCCCGAGCGTCTGCATGATCCAGAAGGCCTTGGCGTGCGGAATGTTGTCGAGCATCAGCCGCGCGATGGCGAGGGTCCGCAGGTTCTCCATCCCCGTCGGTCCGGGAAGGGCCTCGAGGCCGCTGGCATCGGGGAAGAACGGGAGCGGGATGATGGTCTGGAAGTACCCGGTCGAGAGGCCGTCCTGCCCGGGCATGGGAAGACGCTCGCCGGGATACGCCGAGGCGGGGCCGGTGAGCAGCACGCCCGGTCGGTCGTCGCCCGAGGGACGGGTCGCGATCCGCTGGGCGTCGGCCCAGTCGGACAGGGTGCGATCCTGCTGGCGCCGAAGGAGGTCCATGTGCACGAGCCGTTCGGGTCGTCCTTCGACGTGGCCGTAGAGCATCGTGGCGTTCGAGTTCAGGCCGAGCTCGTGCGCCGCCCGGTGGACGTCGAGCCACTGGTCCCCGCGGATCTTGCCTCGCCAGGCGTTGTCGTGGGCCCGGTCGTCGAAGACCTCCGCGCCGCCGCCGGGAAGGGATCCGAGTCCGGCTTCGCGAAGATCCTCGAGCACGGCCCGGGTGCCGGCGAGACCGTCCTTCCCACGCTTCGAGATCCGCTGGAGATGGACGATCTCCACCGCGGTGAAGGCCTTGATGTGCAGGGACGGTGCGGCCTCCCGGATCGCCGAGAGCATCGAGGTGTAGTGATCGAACTTGAACCAGGGGTGCAGGCCCCCGACGACGTGAAGCTCGGTCGCCCCCGCCTCGGTGGCCTTCACGGCGGCCTCGGCGACCTGTTCGATCGTCATCTCGTAGGCGCCGTCCTGGCCCCGCTTCCGGTGGAAGGCGCAGAACGAACAGCTGAGGGCGCACACGTTCGAGTAGTTCACGTGGCGGTTGACGTTGTAGTAGGCGGCGTTCCCGTGCATCCTCCGGCGGACGACGTCCGCGAGACGGCAGACCGCGTGGATGTCCTGGGTCTCGTAGAGGAGTTCCCCGTCGGCGAGCGAGAGACGCTCGCCGTTCCGGACGCGTTCCGCGATGCCTTCGAGGGCCGGATCGCGAAGGCGGATCGGGGGGTGGGATTCGGCGACGTCGATCATGCGGGGCATCCTAGATCCAGTTCGTATCCGGCAACGGGGTGGATTCCCGACGGGGTTCCCGGACGTCAGGGTCGATATCGGCGTCAAAGGCGGCGCGTCCGATCCGGCCGGTCCGGCAGGAGGGCTCCAGTGAACTTCCGGACGAACCGATCCAAGAAGGTGATTCGCGAGATCCCCGGGCTCCATGGGCCGTGCATCGACCCATGAGTCGGATCATTCCGGATGGAGCCGACCATGCACGACGAGAACCCCCTGGACGAGACTCCCGCCGTCGAGACCCCCGCCGAGGGTGCGTGGACGCCCTCCGAAGGCCGGGACGTGCTCTCGTTGATCGAGGACGTCGAGCGGCATCTCGGTCGCATCCGCGAGGCACAGAGCAGGCAGGAGACCGACTTCGCCGATCTCGCCGAACGCCAGCGGAGGATCGCGGACTCGGAGGTCGCCATCACCGCCCGCGAAGGGGAACTCGAGGAGGCATCCCGCCGACTCTCCGAGGCCGAGTCCCGACTCGACTCCGAGCGGGCGTCCGTTCGCTCGAGGCAGGAGGCCCTCGACGGCGCGGAAGCCGACTCGGCCGAGGCTCGTCGCGAGCTGGATTCGCTCCGGGAGCGGCTCGAGACCGAACGGCGGGAACTCGAGGAACGGGCTCGCGACCTCGAGTCGCGGGCCGTGGAACACGAACGGCAGGTCGACGAGCTCGCCTCCCGCGAGGCCGATCTCGTCGAGAGGGTCGCGGGGGCGGGGGGCGCACCCGCCCCGCCCCCCCCCCCGCGCGCGCCGCCCCCCCGCGC
>JAYZBK010000113.1:0-13033 GCA_036339295.1 Planctomycetota bacterium
GGCCGCAGCGTGGGGGAGTGGGGGATGGGGCCCGTGGGGTTCGCCCGCATCGTGGTGTCCCTCGACCGGCCGGTCGTGGACGAGGAGGGCTCGACCTCGCGGCGACCCGTCGACGGGTCGATCCGATTCCGGGACGTGGGCTTCGGCTATCGCGAGGACGAATCCGGCTCGACCATCCACGGCATCTCGCTCGACATCGCCGACGGCGAGACCGTCGCGTTCGTCGGCCCGTCCGGCTGCGGCAAGTCCACCCTCGTCCAGCTCCTGCTCCGGTACTACGACCCCGCGTCGGGATCGATCGAGGTCGGCGGCGTCGACGTCCGGGAGGTCCCGCGACGGGAACTCCGGGCCGGGATCGCGACCGTGCTCCAGCAGCCCTTCCTCTTCAGTCGATCGATCCGGGAGAACATCCTCCTCGCCGATCCTGCCGCGGACCGGGGAAGCATCGAGCTCGCGACGAACGAGGCGTGCATCCACGAGTCCATCATGCGATTCGAGGCGGGCTACGAGACGATGGTCGGGGAGCGCGGGGTCACCCTGTCGGGCGGCCAGCGGCAGCGGATCGCGATTGCGCAGGCGATGCTGCAGGACCCGTCGATCCTCGTCCTCGACGACGCGCTGTCGGCGGTCGACACCGGGACCGAGGGATCGATCCTCGAGGCGATCTGGAGCCGACGCGGACGGCACACGACGCTGATCATCGCGCACCGGCTCTCGACCCTGCGCGAGGCCGATCGCATCGTGGTGATGTCCGAGGGCCGGATCGACCAGGTCGGGACGCACGCCGAACTGCGGGATCGCCCCGGCCTCTACCGGCGGCTCTGGGAGATCCAGGCGAGCCTCGAGGCCCAGTCGAGCGCCACCACCGAACCGGGAGACGGGGCATGAGCCACGACTTCCCGGAAGAGGACGATCTCGTGGTGCCCCGTCGGGTCGACTGGCGTCTCTGGCGTCGGATCCTCGGCCACCTGAGGCCGTATCCGAAGGCGGTCGCGATGATGATCGGGGGCGGCTCGATCCTCGCCGGGGTCGAGGTGATGCTTCCGCTCGTCACCGCCCGGATCATCGATGCCGCGAGCGGCGAGGCGGGCACGGCGGCCCAGATCCCGTGGTGGGGTGGTCTCTACTTCGCCATGCTCGTGGTCTTCGCCCTTCTGGTGTTCCTCTTCATCCGCGCCGCGGGCACGCTCGCCACCGGCGTCGCCTTCGACCTGCGGAACGGCTGCTTCGAGAAGCTGCAGTCGCTTCCGTTCGGGTTCTTCGACGTCCGTTCGACCGGCTGGCTGGTCGCCCGGGTGACCAGCGACGTGACGAAGGTGACCGGCCTGCTGCCCTGGTTCCTGCTCGACATCTTCTGGGGGGCGTTGATGCTCGTCGGCATCCTCGTCGCGATGTTCAGCGTGGATGCCGGCCTCGGCCTCGCGGTCTCGGTCATCGTGCCTCCGCTCGCGATCTCGACCTGGTGGTTCAAGCGTCGGATGCTCGAGTCCAGCCGGCGGATCCGCCGGGCGAACTCGAGGCTCACCGCCAGCTACAACGAGACGATCGCCGCGGTCCGCACCACCCGGATGCTCAATCGCGAGGACGAGGCGGCCGACGAGTTCCACGACCTGACGAACGAGATGCGCCGTTGGAGCGTTCGCAACGCCCTCCAGTCCGCGGTGTACCTGCCGATCGTGATGAGTCTCGGGTCGATCGGCGTCGGACTCGCGCTCTGGGCCGGGGGCGTGCGGGTGCAGGAGTCGTCCGACCTCACCCTCGGCACGCTCATCGCCTTCATGCAGTACGCGATGCTCTTCAGCCAGCCGATCCAGGAGCTCGCCCAGCGGTTCGTCGACCTGCAGAACGCCCAGGCCGCGGCGGAACGGGTGCAGGAGCTCCTCGACGAGGAACCGGGGATCCGGGACGCGCCCGAGGTCCTCGCCCGCATCGATTCCCAGGCGGCGGAACCGGTCGCGGGGATGGCGGCGGACGGGGGGCCGCCCCGGATCGACTCGGTGACGTTCGATCGCGTCGGGCACTGGTACACCGAGGGTGAACGCGTGCTCGAGGACGTCTCCTTCGAGCTCCGCCCCGGCACCACCCTCGCCCTCGTCGGCCACACCGGGAGCGGCAAGACGACGATCGCCGGTCTCCTCGCCCGCTGGTACGAGCCCACCGAGGGGAGGATCCTCGTCAACGGCACGGAGTACCGGGAACGGGGACTCGACTGGTGGCAGTCCCGGTTCGGGGTCGTGCAGCAGGTCCCCCACCTCTTCACCGGCACGGTCCGCGACAACGTCCGCTACGGTCGGCTGGATGCCGACGACGCCCGGATCCGCGACGTGCTCCAGCGGGTGCATGCCCTCGACTTCGTGGAACGACTGCAGGGCGAGGACGGTGCGGGCCTGGACTTCCAGGTCGGCGAGGGCGGGGAGCGGCTCTCCATCGGGCAGCGGCAGCTGATCTCCCTCGCCCGGGCCTTCCTCGCCGATCCTCCGATCTTCATCATGGACGAGGCCACCAGCTCGGTGGACGCCGAGACCGAGGCCGCGATCCAGGATGCCGTCGAGTCGATCCTCGCGGATCGCATCTCCATCGTGATCGCCCATCGCCTGAGCACCATCCGCCGGGCGGACCTGATCCTGCTTCTCGACGCCGGTCGTGTCGTCGAACGCGGGAACCACGACCAGCTCATGCAGCTCGACGGGCGATACCGAAGGCTCTACCTCGATCAGTTCGTGGACGAGGAGGAACGCCGGATCCTCGGTTGAGGAACCCCGTTCGCCCGGCAGCTGTCCCGGTCAGCCCGCCTGCGCGGCGACAGGGACAGGCGAAGCGGACCTGCTCGAGGCGGTCGAGGACCGGATCGAGCCGTCGAGCATGGGGGGCCCCTGCTGTACGGGGCCCCGCGAGGGTAGGCGGGGATCCCGCGAGCACGAAGAGGAACCCGCCGGAACCGGACCGCACGATGCCGGTTCCGACGGGCTCGGGTCCCGTCGCGAGCGTGATGTCGCGATCAGGTCACGGCGTCATGCCGAAGGCCGCCAGCACCATGCCGAGGTCGGCGGGGCCGACGACGCCGTCGCCGTCGAGGTCGCCCAGGCCCGATCCGCCCCAGTTGGCGAGGATGAGTCCGAGATCGGAGGCCCCGACCACGCCGTCGCCGTCGAGATCGGCGGGATGACCGCTCGACTCGCCGTCGCAGGGCGGCAGCACGATCTCCAGCGGGAGGTCGCAGCACTCGGAGAGATTCCCCACGTGCAGGGTGGCGACGAAGTCGATGACGTCGCCGGGGGCCAGGGAGGTGACGATGGTCACCGGCCCGATCGAGGTCGTCCCGAAGGGCGGCGTGGTCGGCACGTCGAAGTGGGTCTGCCCGAAGGTGAAGGGCACGCCCGGGTCGGTGAGCAGGAACACGTGCTCGACGACGTCGGACGTGAGGTTCACGAGGTCGAACTGGATCTCGTAGATCCCCGCGACCTCGTCGATGCACTGGATCTGCCAGGCCTGGTCGATCGCACAGTCGCACTCGGGCACCTCGAGGCAGATCTCCTCGCCCTCGGTCCCGCAGCAGATCCCGAAGTCCGCGTCGTAGAGCGTGAGGTTGAAGCATGCCGTGTCGCCGACCACCGGTCCCTGCAGGACCAGGTCGAACACGCGGGTCTCGCCCGGCGCAAGCTCCGGGACGAGGTTCAGCACGTTCGGCGTGACCGGTCCCGCGATGAGCATGTGGTGGGCGGACGTGAGCGAGTTGTTCGTGACCTCCAGGGTGAGGGCGTAGTCGACCGAGACCCCGTCCGCGTCGACGAGGCACTCGAGGTCCCCGACCACCTCGAGGCAGGGACCCGAGGCGTCGCGGAAGCAGGTGAGCTCGAGCGAACCCATCTGGAACTTCTCGGGGAAGGAGGTGTCGACGTCGACGTCGATCAGGATGCTGTTCGCCGGGACGTCGCCGGCGAGCGGGATCCCGGTCGCGCCGTAGACGTAGGGGGCCGGGAAGATCAGCGCGTCACCGCTGATCCACGCCCGCTCCTCGGGTCCGCCGTCGTAGTCCACGCCGCCCGACGAGTTCTCGCCGGCCCCGTAGTAGCCCACCTCGTACGTGGTGTCGATCGCCCAGTCGCCCCCGTCGAAGCAGAACCGCATGCCCCGCGACTGGTGGGCGTAGGAGCGGGTCGCCGTGACCATCGAGCGCTCGGCGACGAGCATGCAGCAGCCGCCGTCGAAGGCGATGTCGGCCACGGGGTTGCTGAACCCGGCGGCGATCTCGGGCATCTCGATCTCGATCTGCCGGGTGCCCGGGACGATCGACCCGAAGGCGTTCAGCTCGACCGACCAGATCTGGTTGCTCGCCGTGGCGTCGATCTGCCCGGTGTTCTCGACCCAGACCGAGTAGTAGAGCCGGTCGAGGGTCGGGCAGACGGCCCAGAGCCGCTCGCCCAGGGGCGCGAATCCCGGGTCGTCGCCGGGTTCCGGCGTGCCGCCGATCGAGAGCGTGTCGGTGGCGTGGTCCCAGGCGTCGAGGATCGAACCCGCGGCGTCGATCCGATAGATGCGGCCGTCGTCGTGGTTGGTCGCGAAGAGGACCGACCGGTCGAAGTCCCAGGCGATGTTGCCGATGCCGGGCCAGGCCTCGCTGACCGGCTGGATGTTCGGGTCGAGGGTCTGGGGAAGCGTCGCGAAGAGCGACGGGGCCCCGGTGGCGGCATCGAGCTGGTAGATCGCGCCCGGACCGCCGAGGGCACCGACGGCATCCCGCGGGATGTCCCACTGGTAGGTCGAGCTGTGGGCGACGAACCCGCGGCCGGTGTCGTCGATCGCGACGCCGAAGACCGTGCCGAGGTTCGTCCGCGTCCAGTCGGGGTGGCTCCAGACGGGCGCGGACCAGTTGGTGCCGAGCGGGGCCGAACCGTCGTTCGTCAGGTCGAAGGCGAAGATCGGGGAATCCCCGTCGGTCACCGCGTCCCGGGTGAAGAGCATCATCTGGCCGCCGTCGAAACCGGCTTCTTCGAGCCAGCCGGGATCGCCCTCGCCGCAGTCGTCGCAGCCTCCCGTGGGCGGCGTGCCCCCCGTGGGCTCCCCGGGATCGTCGCAATCGACGCCTTCGAAGGTCAGTTCGAACTCGCCGATGCCGATCTCGCCCTCGCCGGACGAGCCCAGCTGGATCAGGTACCGCTGCCCGCACCGGACGTCGCACACGAGTTCCGACTGCTTCCCGCATTCGTTGTCGGAACAGCAGAGCGGCGCCGCGATGTCCGGGTCGGGACAGACGCATCCCTCCCAGAGCACGATCCGGGTGTCGACGTTCGTCAGGCCGCAGGTCGAGATGCGGACGGTGCCGTCGACCGGGGCCTCGAAGCAGTACCAGACGTCGTGGTGCGGGACGCCGGCCTTGTAGCACGAGCCCCCGTACCAGCTCGTGGTCATGCCGGAGAGGTCGAAGGCGTTGAACCCGGTCACCGGCGGCACCGCCGTGTCGCAGTGGTCCTGGGCATGGGCCAGGGACGGCAGGGAGAGACCGAAGGCCGCCGCGGCGACGATGGACGCGATTCGGCTCCGTCCGGAGCCTGGAAGACTGATCTTGGAAGGCATGACTGGGTCCTCGAGAAGGGGTGGGTCGGGGTTGGAGCCGCTCCAGCGGCTCGACACCCCCCTTCCGGGACCGTCGATGGGATCTCACACCAGCTTGGGGAGAATCGGGCGAAGGTCGGGCGTCACCCCGCCTCGACCTCGAGGACGAGGGCCAGGAGCGCCTCGGACTCCCCGAAGACCCGCCCGATGCCGGTGATCTCGTTGAAGTCCTCGCTGCCCACGAAGCAGGCCATGGACCGCAGGATCATCTGCGCGTAGGCCTCGCCCAGCGAGAGTCGATCCTGCTCCGCCCACGCCCGCCGAAGCGACGGCAGGGCGGCGAGGGCGAACACGAACGGGCCGCGGACCCCGGTGGGCAGCCGCTTCACCCGCTCCTTCACCTCGTGCTCGTCGAGTGGACCGAGGAGTTCGACGTCGCGGGCCACCTGCGCGATCGCTCGCTTCTCGGCTCGCTCGAGGATCTCGAGCACGTTCGGATCGGGCGTGGCGTCGCTCATGCGTAGGAATGGAGACCCGAGATCACGAAGTTGATGACGATCCAGTTGAAGAGCATCACGGCACAGCCGATCACGGCGAGGATCGCGGTCCAGAGCCCCTTGTCCCTGGCCTTCAACCGGACGTGGACGAGGATCGCGAAGATCACGAACGTGTTGAGGGCGAAGACCTCCTTCGGGTCCCAGCCCCACGGACGCCCCCACGAGTGGTCGGCCCAGATGGCGCCCATCACGATGCCTGCCCAGAGGAGGACGAAGCTGAGCTCCATGAGGAGCATCGTCGTGCCGTCGAGGATCTCGCCGAACCGATCGCGGCGACGCGCCGGCGTCTCGTCGGCGTCGAGGTCGGCGAGCGTGTGCCCGTCGGGGCCCGCGAGGACCAGCGCCCCCGCCCCGCCAGCGCGGGCGTAGACGGCTCCGCCGCCCACGACTCGGTAGACCAGGTACATGCCGGCGGTGACCGCCGCCATGAAGATCAGGGCGTAGCTGAAGATGATCACGTTCGTGTGGATGTAGAGCCACACGTCGTGGAGCACCGGCATCATGTTCGAGATGTTCGGGTTGAGGTAGACCGGCAGGAAGTTCGCCGTCATCAACGCGACCATGGCCGTCGCCGCGGCCCCGAGCGGGACGAGGCCCCGGAACGCGGTGCGGCGAAGCACGAAGATCTCGAGCAGCACCGCGCAGAGCACCCCGAACCAGCTGGCCGTGGTGACCGCCTCGAACATGTTCGAGTTGGGCCAGCGTCCGGCGATCCACCAGCGGAGGGCCACCGCGAACGTCTGGAACGCGAACGCACCGGTGAAGACGAGCATCCCGCTCCACATCGCCCACCGCCAGCGGTAGACGGTGCCGAGGAGCAGCAGGATGATCGCGAGCATGTAGAAGAGCCAGCCCCGCGTGAGCTGGTCGGCCTCGAAATACCAGTTCTCCCACGAGAGACGCTCCACCGAGGGGTACGCCCCCGGGTTCAGCGTGCGGAGCGAATCGCCGAGCGTCGCCGCGGCCACGTTCACGGCCTCGGCGTCGGAGGCGTTCCAGGCGTTGACGAGCTCTCGCCACGCACCCGCGGCCCGCCGCTGCTCCGCCTCGTCGAGTCCGGCGATCGGATCCTGCGGGGGAAGCCCTTCGAGCGCCGCCTCGAGCACGTCCGCGTCGACCGGCAGGAACATGATCTCGGCGAGGCCGTGCCACTTCTCGTCCTCGGTGGAGGGCGGGATGACCCGCATCCGATCGAGGAGGAACGCCGGCGTCATCACCGTCCGGGCCGACTTGATCGCATCGGTCTGCTTGGCCGTCCGGATGAAGTCCGATTCCATGTTGCGGAGGAGCGGCGTCACCTCCGGGCGGTCGAGGACCGTCGGCGAGACGAGCCCGGAGGACCGGAAGACGTCCATCCGCTCGGTCATCGCGGGGTCCGACTCGACCACGGCGTCCGCGATCACGTTCCGGACGAGCTTGTTCTTGATGTAGATGCAGTCCGCGTCCTCGTATGCCTGCGGCCGGAAGAGCATGTCGAGGTACGTGAAGGTCGGGCTCTGGCCGGCGATCGACTTCGGCCCGCTGACCGCATCCATCATGGCATTGGCGTGCGAGCCGAAGCTCTTGATGCGGCCCTGCACGTGCACCGCCAGGCCGCCGATCGGCTCGAGGTCGACCCGTTCGTGGAACGCCGGGGCCTCGGCCTCCTGCGCCGCCGCCGTGCAGACCGGGACGAGGAGGGCGGCGACCGCCACGAGGATTCGAGAACACAGGAACTTCATGCCGTCACACCTTCCTTGACCGTCTCGGACGCCGACGAGTCCGCGGCGCCCTTCACCTGCTCGTAGACCGCCCGCCGCCGACGCTGCTTGAGGATCGGCTTGACGTAGAACGCATAGGCCATGCCGACCACCGCGATGACGCAACCAAGCAGCTGGATGTAGACGCCGTTCCGGTTGCCGACGCCGAGCACCGTGTAGTTGAGTCCTGCGCTGGCGACGTCACCCTGGAAGCGAGGCTCGTCCGGCGGATCCCACTGGGCCTGGAAGTACCAGTACCCCTCGTGCTCGACCGGCGCGTTCACGCTGACCGGCGTGGGCTCGGTCCACGGCGTGCCGGGCCGATCGCGGAAGCGAAGCATGCTCGTGTAGTCGCGGATGTTCGCGGTGTCGCCGTCGAAGTCGCCGATGTGCGAGGTGAGCACGAACTCCTCGAGCGAGACCTCCGCCGGGAGGGGCATGCGTCGCCGTCCGAACATCACCTCGATCCGTCGGCCGTCGGCGAGCGTCACGACGGTCGGGTCGTAGACGTGCCGCCGGAGCGTCCATTCCGGACCGTCGAACGGGTACATGTGGTAGCGGAGCCAGTTCGAACCGCCGTCCGGGCTGGAGAGCCTCAGGCGGGAGAAGAACTCCTTCGCGTCGCGGGCCCTCTGCGAGGAAGGCACGATGAACGGCTTCGTCTCGAAGGCCGCCCGCGGCTCGTACTGCCGCACGAGGAGCTCGAGGTCGCTGCCCAGCCTGATCGGCATCCCGACCGAGAGGTCGAGGACCTCGGGCGTGCTGGTGCCGACGGCATTGACCAGTCGCAGCCGTCCCTCCTCGGGGCCCGCCACGATGCTCAGCAACGCCGATCGACTGCCCGGGCGGTACCGGATCTCGATCGAGTCGTCCCCGAGGACGGCCCCGCCGTGCTGGGCGTCGCCGACCGGGGCGCCGTCGACGACGTCCCGGGTGAGGGTCGGGTCGTCGAAGACCCATCGCCGATGGATGCCCGACGGCGTCGAGAGCTCGAGGATCGCGACCGACACGACCCCGGAACCGAGGGAGAGGTCGTTCTGGAGGGACACCACCCGGTAGCCGTACCCGGTGTCGCCGATCCGCGTGAACATCTCCTCCTCGCCGGGAGCGATCTCGTCCACGGGCTGCTCGAGCTCGATGCCGAGCGACGGGATCGAGATCTCGAGGGTCGGCGGCGACATCGTGTCGCCGAGATCCTCCTCGTCCTCGATCCACCGCATCACCATCAGGCCCCCGTCGACACTGTTCCGGTCGGGGTCGAACGCCCGCAGGACGTAGTCGTTGCTCCGGTCCATCCCGGGGGCGGAGACGCGGATCCACGCCGTGGGATCGAGGGGATCGCCAGGCCCGCCGGGGACCGCCTGGTCCCGCATCACGGCGTACCGCAGGTAGCCGGTGGCCCGGAAGTCGACCCCGGGCGCCGGATCGTCGGGCTCGACCGCGGGAATCGCGACGTCGATCGGATCGACGCGATCGAGCTCGCTGGGGTTCCAGACCCAGTCACGATCCGCCACGTAGTCGTTGTAGAGGAACCCGCCCTCGATCGGTCGCTCGATCCACTCGTTGGCCCCGACCTCCCGCACGTAGAGCGCCCAGCTCTTCAGGAGATCGTTGCGGAGATAGAGGTGATCGGTCGGGGCGAAGTCCAGGCCGACGACGAGCGACTCGTCGAAGAGTCGTTCTCCGTTGACCTTCACGTTCCGCTGGAAGGGCTGGGCGGGGTCGTCGCTGAAGACGAGGTCCTCGGTGTACTCGGGGAAGCCGGCGATCACCTGTCGGATGAATCGCTCGCCGTCGGCTCGCTCGACCATCAGGTTCACGCTGAACGCCCGCTCGCCGGCGTCCTCGCCGGAGAGGAGCTCCCAGGCGGGATCGATGCTCTGCACCCGGACGTCGTAGCGATCCGCCCCGACGCCCAGTCCCGTCCCGTTGCCCGGCATCGCGAGCATGTCGGCGGAATCGAGCACCCCGCCCTCGGCGTCGACCATCGCGATCGTCAGCGCCCGCCTCGCGACCGGGGCGTCACCCTCGATCTTGGTGGCGAAGTAGTACAGCGAACCCAGGGAGAGCACGATGATCCCCGTGTGGATCATCCACACCCCCGCGTTGATCGCGTTGAGCGGGATCCGTCGAATGGTGGTGACCGTCATGTTGATGCACAACAACGCGATCATCAGGTTGAACGGCCACCAGTGGAACCACTCGAACTCGGTCATCTCGAGTCCGCGATCCTGTCGGAGCTGTCGATACTCCCAGGCCTCGGCGTGCCAGAAGGCAGGGTGACTGGGATAGAGGATGCCGGCGGACCCGATGGACATGTAGATGAACAGCAGGACCAGCAGCGCGATCCCGAACTTCACGTTCGAGAAGAGATCGAGGAGGCGTCCGGCGAGGGACCGGGGCGGGCGAGCGGTCGAGGGGTTCGTGGTCATCGAGGGGATCGGGTTCTTCGGTCTGCCGGCCACACCGGAGGAGGCCGACTCGGGCGTCGATGGAGAGGCGACCCGGGGTGGGTCCCGAGAGCCGCCGGTCACGTCCTGGAGCAGCCCCGTTTCGGGTTCGGTCGCGTGGAACCCATGCTAGGACTGCCGCGGATTCGTCGCCCGCCGGGTTCGGATCGAGCGTGCGAAAAAAACATCGAATCTCGAATCCCGACTCGGTTGTCCCCCGATCGATCCATGGGGACCACGGATCGAGGACTCCTCGATCGGGCGACCTCCGCCGGCCCGGGCCTCGTACAGTACGGCCTGCCGCCGGCGGGTCGCCGCGGTCCGAGATTCATCAACCCCAGCTGAAGGAACACGATGATCCCCAGCCCCCGCATCGTCCACCTCCTCGCGACCCTCGCGATCTGTTTCGGTCTCGCCTCGGTCGTCGAAGCGTCCAGGTTCGCCGTCATCGACACGACCGACGGTCCCATCGTGCTGGAACTCGACGAGAAGAAGGCGCCGATCTCCGTCGCCAACTTCGCCCGATATGCCGAAGACGGCTACTACGACAACACGGTCTTCCACCGGGTCATCCCCGACTTCATGATCCAGGGCGGCGGCTTCGACCACCATGGGAACTACCCGCAGGGCATCCACGACAAGAGCGCCCACGGCGGCATCCGCGAGCCGATCAAGAACGAGTGGGAGAACGGCCTGAAGAACACGAGGGGCTCCATCGCGATGGCCCGCCTCGGTGGCCAGGCCGACTCCGCGACCAGCCAGTTCTTCATCAACCTCAAGGACAACGGCTTCCTCGACCAGCCGCGCGACGGTGCAGGCTACGCCGTCTTCGGGAAGGTGATCTCCGGCATGGACGTCGTCGACGAGATCGCCGGCGTCCAGACCGTCTCGGTCGGACGGATGGCGAACGTCCCCGCCCGCGAGGTCCTCATCAAGACCGTGAAGATGCTCTCCCGCGCCGATGCGATGGCCTACGCCACCCGGGCGGAGGTGACCGCCGCGGAGGCTCGGCTCGAGTCGGCGAGGAAGGCCCTTGCGGACGCCGAGCAGGCGGTCCGGGAGGCCGAGGCGGCCTGCGAGGAGGCCCGGAAGAAGGCGGCCGACCTTCCCGCGTCGACTGGCGGCAAGCCGTGAGCGAGGACCAACCCTTCCGCGTCTACAAGGGCGACGGCGACCGCCTCGTCGAGGCGAGCAAGGAATCGCCGCAGTGCGTGATGATGCCCGCGGGCGATCCCCGCACCGTGCGAGGGCTCCGGCGGATCCGCATCCAGTGGGGGCAGCACCTGCTGGAGGATCTCGTCGACGGCCGGTATCGCACGGTCATCTGCGGCGTCAACGACGAGGACAACGAGCGAGGCATCCTCGGCGAGCTCCTCAAGCTCATCCCGACCAGCCAGTGGACGCTCGCCAGCGCCACGAGCTACGCGCGGATGTTCCGCGAGTCGGTCTCGGTCCACGCGAAGGAGGACCGGGAGCCGTACATCCTGAAGTTCGACCTCGACCGGCTCCTCATCCTCGCGATGCTTCGCCCCGCCGGCCGGGACCACTTCACCCTCGAGGACATCTATCGAGGATTCCGCACGATCTCGAAGATGCTCGAGGGACGTCGGGAGAGGCAGCCGGTGGCGACGATCTCCGTCCTCGGGGCACGGTCGAACAAGCTGGCCTCGAGCAAGACGCCGGACGGCGAGCCGAGCCTCGAGTCGGTGCTCGATGCGATGCACCAGGCCGGGTACGAGGGCGACCTCTACCCCCCCGCCTCCGCCTGGGAGGTCGCGCCCACGAGCGTCTTCGCCAGCTATCCGTTCCCGGAGAGCCTCGAACGGATGCGGGAGGGAAGCAGCTGAGGCATCGGGGGACGAACCGACGTCGAACGACACGCCCCCGCGTCCTTCCGGACGCGGGGGCGATACGTTCTCCAGCCCGGAAGCTCGATGGTCCGCCTCAAGGGCGACGGCGGCTCTGGAATCCGCCGAGCGCCAGGAGGGCCAAGGCGCCGGGAGTCGGAATCGGCGCGGCCAGCACGTCCACCGAGACCGCGTCGAGGCTTCCGTTGGCCTCGTCGTTGCCGAAGAAGAACTCCAACGTACCGACACCGACGGCACCGGTCAGGTCGAAGGTGAACGCCCACGTATCGACGGTGCCGCCGAACGGACTCCCCTGGCTGTCACGAAGCTGGGCGATCGCGTCGTAGGTGGTTCCATTGAACACCGCCGTGACGTCGCCATTCCCGGTCAGGATCATGTTCCCGCCCCACGAGACGTTGAGTACGGCCGTGAGCGGGCCGTTGACAGGACCGAGCGACGACATCGAGATGTCGAGTGGACCACCGAACCCGTAGATGTTGCCCGAGGACGCGATGGTTGCGGTGCCCGGGGCGCCGTTGTTGGTCAGTGCCCATCCGCCACCACCGACGTCGGCGAAGTTGGGTGCCGCGAAGGCCTGGGTGAAGGTGTCGAACTCGGCGTAGCTCGTGTCGGCGTCTCCCCGCCAGGTCGGAACGTCGGGGTTGACGAGGTCGGCGCCGGCGACGGCGGTGACGGCGATCGCAGCGAGCGTGGGAAGAACGATTCTCATGGCAGAAACTCCTTGTCGAGGTGACTCTCGCACCTCACTCTTGGGGGTTGGAAAGGACGGACGCAGGTCGGAACGGCCTCCGGCCCGGCCGCGGTCCGAAAGGGAAGGAAGCGGGTGGCCGGCAATGGATGCCGCCGGCGAGCGGTCGAGGGAACAC
>JAYZBK010000114.1:0-7115 GCA_036339295.1 Planctomycetota bacterium
CACGACGGGCACGACCATGATCATGGCGAGGAGATGCCACTCCCCCCGCTGGTCATCGGCGACCTGTCGATCACGTGCAGTCAGTTCCATGGACCGCTCCAGGCCGGGACCGAAGGCCACCTCGCCGTGAAGCTTCCCTACTCCGACGACGGCGCCTCGGTCGTCCGGGCCTGGATCGGCGGCGAAGACCGCACGATGTCGATGGTCGGCCTCGGCGTCTACGCGGCCTCGCACGGCGACTACGACATCCACACGATGACGCCCGATCCCCTCCCCGCCGACGCCCGGTGGTGGATCGAGATCGAGCGGCCCGACGGAACGACCCTGCTGGGATCCGTCGCCCCGATCGTCGATTGATCGGAGTACCGCGGAACGCCCCCGGTTCCATACGACCGTGCATTGAACGAACCGGCGGGCCGCACGGCCAGCCGGTTCGTTCGTGTCGGCCGGTGGCCGAGGCTTCGATTTCAGGCTGCGGGGAACAGCCCAAGGTCGGCCGGTTGCCTGGGCCCCCGGAACCGCTACATTGGCGTCCAAGGAATCGTCATGCTCGCGACCACCCCGGAACACGATGAACGCATTCGCGTGATGACCGTCGACGTCCTCTGGCCGCACTACGTGAACAAGGTCGAGAGAAAGGGACGGACGCTGGCCCAGCTTCATGAGGTCGTCCAGTGGCGGACCGGCTTCGACGCCGAACGGATCCAGGGGTTCGTCGACGGTGGTGCGACCTTCGAGGACTCCTTCGCCGAGGCGACCCTGAATCCCAACGCCGACCGGATCAAGGACGTGATCTGCGGCGACCGCATCGAGGACATCGAGACGCCGCTCACCCGGCAGTGCCGGTACCTCGACAAGCTGGTCGACGAGCTCGCCCGGGGCCGGAAGATGAAGAGGATCCTCCAGGCGTGAGCAGGCCGACGAACACCGGCGAACGGGAGCCGACGATGCCGACGACGACCCCGTCCCTCCGGGGGCACCTTCGCACGATCTCGCTCGCCTTCGCCCTGACGGCGACGGCCGGGGCCGCGACGGCGACGTCGACTCCAGACCCTCCACTAAGGCCGGACGGTCGTCCGGCCGACCTCTCGAAGCCCGTCGAGGTCTACATCCTGCTCGGCCAGTCGAACATGCTCGGGTTCGGCAAGGTGAGGGGTGAGGCCGAAGGAACGCTCGAGCACGCGACCACGGCGAAGGGCCTCTACCCCTACCTCGTCGACGACGCCGGGGCATGGACGACGCGGAACGACGTCCGTCACGTGCATGTCCAGGGAAGCGGCACGGGCGGCGCCCGCCTGCTCCAGGACGAGTTCCTGACCGTGAAGGGCGGGAAGATCGGCCCGGAACTCGGCATCGGTCACCACCTCGGTCACGTGATCGACGCCCCCGTCCTGCTTCTCAAGAGCTGCATCGGCAATCGCAGCCTCGGCTGGGATCTCCTGCCGCCGGGCTCGGAGCGGTCCGAGTTCGAAGGCAGGACCTACGCGGGCTATCGCGAGTCGCCGCTCTCCTGGGAGACCGGCACCGAACCCGAGCCGATCGGCTGGCATGCCGGGATGCAGTACGAAGGCGACGTCGCCCGCGCCAAGGCGGTGCTGGACGACCTCGAGAAGCACTATCCCGGCGCCAAGGGGCACGAGGTCGCCGGTTTCTTCTGGTGGCAGGGCGACAAGGACCGCTACCAGGAGGCCCACGCCCGGAAGTACGAGGAGAACCTCGTACGGCTGATCGAATCGCTCCGCCGCGAGTTCGACGCAGCGGACGCCCCCTTCGTGATCGCCACGCTCGGCCAGACGGCGAAGGGCTCGGAAGGCAACGAGGGCCTCATCCTCGATGCGATGCTCGCGGTCGACGGCGACTCGGGGCGACACCCCGGATTCAAGGACACCGTCAGGACCATCTACACGCATCCGCTCTCGAAGGGCGGCGCGTCGAACAGCCATTACGGGGGCCACGCCGAGACGTACATGGAGGTCGGCGAGGCGATGGGCCGCGCGATGGTCGACCTTCGCCGTCGCGACGAGACGACGAGGGTCGAGGTCGACGGGCAGGCCGCGCCTGCGAGTCCGGGGGAGCGGAAGCGGACCGAGACGATGCGCTGGGACGTCGACGGCGTCGAGCGGACGGCCCTCGTCCACTTCCCCGCCATCGATCCCGGCGAACAGGCCCCCCTCGTCTTCGTCTGGCACGGCCACGGAGGCAACGCCCGGAGCATCTCGCGTCGGTTCGCGATCCACCGGCACTGGCCGGAGGCGATCGTCGTCCATCCACAGGGGCTGCCGACCCCCGGCCAGCTCACCGACCCCGAGGGAAGGCGATCGGGCTGGAAGTCGACGATCGACGACCAGCCGAACCGCGACCTTCGATTCTTCGATGCGATGCACGCGGACCTGGTGGACCGCGGCAGCGTGGACCCGGAGCTCGTCTTCTCGACCGGCCACTCGAACGGCGGCGGCTTCACCTACACGCTGCTCCTGGAACGCGGCGACCGCCTCGCCGCGATCGCGCCCTCCGCCTCGACCGCGAACCGGCACCGCGGTCGCAAGGCGCCGACGATCCCGATCATGCACCTCGCCGGCCGGAACGACGACCTCGTGAAGATGGCCTGGCAGCAGCGCACGATCGATGCGTTGCGGCGGCGGTTCGACTGCGGGGATCCGCGACCGTGGGGCGATCATCCCGGCTGCCTCGTCCATCCCTCCCCCGCCGGAGACCTTCTCGTGACCTTCATCCACGACGAGGGACACCGACTGCCGTCCGGTGCGGGGCGGCTCGTCGCGACGTTCTTCAAGGCGACCACCGACCATCGGGACTGATGCGAAGGCGGCCTCCGCCCGTGGCATGGCCGTCCGGCCCCGGGGATTCGAAACGAACCGAACCGATCGAAGGGAGTCCGTGCATGTCCGAGCATTCCGCGGTGATTCGCTGGCGGCGAACGAGCGACGACTTCGCCTACTCGACGTACAACCGGGAGCACGCGTGGGAGTTCGACGGCGGTGAATCCGTCAGGGCCTCCGCCGCCCCCGCCTACAAGGGCGACCCGTCATGCGTCGATCCCGAGGAGGCGTTCATCGCGTCGCTCTCCGCCTGCCACATGCTGACGTTCCTAGCCCTCTGCACCAAGCAGGGACTCGTCATGGATTCGTACGTCGACGAGGCGGTCGGCCGGCTGGAGAGAACGGAAGAGGGTGGGATGGCGATCACCCGGGTCGTGCTGAGGCCGAGCATCGAGTTCGGAGGCGAGGGGGCACCGGACGAGGGCGTACTCGCCGAATTGCATCGAGACGCGCACAGGCACTGCTTCATCGCCAGATCGGTGAGGACCGAAGTCGTGGTCGAGGCCCTGGAGGACCTCTGATCCTTGGCCCACGCCCGGGGGATCCGTGCCTCCGGACTATTGCTTCTCGACCCGGACCTTCATGGTCGCCCCGGGACTGGGAACGTACGACCGAAGGATGCCGTAGAAGTCCTTCCCGGTCGGGATCCCGTTCTTCCCGTCGCCGCTCGGGCTCAAGGTGATCGTGTACGTGCCGTCGTCGTTCGGCTCGGCCGAGAACGTGGTGCGGTCGTAGATCCCCTGGTCGTTCGGGATGAGCAGCTTGTTGTCCGTGCCGTAGAGGGTGACCGAGAAGTAGCCCTCCGGTTCGTGGAGGCCCCCGGGCACGGTCACCACGTAGGTCGCATCGCCCGTCAGGGGCTCTCCGGCATCGTCGGCGAGGATGGTGCCGTACCGCACGGTGTCGGCCGGCGTCCCAAGCTGCCCGAGCTTCACGCCCGCAGCCAGGTCGAGGAAGCTGACGTCGCCGCTGACCCGGCCGAAGGCGTCGTCAGGATCGATGTAGGTGATCACGGCGTCGATGACCGCCTGAGCGTTCTTCTCCGTCTCCGGAGAGAAGCGTTGAACGTCGCGCCGCATGTCTCCCTTTCCCCCCTGCATGGTGAACCGTGGTCGGGCCGCCACGACCTCGTCCAGGTTGTCGACGACGACCATCCGGGTCAGGACGAGACCCTGGTCGGTCTCGAGTTCGACCACATCGAACTCGCCTTCCGGGATCTCCTGGCCCGGTCGCTTGAGAAGAATCGGTCGATCCGGATTGGTGATGACCGCCGGAACGTTGTGCCTCATGTCGAAGATCGACACCGAAAGGAACTTGTCGTACTCCGGCGTGGTGACGATGGCCGGTCCGTCCGAGATCGAGAACCAGTTGTAGCCGTAATCGACGGTGGCCTGGGGGGTGACCACCGTGGCGTCGCTCGGATCGACGAGACCCGTGAACTGGAAGGTCCCCTTCCCGTTCTTCTCGAGCCAGGCGTTCATCATCTTCACCTGCTCCTGGTTCGGATACTCGCGGAGATAGGACTCGACCGTGTCCTGCCCGCGGGCCGTGGGGGCGAGGACGAGCAGCGGAACAAGGAAGAGCACACGTCGAAGAATCTGAATCACCGTAGGGACCCTCGAGATCGGGAAATGGAGAAGAATGAGCTTCGGCGGCAGCATAGAGCGCGGCCGAAATCCGGACCGGTGCGGTCTGCACGTCCCGCCTGCCACGGGTCGTTCAGCGGTGTTCCAAACGGTTCCTCAGCAATCCCCCCAGCCCACCAGGATCAAGGCCAGGTCGCCGGCGCCGACCTCTCCGGAGCCGTCGAGATCCTCGGGACAGGCGTCGCACGCGCCCCACGCAGCGAGGATGGCGGCCAGGTCGCGTGCGTCGACCTCGCCGTCCCCATCGGCGTCACCGACGCACTCGCACTCGTCCGGGACGCCGTTGCCATCGAGGTCTCCGCTGCCCGACTCGATGTCGCACCGGTCCGGCACGCCGTTCCCGTTGCAGTCGTCGTACCCCAGTCCGGGGTCGGAGACGGCCCGCACCACGTAGTTCCCCGGGAACGAGGCCTCGATCAGGGCGAACTCGACCGCGTCGGCGGAGAGATCGTTCGGGTCGATCGGGGTGCTGCGCCCGACGATCCAACTCACCCCGAAGTAGTGCGGCGGGGCGAAGTCGATCATCAAGGCGGAGGAGACCGGTTGGTGCATCACGCCACCGACGAAGAACGAGACGCCGTCCGGACCGACGTCCACGTCCGGCACGTCGAACCGGACGAACTGGTAGCCCATCGACGCATCGATCTGGACCGGCAGCGAGGAGAGCACCTGTGCATCGGTCGGATCGCCGTCGCCATCGGGATCGGACCAGACGTGGAGCGTCATGCTCCCTCCGACCGCCAGTTCGCTCACCTGCATGTCCACATGGGTGATCAGGCTCGCTCCGTCCTTCACGGTGAAGTTCTCGAGCCACCCGGTGTACGCGCCGTCGGAGAAGGTGGTCGAGTACCCGACCCATCCATCCCAGCGATCGTCGTCCCACCGATAGGACGCGGGAACCGCCAGCTGGCACTCGTCCGGGATCCCGTCGCCCTGGCAGTCGAGGCTCGCCCCGGACGTGACGTCGCACTCGTCGGGAATGAAGTTGTCGTTGCAATCGTCGCTCGTTCCGTCGAGGAGGTCCGATGCGTCCGGGATGCCGTTGCGGTTGCAGTCCGGCCACGCCGCGTCGAGCAGTCGATCGGTCGGCAGGAATCCGCGACTGATCCGCAGTTCGTCGATCGAACCTCGCAGGAACTGGTTGTTGGTCCCACCGGCGTTCTGATGGCCACCGACACGGAGGGGCCCCGAGTTCAGGACCGGCACCGCCACGAAGAACCCCGGCTTGTCGAGGGCCACGGTCTCGAACGCCCCGTCGATCCCGAAGCGGAGCGCCTTGTCCTCCAGGTCGTACGCGACGCTGACGAAGTGCCAGTCCAGGTCCGTGATCTCGAGCGTGCTCACGATGGTGGTCGAGACGCCGTCGTCGCCGTGGATGAAGGCGAGCTCCCGCCCCGACGTTCCCGCCGATCCCGCCTGGACGAGGAATCCGTAGTCCAGTTCACCGTCCGCGGAAGGAAGCGGTTTCTTCATGCAGAGCCACTGCCGCTGGTTCGAGCTGCCGCTGTCGCTGACGTGGTCGAGCCTCACCCACGCCTCGATGGTGAAGCTGCGATGGCCGAAGGTCAACTGCCCGGTCGGATCCTCGACGGTGAACTGGCCGCCGCTGGACGTGTCGAGCCAGCCGAGGTCCAGCGAATGGTCGTTCGCGAGATCGTTCTGGGGCACGACGCCGACCGGAACGTCCATGGACCGGGAGGGCCGGTCGTTCAGCGTGCCGTGCAGGCCATGAGGTCCCGAATCGAGCACGATCGCGCCGCGCGCCTCCTCGAAGCGCCAGTGGCCTTCGGCATGGGCGGCCGAACCGACGCCGAGGCACGCCGCGGCCACGGAGGGACCGATGATGACGCGGCGTGCTCGCTTCGGGTCCACCCAGGATCTCCGGGACATGGAACGATGGGTCGCATGCGGGCACGATCGCCCTCGACCCCATCCTCGGGAGACCGGTCAACGAAACAAGGATTCCGAGGCGATCGGGTCCGGCGCCCGCCCCACGACGCGAGTTCTTGGGTTCGAGCGACCAAGAACAAAGCCGCGTCGGACGCTTGGTCCGACGCGGCTTTCAATAGCGGGGACAGGATTCGAACCTGCGACCTCCGGGTTATGAGCCCGACGAGCTACCAGACTGCTCTACCCCGCAGCCAGTTTGGATCGCGAATTCTAGGGGCCCCCGAAGGGACTGTCAAGAACTCGCTTGCACGGCCCCGATCAGGCCTTTCCGTCCTTCTCGGCCATCATCGTCAGCATGTCGAGGCAGCGGTTGGCGTAGCCGGCCTCGTTGTCGTACCAGCTCACGACCTTGAAGAAGCGATCGTTCAGCTCGATGCCGGCGCCGGCGTCGAAGATGGAGCTGTGGGCGTCGCCGATGAAGTCGCTCGAGACGACCTCGTCCTCGGTGTAGCCGAGGTAGCCCTTCATCGAGCCGTTCGCGGCGGCCTTCATCGCGGCGTTGATGTCCGCGAGGCTCGTGCTCTTCCCGGTTCGGAAGGTGAGGTCGACGCAGCTGACGTTCGCGGTCGGCACGCGGAAGGCCATGCCGGTCAGCTTGCCCTTGATCTCGGGGATGCAGAGGGCGACGGCCTTCGCCGCACCGGTGCTCGCCGGGATGATGTTCATGTAGCCGTTGCGACCG
>JAYZBK010000115.1:0-2662 GCA_036339295.1 Planctomycetota bacterium
GGAATGCCGAAGCGGGGTCCCGATGCCACGAGGTTCTCGTCGAGCACGCCGAGTCGCTCGATCTCCCCTCGCCGGGCAAGCCGCTCCAGTCCCATCCTCATCAACGCGACCCGAAGCCCGCCCTGCCCCGGATCCAGCGGCCGCGGTCGGATGTAGATGCCTCGAAGGCGACCTCGAACCGCGGGCGGCAGTCGGTGGCCGAGGCAGGCCCTCCGGAAGGTCGACGGGGCGAACTCGTCGAGGTTGGCCACGAGGATGCGATCGGGACGATGGGTCTCCACCGCCCGGGCCAGCGCCTCGAGCGCCGAACGGCCGGTGGGTCGTCGGTCGGGTGCGATCGGATGTCGTACGACGGAATCGAGGACGCCGGGCTGGGTCGCCTCGATGCGGGCGAGCTGGTCCGCATCGGGGCCATGCGCGAGGATCGTCCGGTGTCCTGCGTCGACCAGGGTCTTCGTGATGAGCGCGGCCCAGGGAACATGGTGGCCCTCGCTTCTCGGCTCGAAGACCAGGACCGAGCTCATCGGGAGGCCCCGGCGATCTTGCTCACCGCCTCGGCGAGCGCGACGTACTCGTCCCAGTGGTTGTAGACGTGGACGCTGAAGCGGACGAAGCGAGACCCTTCGTGCGTCACCACGGGAATCTCGATGCGGTGATCCGCCAGGAGCCGCCGATGGACCTCGTCCATCACGATCACCGGCAGGCCGTCCGGGCCCGGGATCGCGTTGCTGGACTCCAGCGGCGGTCCTCCGTGTCCGGGCTGGAGGGGGTCGGGGAGTCGAACCGTCGCCATGAAGCCGGTCATCGAGCCGTCGAGCGGGCAGATCGGGTCCACCCCGAGGCGATCGCAGAGCATCGCGTGCGCCTTGATCGTCAGCTCGCGGTTGCGGTCTCTCACGTCCGTCCAGCCGCCGAACCGGTCCATGAATCGAATGGCTTCCGGGGCGAGGATCCAGGGCGTCGGATCGTGGGTCCCCTGCCAGTCGAACTCGGCGGCGAAGGACTGGTCGAGATGGTGGCTCACCACGGGGGGCTTGATCGTCTCCGCGAGATCCTCCCGGACCGTGGTGACCGCCGCCCCGCGAAGGGCGCACGGCCACTTGTGGAGATTGCCGGTCCATCCCGCGGCCCCGCGGGCGTCGGCCGCCGGTCGATCGAGCATCCCCGGGGCATGGGCGCCGTCGACGATCACCTCGATGCCGAGACTGCGGGCGAGTTCCACGAGTCGCTCGACCGGAAGCACGAGTGCCGTCGGGGACGTCACCTGGTCGAGGACCCAGAGCCTCGTCCGAGGGCCGCTGGCCGACTCGAAGGCCTCGAGGACGTCCTCCTCCGACGACACCGGGAGGGGAAGCGTCACCTTCCTCGGCACGATCCCGCGGCGGCGGGCGGCGAGAAGAAGCGTCTGCCACACCGCGTTGTAGCCCTGGTCGACATGCAGCACCTCGTCTCCGGCCTCGAGCGGGAGCGACTGGATGAGGGCGTTCATGCCCGTCGTCGCGTTCAGCACGAGGCCGGTCAGGTCCGGAGGCGCCCCGACGAACTCGGCGACCTGCGAAGCAGCCCGACGGGTCTCTGGAATCCCCCGTCTCCAGACCTCGGCGACCGGGTTCGACTCCAGCGATCGCCGAGTCGCGGCGGCCCGATCCCGGAGCCAGTTCGGGACCGCCCCGAAGGAACCGTGATTGAGGAACACCAGCCCCGGCTCGAGCGACCAGCAGTCCCTCGCAGGCCGGCCGAAGGGAATGCGGTCCGGCAGGGGCTGCGAAGGCTCGGCTGGCGGGCTCGGATCGGTCATCAGGATGGAGAACCTACCAGTCGACCCTCGCCGGCCGCATGGAAAAAGGGCAAGGGTCCCGGGCCGGCCCTCGGCGGGGTCTACGGTGGACCTGCTGCCCGACGTTCGGGCACAGGCACCGCCTCGCGAACGGCCCCCGGCGAGGTGGTGCTGTTTTTATCGGCGAACCGTCCGGCCTTTGATAGGGTAACATTCCCCGAACGAATTCTGGAGCCATTCCCGACCAAGGACCGAACAAGATCAGGCACCGGAGGTGTTCCGGGTTCGACCGTCGCGTCGTCCACTCGCCTCCTCGCAAGACCGAAGTCCAGGGATTCGCCATGACCATGCCTCTCGTCCAGCTCGGCCCCGGTGGTGACTACGTCCGATCCCTCGTTCCCGATGGAGATCGCCTGACCGTCGTCGCCCATTCCTACGGCTCCGTCCGTCCCGTGGGCGGGCCCGCCCGTCGTCCCTCGAAGCGATCCCCGATCGGCTCCATCGTCGCTCGCTTCCTCCGCTGGTGCGGGCTCCGGGAGGAGTCCCCGGCCCGGGCGGAGGATGTCGCGACCTCCGAACTCGACGGCGATGACCCCGGTGGCGGCGGCCCCCGCCCCGACGGGACGACCTCCGGCCATCGGATCCAACCGTCCGCGGCCCGTCCGTACCACCGCGCGGCTCGCCGCCCGGGGCAGGGCCGTACCGAGCGGCACGCGAGGCTCGATGAGTTCGTCGCCACCGCGCCGGGTGCCATCGGCCGCCTGCGCGGCATCGACCGCGTCGAGCTCAGCCGATCGGCCCTCGACGCGGCCGGTCGATCGAGGGCGGCCGCGATCGAGCCTGAACATCCCCCGCTCCGTTCGCCGGGGGCGGCGCCTGCCGGCG
>JAYZBK010000116.1:0-12558 GCA_036339295.1 Planctomycetota bacterium
GAAGATCATGTTCCCCCTGGTGTCCAACGTGATGGAGATCCGGGAGGCCAAGATGCTCGTCGTGGACGTGCTCGAGGAGCTCGCGGAGGAAGGCGTCGAGCACGGGACGGACTGCGAGGTCGGCATGATGGTCGAGGTCCCGTCCGCGGCCCTCATGGCCCGCTCCTTCGCCGGCGAGGTCGATTTCTTCTCGATCGGGACGAACGACCTGATCCAGTACACGCTGGCCGTGGACCGCGGCAACGAGCGGGTCGCCGGCCTCTACACAGGGGCCAATCCGGCCGTCATCCAGCTGATCAAGAACGTGGTTCGTGCCGCCCGCAGGCGGGATGTCGCTGTCTCCTTGTGCGGGGAGATCGCGGGCGAGCCCATCTACACGATGTTGCTGCTGGGTCTCGGCCTTCGTACACTCTCCCTGGTCCCGGCTCAGATCCCGCTGATCAAGACGGTGATTCGGGCCGTGTCCATAGAGCACTGCGAACGCATCGCCCGAAAGGTCGGGACGTTCGACTCCGAGCGGCAGGTCCTCAACTACCTCCGCGACGAATTGCGCAAGATCGATCCCGGGTCGCCTGGCGGTTGGACCGCCGACTGACCCGGCAGCAAACTCACCCTTCCGCCTTCCGAGGCGGTTCCACCACACCGGGATCCTTCCCGGAGAAACGAAGACGAACGCCTCCTCGACCGACCTTGTTCGCATCGAGGGAGCCAGGACCAGCACGGCTCCGACACGAGGAGCCCCGACAGGATGCAGGGCCGCGCCGCCGACACGTGTCGGTCGCCGCGACGCCCCGGGACGCGGAAACGAGCCTGTGAGCCGTCCGAAGATCCCGGGATCGCCGATCGAGGTCGCCGCCGCTCCTGCCCCTGCCGACACGCAGGCGACAGCCACCGTGTCGAAGGACGTGCCGGATCGAGCGCGAAGACCGTTCCCGGGAACTCCGATTCCCGCCCGGCGACCCGCTCGAAGACTCCCAAGACGGCCCCGATGCCGTCGACACGGCGAGTGACCTGATCCCCCCGACCCGACTCGATCGCTCGACGAGGCATGGAGAACACCATGACCACGTCCGACGATTCATCGACCGACGCCGGCGAGGCCGCCACCACCAGGAAGGCGACCACCAAGAAGGCGACCACCAAGAAGGCGACCACCAAGAAGGCCGCCACCAAGAAGACCACCAAGAAGGCCGCCACCAAGAAGGCGACCACCAAGAAGGCCGCCACCAAGAAGGCGACCACCAAGAAGGCCGCCACCAAGAAGACCACCAAGAAGACCGCCAGGAAGGCGGCGACCAGCTCGATCGAGACCGACGAGACCATCGAGTCGCCGGCGGACGACCCGGCCGTCGAAGCGGCCGACACCGACTCCGGGGAGTCGGGCTCCCGACGGAAGAAGACCACCCGCAAGAGCAGCCGGAAGTCCGAGGGCAAGTCCGCCGACGCGGAAGAGGGCGAAGGCTCCTCGACGGACAAGCCGAAGTCCAAGGGCCGTCGTGATCGCCGACGACCGGACCGCGCCGCGATCGAGGTCACGCCGAGCGGTCCGAAGGCCCCCAAGGGCTCGAGGCTGATGCTCGTCGACGAGGTTCCCGGCGAGTCGTGCCGGATCGGCATCCTCGAGAACGGACGGCTCGAGGAACTGTTCGTCGAACGAGCCCAGTCCAGCACCGCCGTCGGGAACATCTACAAGGCGAGGGTCGTCAACGTCGAACGTGCGATCCAGGCCGCCTTCGTCGACTACGGCCAGGGGATGAACGGCTTCCTCCACGTCTCCGATCTCCATCCCCGCTACTTCCCCGGAGGGGACAAGACGGAGAAGGTCGGGCGGAAGACGCCACGCCGCGATCGTCCCCCGATCGAGGAGGCCCTCAAGAAGGGCCAGGAGATCCTCGTCCAGGTCCTCAAGCAGGGCGTCGGGACCAAGGGCCCGACGGTCACCAGCTACCTCTCGATCCCCGGCCGCCTGATGGTGATGATGCCCGGCATGGATCGCGTCGGCGTCAGCCGAAAGGTCGACGACGAGCAACGTGACCGGATGCGGAAGATCCTCGACCAGCTGGATCTTCCGGAGGGCTTCGGCTTCATCCTCCGCACGGCGGGCTACGACAAGACCAAGACCGAACTCAAGCGCGACGTGACCTACCTCCGCCGGGTCTGGGAGCAGCTCGAGAAGCGGATGGACAAGGTCGGTGCCCCGAGCGAGCTGTACACCGAGGGCGACCTGCTCGTCCGGACGATCCGCGACGTGGTCGACGACTCGATCGGTTCGATCGTCGTCAACTCCACCACCGGTTTCGAGCGGGCCTCGACGTTCCTCAAGGTCATCGCCCCGAAGTCCGGCCCCAAGGTCCGCCACTACGACGACGCCATCCCGCTCTTCGACGCCTTCGGCCTCGAGTCCCAGATCGAGATGATCCACGCCCGGGAGGTGCCCCTGAAGTCCGGCGGCGCCCTCGTCATCGACCAGACCGAGGCGATGGTCGCCATCGACGTCAACTCCGGCAGGAGTCGCGGCGCGAAGGACGCGGAAGCGAATGCGGTGTCCACGAACCGCGAGGCGGTCGACGAGATCGCCCGCCAGCTTCGCCTCCGAGACCAGGGTGGGCTCGTGGTCTGCGACCTCATCGACATGAGGTTCGCCCGGAACCGCAAGCTCATGGAGGAACGTCTCGCGGAGAACCTCGCCCGTGACCGGGCGAGGACCACCTTCCTTCCGATCAGCGAGTTCGGGCTGGTCGAGATGACTCGCCAGCGGATTCGTCCGAGCATCCGCAGCCAGTACTTCTCCCCCTGCAGCAGCTGCAACGGCCTCGGCGAGATCCGCAACGCGGACTCCGTGGCGGCGGACGCGGTCCGTCGGGCCTCCAGGCTCCTCGCGATCGACGCGGTGGCCCGGGTGGAGCTCGTCTGCGGGGCCCGAGTGGCCAGTGCCCTCCTCGCCGGCCACCGACGCCGCATCGATGCCCTGGAACGCGAGAGCGGAGGCCGGATCGACATCCGGATCTCGGAGCAGATCTCCGGCGACCGCTTCGACGCCTACGCCTACGACGACCGCAACGCCGACCTCGATCTCTCCCGGCTTCCCAGGATCTCGAAGCCCGACGTCGAGTCGCTCCCGACCGAGATCGTCGAGGCCGACGAGACGGAGGAGACGTCCGGCTCCGGGGGACGCCGCAGACGGCGTCGACGACGCAAGCCCGCGCCGGCGGATGTCGTCGCGATCGCGCTGGCCGGCGGTTTCGAGGACGAGGACGACGACGAGGACGACGAGATCCTCGAGGACGCCTCGACCGAATCGAGTGAATCCAGCGATGGATCCTCGGAAGGTGACGGCGAGGAGACCGGGGGTCGTCGACGCCGGCGTCGACGTCGACGCCGACGCGGCCGTGGCGGGGATGCCGACCAGGCGGATGTGCCGTCGATTCCGGTGCCGACCGAGCCGATCAAGGTCCACGCCCTGGCGAAGGAGCTCGGCATCAAGAGCCGTGAACTGCTCGACGCCGTGGCCGAGAAGATCGCGGAGCTCGAGCTCAAGGGTCACCAGTCGTCGATTCCCGCGGACATGATCATCCCCGTCCGCTCGCTGTTCGAGCCGCCCGCGGCGGAGGCGTCCGACGACCCGCCGTCGACCGACGGCGAGCACGGCGAAGCCGCCGAGTCGAGCCCGGAGGGTTCGGACGCCGGGACCGACGAGGACGCCCCGCCGAAGAAGAAGCGACGTCGCCGAAGGCGTGGCGGCCGACGCCGTCGGGGCCGCGGCGGCGACGGCGACGAGTCGGAAGGGAAGCGCGAGGGCGAGGGCGACGTCGAACCGGCGAGTGACGATGAGTCGTCCGCGGCCGACGAAGCCGGTGACGAGCCGGAGCCCACCGTCGACGACGTCGAACCGGTCGCCGCGGACGACGTTGGAGATGCGGACGAGGTGGACGAGGAACCGACCGTCGAGAACGCCGACGAGGAGGACGACGAGGATGCGGCGTCCGAGCCGTCCACCACGGCGGCCGAGGCGGCGCCGGCAGGTACGCCCCGGCCTCGACGACGGTCGCTCTACGGCGGCCGATTCCAGCGAACCGGCGCCGCGGGCCCCGAGAACCGGGAAGATCGATGACCGGCCGGCGAACGATCCTCGCGAGGAACCATGGACACTCCTGAACCCCGTCGCCTGATCATCCTGGGCTGCACCGGGTCCATCGGGGTCAATGCACTCGACGTGGTCGCGAACCTCGATGCCTCGTCGACGCCCGGTCCACGATTCGACGTCGTCGGTCTCGCCGCCGGCACCCGCGCCGCCGACCTAGACGCCCAGTGCACCCGGTTCGCGGTCCCCGATGCGGCCATCGCCGAACCGCCGGCCGGGTGGGTGGAGGAGCCCGGCCGTCGAACGCGGATCGGTCCGGAGTCGGCCGCCCAGCTGGTCCGGGACGTCGCTCGGCCGGGAGACCTCGTGATCGCCGCGATGGTCGGTGCCGCGGGCATTCCCGCCGTGCTCGAGGCGATCGAGATCGGATGCGACATCGCCCTCGCGAACAAGGAGACCCTCGTCGCCGCGGGGGCGCTCGTGACCACCGCCGCCCGCAAGGCCGGGGTCGAGATCGTGCCGATCGACAGCGAGCATGCGGCGGTCCACCAGTGCGTGCGTTCCGGTCGCACCACCGACGAGATCTCGAAGATCGTCCTCACCGCGTCCGGCGGGCCCTTCCGCACCTGGAGTCGCGACCGGATCATGTCGGCCACCGTCGAACAGGCGCTCGACCACCCGACGTGGTCGATGGGCCGGAAGGTGACCATCGATTCGGCGTCCATGATGAACAAGGGCCTCGAGCTCATCGAGGCACACTGGCTCTTCGACGTCGACGCGGATCGCCTGGACGCGATCGTCCACCCGCAGTCGATCGTGCACAGCTTCGTGGAGTTCGTCGACGGCTCGTCGATCGCCCAGCTCTCGCCGCCGGACATGCGGATGCCGATCCAGTACGCGATGTGCCATCCCGAGCGCGTGGCCGGTTGCGCCCCGAGCCTCGACTACGCGACGCTTCGCGAGCTGGTCTTCGAACCCGTCGATCACGACCGCTTCCCGGCGCCCGGGCTCGCCCTCGAGGCCATCCGCTCGGGCGGAACCGCCGGGGCGACGTTCAACGCCGCGAACGAGGCCGCGGTCGAGGCGTTCCTCGCCGGGCGAATCCCCTTCGGCCGAATCCCCGAACTCGTGGCGGACGCCCTCGGATCGATCGATCCCGGGGAGATCCACGGACTCGAGGACGTGCTGGCCGCGGACGCCGAGGCGAGGCGCTTCGTCGACGCCCGACTGGACGAGCGACGGGGCCTCACGACCAGCCGCGACTGAGGGCCCGGCCCCGGCCGAGGCTATCCTTTCCACGGCCTGCGACCACCTGGGACGAGGACACGGTGCGCCTCGCCGCGTTTGAACGAGCTGGAGATCTCGGTTGGAACTGCTCGGAACCGGAAGCAACATCCTGCTCATCGTCCTCGGATTCGGCCTGCTCATCGCGCTGCACGAGCTCGGCCACTTCCTCGCCGCCCGCTGGGCCGGCATCCGGGCGGACGGATTCGCGATCGGCATGGGCCCGGTCGTCGCGAGCTACCGGAAGGGCGTCGGTCTCCGGTTCGGATCGTGCGACGAGGTCGTCAAGGCGAGGACCGGCAAGCTGCCGATCCAGCTCTCCGACCGCGAGCTCGAGGAACAGGGCCTGGGCGAGACCGAGTATTCCCTCCGACTCCTTCCGATCGGCGGCTTCGTCAAGATGCTCGGCCAGGAGGACGGCAACCCGGCGGCGACGAGCGAGGATCCCCGGAGCTACGGGCGGACCCCCGTCGGCAAGCGGATGGTCGTCGTGAGCGCCGGCGTGATCATGAACCTGATCACCGCGATCGTCATGTTCGTGATCGCGTTCGTGGTCGGCGTCCGGTTCGAGGCACCGATCGTCGGGGCCATCGCCCCCGGTTCCCCCGCCGCCGCGGCGACCGCCAGCGGCGAGGGGCGGGAACGGATCGAGCCCGGGGACCGGGTGTCCTCCATCGATGGAACGCCGACCCTGACCTTCTCCGACGTGATGATCGAATCCGCCATGAGCGTGCCGGGTCGCCCGCTCGACGTGACGGTCGATCGACCGGGACGGGAACAGCCGCTGGTCTTCACGATCGAACCCGAGTTCGACCAGGCGACCGACATGCGGATGATGGGCCTGCTTCCCGCCTCGAGCACCGTGCTCGGATCCGATCCGATCCTCCTCCCGTACCTCGCCGAGGTGGTGGGCGAAGAGGCCGCGGCGGAGCTGCTGGGCGCCCGGATCACCGAGGTCGACGGAACACCGGTCGACGAGTGGACGCAGTTCGATCGACTCGTCGACGATGCCTCCGGATCGAGAGTCACGGTCACGTTCCAACCGAAGCCGGCCGGCGCGACGCCCGTCGTGATCCCACTGGAGGCCCGACCGGAGCTCGAGTCGATCCCCGATCCCACCGCCGACCGCGGGCCCGAACAGGGCCTGATCGGGCTCGTCCCCCTGGTGCGCATCGAGGACGTGCCCGCCGGCGGGCGGAACGCCGACGTGCTCCGGGCCGGCGACGTCGTCCTGCGGATCGCCGACGTCTCGGCGCCGCGCATGAACGAGTTCCGAGCCGCCATCCAGGACCGGCCGGGCCGCACGATCCCGATGGTCGTGCTCCGCGACGGCCGCCCTCTCGAACTCCAGGTCTCGGTGGACGGCAACGGGATGATCGGCGTGCTGCCCGGCGCGGCGATCGACGTCCCGCGGACGGCGAATCCGATCGATGCCGCCCGGATGGTCGCCACGCCGATCGCCCCCCTCCGCCTCCTTCCGGGGACGACCATCATCCGGGTCGGCGATCGACCGGTGTCGAACTGGGGCGACCTGCGTGCCGGCCTGCTGTCCGCGACGAACCCGGCGAGGAACGCGGGCGAGTCGACCGAGGTCGAACTCGCCTTCCTGCTCCCGACCGAAGGCGCGGAGCCGACGGTCGAGTCGATCGTCCTCTCCGCCGAGGACATCGAGGCGCTGCACGCCCTCGGATGGACCCCTCCGCTCCCGTCGAACTGGTTCGAGCCCCTGCAGACGACCCTCACGGCCCGGGGCAATCCGATCGAGGCGGTCGCGATGGGCTTCCGCCAGACCTGGCGGATGATCGAACTGACCTACTTGACGATCAATCGACTCGTCCGGGGCTCCGTGAGCGTCAAGCAGCTCCACGGCCCGGTCGGCATCGTCCACATCGGCACGAAGGTCGCCGATCGGGGGATGACGTACCTCCTGTTCTTCCTCGCGATGATCAGCGTGAACCTCGCGGTCCTGAACTTCCTGCCCCTCCCGATCGTCGACGGGGGCCTGTTCCTCTTCCTCGTCTACGAGAAGATCCGGGGACGTCCCCCGTCGATCCCGTTCCAGAATGCGGCGGCCCTCGTCGGACTCGCCCTGATCGGAACCCTGTTCATCGTCACCTTCTTCAACGACCTGGGCAGGCTCTTCGGTGTCGGCTGATCCGAACGAAGGACCGGTGGCGCTCGTCACCGGGGCCGGAGGCGGCATCGGTCGAGCCACCGCGATCGCCCTCGCGGAGCACGGCCATCGCCTGGCGCTGCTCGGACGATCGCCCGGGAGGCTCGAGGCCACGGCGGCGGCCCTCCCCCCCGGGACCGACTCGCTCGTCCTTGAAGCGGACCTGACCGACGACGCCGCGTGCGTCGACGCGATCGACGCGATCCGCGATCGATTCGGGCGTCTCGACGTCATCGTGAACAACGCCGGTGCGGCGAGCCAGGTCCCGATCGAGGAGACGGACGCGGCCTACGTCCGGAGGATGCTCGACACGAACCTCGTGGGTCCGATCGTGCTGGTCTCCTCGGCCTGGGGAATGCTGGTCGAGCACCGGGGCTGCGTCGTGAACGTCTCCTCGATGGCCTCCATCGATCCCTTCACGGGCTTCACCGCCTACGCGGCGAGCAAGGCGGGGCTCGACTCGCTCTCCCGTTCGATCATGGCGGAGACCGGGGATTCCGGTGTCCGGGCGTTCACCATCAACCCGGGGATCGTCGAGACCGAGATGCTTCGAGGCCTCTTCGACGAGTCGGTCGTTCCCAAGGATGCCGCCCTTCCCCCGGAAGCGGTCGCCCGGGAGATCGTGGCCTGCGTCGACGGGCGACGCGACGAACGAGTCGGTCGCCCCCACCCGCTCCTGCCGGAATCGAACGAGTGACCGGCGAGGCCCCTCCCGCGGGTCGAACGCGGTCCGCCGTGGTCACCGGCGCGGCCTCCGGCATCGGACGGAACGTCGCGACCATGCTTCTCGACCGGGGCTGGATCGTGATCGCGTCCGATCGGGACGCCGACGGGCTCCGGTCGATTCCCGATCCCATCGCCGACGGCTCGGGGGAGATCCGGCGCGTCGCCGGGGACCTCGAGGACCTCGAGGCCACGACCCACGCGATCGCCCGCGAGGTGGAGGCGCTGCCTCGGCTGGATGGGCTCGCCAACGTCGCGGGGATCTTCGATCCAATCTCGATGGGCGAGGCGAACCACCCGAGTTTCGAACGCCACCTCCGCGTGAACCTCACCGCCCCCTGGCTCCTCGCCGACGTCCTCTGGGGGAAGCTCGCGAACGGAGGTCGGATCGTGAACGCCGGCTCGCTCGCCGCGGGAAGTCCGTTCCCGGGATCGGTCGCCTACACGTGTTCGAAGGCCGGGCTGGTCGGGTTGACCAACGTCCTCCACGCCTCCGGCCGGAAGGCGGGCATCGAGGCTCATTGCATCAACTTCGGCTGGGTGGACACGCCGCTGGTCCCGGACGACGCGAAGAGCCGGGCCACGACCACGCTCGACCCGGAGTCGGCGGCCGCGGAGATCGTGAGGCTGCTCTGCGGCGGGGGCAGTCCCCGAGGGGCCGTGTCCTACCCGATGGGTGCCGGGGGGATCTGAGGCCCGGGAGGCTGCCGCCGCGTCACCGACGACGGCGAAGTTCGCGTTCGATGTCGCGCTTCGCCTCCTTCTTGGCGATGTCCTGCCTCTTGTCGGCCTTCTTCCGCCCCTCGGCGACGCCGACCAGCAGCTTGGCCCGGCCGTCCTTGAAGTAGATCTTGAGGGGGACCAGCGTGGCATGCTCCCCGTCCTGGGCCTTCGCAAGCTCCCGGATCTCCTTCTTGTGGGCGAGCAGGACCCGCGTGCGGACCGCTTCATGCTGACGGTGGGGCCCCGCAGGCGGGTACTCCGCGACATGGACCCCGTGCAGTCTCAGTCCCAGCGGATCCGACTCGGCCCGGACCCAGCCCTCGGCGATGCTGGCCCGACCGGCGCGGATCGACTTCACCTCGGTTCCCAGCAGACGAATCCCGCATTCGAGGGTGTCCCCGATCCGGTAGTCGTGCCGGGCCCGTCGATTCTCGATGACGACGGCGTCCGGATCGTCTTTTCGGCGTCCCTTGGCCATAGGCGAATCCGGGCAACGGTAGAGGGATGGTCCATTCCCCGCAAGCGATGAAACGGGGGCTCGACGCCTCTAGATGTCCGATAAGCGACCGTCCCGGAACTCGGACGGCCGACTCCACTTCTCCATTGCATCGTGGAATCAAAGGAACACGGGAGGTCCCCGTGGATCCAAGACTTAGACTCCATGGACTCCGTGAGTCGTTTCCGACGCACCATCAGACATCAGGAAGATCAGATGACCCTCAAGCAGACCGCTCTCGTGGCCACGATCCTGGCGATTCCAGGCCTCTGCGCCGTTGCTGGTACCGACCGGACGCCGGACGTCGACCGACGCGGCCCCTCGATCCGCAACGTCACGATCGAAGCCGCCGGCAAGGCTCGATTCCTCCAGGCGAACCCGGGCACGTCGTTCGCCGAGAACGACGGCCGCATCGAGCGGGTGTTCGGACGAGCCTTCGGAGGCGGTGCCAATGCGATCGACGCCGCCGCGAGCTTCGTCCGCGACAACGCCAAGGACCTCTGGGGTGTCGAAGCCGAGCAGTTCCTCCCGATCGGCCCGTGGGGCGAAGGCCTTCACGCCCTCCCGCTCATGCCCGATCCGGTGACCGCCGAGCCGAAGTTCATCCTCCTCGGCTACATCCCCCACGTCGGCAACCTCCCGGTCTACGACTCCGCCCTTCGCGTGCTCGTCCGCAACGAGCCGGGCTTCCCGGTGGTGCTCGCGTCGGCCCAGGTCCCCGAGGTCGGCGGATTCGCCGCCGAGGCCCCCGTCATGATCGACGAGGACGCCGCCTCCGCGCAGGCTCGCCTCCGATTCGCCGACGCCGAGATCTCCGGCACCCGTTCGGTCGTGTTCGCCGGCACCGACGGCGTCACCGAGCCCGCCCGCGTCGGCGTCGAGTTCATCCTCGAGGGCACCGACACCCTCGGCGAGTACATGAAGTACCGCTTCATCGCCGACCCCGTGACCGGCGAGATCATCTTCGAGCAGAACCAGGTCCTGCACGCCGACGTCCAGGTGACGGTGATGGCGAACAAGACCGACCAGTTCTCGATGGAGTGCGGCCCCGAGTCGGCCTCGCCCCTCCCCCACGCCCGCGTGACCGTCGGCGGCAGCGTCTACACCGCCGACCGGAACGGCGTCGTCACGATCCCCAACGGTTCGGGCAGCGTGACCGTCAACGCCGAGTCGCGGACCCGCTGGTTCAACTGCGACGGTGGCCAGGAGGACGTCTCGACGACGATCCCCGACGGCGGCAGCGGGATGATCACCATCAACCAGTCCAACTCGAACGACACCAGTCGAGCCCGCTCGAACGCGGTGTACTTCGCCGAGGAGGTTCGGAACTTCACGCTCGACCAGATGCCGAACTTCCCGACCATCGGCACCCAGCAGAACTTCACGATCAACACGGGCGTGTCGGGCAGCTGCAACGCGTTCTACAACGGATCGTCGATCAACTTCTACAACGCCGGTGGCGGCTGTGCGAACACCACCTTCGACGTGATCGTCCACCACGAGTACGGACACCACCTCGTCGACCGGGCCGGCTCCGGCCAGGGCCAGTACGGCGAAGGCGCCGGCGACAGCGTCGGCGTGCTCATCACCGGCGACCCGCGACTCGCCGTGGGCTTCTACCAGAACCAGTGCTCGAGCGGCATCCGCAACGCGGACAACAACTGCACCTTCTCGGCCAGCGGCTGCTCCAGCTGCGGCAGCGCCATCCACACCTGCGGCCAGCTCCTGTCCGGCATGGTGTGGGAGGTCCGGGAGCAGCTGATCGCCGCGGGCAAGCCCGTCGGGATCATCGACAGCCTGTTCATCAACTCGATGCCGCTGCACAACGGCACGTCGATCAACTCGAACATCACCATCGACTGGCTGACGCTCGACGACGACAACGGCAACATCAACGACGGTACGCCGAACTACATCCAGATCAACGCGGGCTGCACCATCAAGGGCGTCCCGGGTCCGGACCTCGACTTCATCGCGTTCGAGTTCCCAGGCGGCCTTCCCGACTCGGTCGACCCGAACGGCGGAGCGACCTTCCAGGTCGACGTGACCGCGGTCTCCATCGATCCGATTCCCGGAAGCGGCCGACTGTTCTACCGCGTCGACGGCGGCTCGTTCACCAGCGTCGCGATGCAGGGTTCGGGCAACTCCTACACCGCGACCCTCCCGGCCGCGGAGTGCGAGTCGATCGTCGACTTCTACGTGACCGCCCAGGCCGACGGCGGCTCGACCTTCTCGAGCCCCGCGAACGCACCGGGAACGGCGTACTCCGCCCTCTCGGCCACCGACCTGATCGTCGCGTACGAGAACGACTTCGAGCTCTCCTCGATCGGCTGGGACGTCGTGAACGACGCCGGACTCACCGCCGGCGCCTGGGAGCGAGCCAACCCGAGCGGAACCCGGACTCGTGGCGAGGCCGACCCCGCCTTCGACGGCTCCTTCTGCTTCGTGACCGAGAACGGCTCCGGCAACTTCGACATCGACGACGGCTGCACCACGCTGATCTCGCCCTCCTTCGACGCCACCTCCGCGGGCACGACCGTCAGCTACGCTCGATGGTGGTCCAACGACGGCGACGGTGCCGGCGCCGACCCGAACAACGAGATCTTCTTCGTCGACATCTCCGACGACAACGGAGCCTCGTGGGTCTCCCTCGAGCAGGTCGGCCCCGTGAACCAGAGCACGGGCAACTGGTACGAGGTCAGCTTCCTCGTCTCCGACTTCGTCGACAACACCGACTCCGTCCGCGTCCGGTTCCGGGCGTGCGACCTGGGGACGCCCTCGATCTCCGAGGCCGGCATCGACGCCTTCCGCGTCGAGTCGGTGGAGTGCGAGGACACCCCGCCGTCCCTGCCGGGCGACCTCAACGGCGACTGCGAAGTCAACGGCGCGGACCTCGGCCTCCTCGTCGCGGCCTGGGGCAGCGGCTCCGGACCGGCCGACCTCGACGGCAACGGCACGGTCGAGGGCGGCGACCTCGGGATCATGCTCGCCTACTTCGGTACGAGCTGCCCCTGAGCAGGTCGAACAGGCATCGAACCCATGCGGGGGTCGCTTCGGCGACCCCCGCTTTTCTCTTTT
>JAYZBK010000117.1:0-20147 GCA_036339295.1 Planctomycetota bacterium
GATCTCGAATGGCGAGAAGGCGATGGCCCCGGAAGCGACGGATCGTCATCCAGAGATAGATGCCTCCGACGCCCGCGAGCATCGTGAAGTTCAGGGGATTCGTGATCCCGGTGGTGTCGTTCGCGTGGGCCTCGACCACCTCCATGTAGGTCTTGGCGGTCATCATGTCGAGCGGGATGACGGGCATCACGAGCCAGAACAGGTCCAGCCACGCGAACGCCAGCATCCAGATCGCCACGAGCATCAGGGCCCATCGCATGCGCTTGACCCACTTCGAGATGATCAGCACGAACGGGATCACGAAGTGCCCGAACAGGAGGAGCAGCGAGATGGTCCCCCAGCCGCCGATCTGGCGGGCGAGGAACCAGCCGGTCTCCTCGGGGATGTTCGCGTACCAGATGAGCATGTACTGGCTGAAGCCGATGTACGCCCAGAAGACCATGCCGAACGCGAAGAGCAGCTTGCCCAGGTCCTGGTAGTGCTCGCGGTTGACGACGCCCTCGAGTCGACCGAACGACTGCAGCCGAAGGGTCGCGAGGATGATCATCGAGAAGCCGGCGGTGCAGCAGCCGCAGAAGAAGTAGACGCCGAACATCGTGCTGAACCAGCCGGGGCTCAGCGACATGATCCAGTCGAACGCGGCGAAGGTGATCGTGATCCCGAACCCGATCGCCATCGGCCCCGACCACTTCTGCATGGTCGAGGTGAGCTGGACGTCGCCCGATTCGTCCTGGGCCAGGCTTCGGCGGAGGAACCACCGCGCCGCGAACGCCCAGAAGAGCACGTAGACGATGTTCCTCACCCAGAAGAAGGGGGCGTTCAGGTAGGCGACCTTGCCGATGACGAGGTCGTACTCGGCCGGGTTGTGGTCGAGCATCGCCTCCATGTCGGCCCAGGGGAAGAGGATCCCCGGCCCCCATCCGGCGTGCCCGTGGCCATGACCATCACCGGCCTCGCCGCCGGCGGGTGCCGAAGCGGCGACGGCGCCAGATTCCGCGACGTAGGAGACCTCGGCCACCCGGGCGACGTCGGGCGCGTGCATCGCGTGCGCGGCACCCGCATCGTGGCCTCCACCGCTGAGCCAGAGGGCCAGCAGGGGCAGCAGGCCCACCCAGGCCCACTGGAGGTTGCCGGCGACCAGCTCGGCGACGCGACGCACCGTCGTGCTCCATCCGGCCCGCGTGAGGAACTGGATGAAGACGAAGAAGAACGCCCCGAGGGAGATGGACAGCACGAACAGGTAGTTCTGCAGCCAGCTCTTCATCAGGAAGTCGTGGGTCGTCCCGAACATCCCGGTGAACCCGATGACCGCACTGGCCACGAGCCCGGCGATGCCGACGATTCCGGCGACCGTCTGCACCTTCGACCCGGCGGTGCCGAGTCGGACGTTCGAGTCGGAGAGATCGGCCTTGATGGCGTGGGCGTGGCTCATCGATCGAGGTTCGCTCTCTGGTCGTTGGGGACGTCCTGCATCGTCGCGTTCCGGCTTCGCTGCAGGGCCTTGACGTAGACGGAGATCGCCCAGCGGTCCTCGAGGGACACCTGGGACGCATACCCCGCCATGGAGTTCTTTCCGTTGGTCACGGTGTTGTAGATCTGGCCGATCGGCTGCTCGCTCCACCCCGGATCGTGGAGGTTGCGGGCCTGCGTCCAGCTGGTGCCGTCCGGCGGGCCCTGCGAGTTGTTCATCAGGTCCATGGCCCGCGCGTTGACGGGGCCGTTGCCCATCCCGTTCCAGCCGTGGCACGGTGCGCAGTAGATGTTGAACCGGCCCTGGCCCCGCTTCATGAACTCGAGGTCGAGCTCGATCGCGTCGGGGACGGAGGTCGCCCAGGCCCCGTCGACCACGCCGTTCTCGAGATGGGTGTCGAGGCGGGTCTCGCCGCGAGCGACCGCACCGACGACCTCGGGCCGCATGGAACGCTGGTCCGCGAAGAGCGGGTTGAGGGTCTGCGCCTCGAACTTCGCCTGGATGTCCATGTCCTGGATCAGGTGGATCGGACGCTTCTCCGAGACGGACGCCCGGGTGCGGGCGGCCACGACCGGCGGGATGAGCGCCAGCATCAGGAGGAGCATCACGCTGTAGACGATCAGCCGCGGCATCAGGCGTTCTCCTCCACCTTGTCGTCGTCGCGAACCTCCTCGACCGCGGTCGCGCCGAGCGACTGCAGGAAGGTCTCGGTCCGCGACCGGAAGTACTTGGGGTCCCGGGACTCGATGACGACGAAGAACCGGTCGTCGGTGACCCGGCGGAACCGTCGACTGTTGAAGAGCGGGTGGTGCAGCCTCGGGAGGCCGTTCATCGTGAACATCCCGAAGACGCAGGTGAGCGCCGCCAGGAGGATCGTCACCTCGAACATGACGGGAATGAACGCCGGCATCGAGATGAGGGGCTTGCCCGAGATCAGGTACGGGTAGCCCGTGACCCAGACCAGCGCCCAGATCGAGAAGTCGGCGGCGTTGGTGAACGCCTGGAGGATGAAGGCCGCGAGCGTCCCGGTCATGCCGGCGAAGAACACCATGATCGGGAGGATGGTCGGCTTGATGCCCATCGCGCCGTCGAGCCCGTGGACCGGGAAGGGCGTGCAGCAGTCCCACCAGCGATAGCCGGCCTTGCGAACCTCCTTGGCCGCCTTCAGCACCTCGCCCGGCGTCTCGAACTCGGCGATCAGGCCGTAGGCCGGACTCGCTTCGGGATCACCGGTCACGATGCCCGGGGCGCCGCCCGGTGCCTGCGTGGGGATGGAAGTCTGTGTGGACGTCACGACGCGCCTCCAGTCGCGGTCGAGGATGAACCCTGCTCCTCCGCATGGTCGTGCGCGTGGTCGTCACCGTGGTGCGGATCCGCCTCGGGCATGATCATCTTCACCTCCGCCATGGCGATCATGGGAAGGAAGCGGCAGAACAGGAGGAACATCGTGAAGAACAGGCCGAAGGCGCCGAGCATCGTCCCGATGTCGACCCAGGTCGGCGTGAAGAACTCCCAGGAGCTCGGCAGGAAGTCGTTGGCGAGCGAGGTCACGATGATCACGAACCGCTCGAACCACATGCCGACGTTCACCACGAGGCTGAGCACGAACATGATCGGGATGCTCGTCCGGATCGCCTTGAACCAGAAGAGCTGGGGCGTGATCACGTTGCAGCTCACCATGATCGCGTAGGCCCACCAGTACTGGCCGAACATGCGGTTGATGAACGCGAACTTCTCGTACAACGCACCGGAGTACCAGGCGATGAAGAACTCCATGCCGTAGGCGTAGCCCACCATGGTGCCCGTCACCAGGATCACCTTGTTCATGTTGTCGAGGTGACGCAGGGTGATGAGGTTCTTGAGTCCGAACACTTCGCGGGCGGGCACCGCGAGGGTGACCACCATCGCGAACCCGGAGAAGATCGCGCCCGCGACGAAGTACGGCGGGAAGATCGTGGTGTGCCAGCCCGGGAGCTGGCTGACCGCGAAGTCGAAGGACACCACCGAGTGCACCGAGAGCACGAGCGGGGTCGAGAGCGCCGCGAGCAGCAGGTAGGCCCGCTCGTAGCGATGCCAGTGGCGGTTGCTGCCGCGCCAGCCGAGGGCGAAGAGCCCGTAGCCGATCTGCTGGAGCCGGCCCTTGGCCCGGTCGCGAAGCGTCGCGAGGTCGGGGATCAGGCCCGTGTACCAGAAGAGCAGGGACACGGTGAAGTACGTGCTCACCGCGAAGACGTCCCAGAGGAGCGGGCTGCGGAACTGCGGCCACATCTCCATCTGGTTCGGGATCGGGAAGAGCCAGTAGACGCACCAGACGCGGCCGACGTGGATGCCGGGGAAGATGCCCGCGCACATGACGGCGAAGATCGTCATCGCCTCCGCGAACCGGTTGATCCCGGTCCGCCACTTCTGGCGGAAGAGGAAGAGGATCGCGGAGATCAGCGTGCCGGCGTGGCCGATGCCGACCCAGAACACGAAGTTCGTGATGTCGTACGCCCACGCGATCGGCGTGTTGAGCCCCCAGACCCCGACCCCGGTGAAGATCAGGTACATGATGCAGAAGCCGAGGAGGCCGAGGAGGCCGAGGCTGCCCGCGAATCCGATGTACCAGGCCAGCGGCGTGCGGTTGGCCTCCGCCACCCGGCAGACCTGCTCGGTCACCTGGTTGAACTCGTCCATGTTCAGGACGAGCGGGGCCCGGGTGCCCGGGGTCTCGTCGGTGTTGTCGACGATGCGACCACCGCCGAATGGATCGGCCGGGATCGTGCTCATGCTCGAACTCCTTCTCCCGCGGCCGAGACCGCGGCGGAGGCTTGGCCGTCACCGGCCGTGGTGTCTTCGTCGTGACCGCCGTGCCCGTGACCATGACCGTGACCATGATCGTCGTCGGAACCGAGCGGCACGGCGGGATTGCTCACCCGGGCGAGGTAGCGGACCCGAGGCTTGGTGTTCAGTTCCTCGAGCAGCTCGTACGAGACGGGCTTCGCCATGAGCCGGGAGACCTCGCTGTCGTCGTGCGCGAGATCGCCGAAGACGAGCGCGCCGGTCGGGCAGGCCTGCTGGCAGGCGGTCTTGATCGCCCCGTCGGGAATCGACCAGTCGGGACTGGTCGCCGTGCCGCCGGCCCGGGCCCACTCGTTCTTGAACTCGATCTTCGCCTCGTTGATCCGCTGCGTGCAGAACGAGCACTTCTCCATCACGCCGCGGGTGCGGACCGTGACCTCGGGGTTGAACTGCATGCGACGCCATTCGTTCGGGCCGCCTGAGGTGTAGTAGTCCGGCTTGACCGCGAAGAGGCCCTCCTGCTCGCGGATCGGCTCGCGGCGCCAGTAGTCGAACCAGTTGAACCGTCGCACCTTGTACGGGCAGTTGTTGCTGCAGTACCGCGTGCCGATGCAGCGGTTGTAGACCATGACGTTGAGGCCGTCCTTGTCGTGGACGGTCGCGGCCACGGGGCAGACCTGCTCGCACGGTGCGTTCTCGCACTGCATGCAGGTGACCGGCTGCACGTAGACCGACTCGGGACGGTTCGGGTCCTTGCCCTTGAAGTAGCGGTCGATCCGGAGCCAGTGCATCTCCCGACCACGGGCGATCTGGTCCTTGCCGACGATCGGGATGTTGTTCTCCGCCTGGCAGGCGGTGACGCACGCGCTGCATCCGGTGCACGTGTTGAGGTCGACCGAGAGCGCCCAGCGGAACTTGGCGCCGTCGAGGTTCGTCTCCTCCCAGAGGCTGAGGCGGTGCGCCACGTGGACACGGTGCTTCGCGAACCCGGGATCGGCGTGGTACTTGTCGAGCGTCGTCTCGCGGACGATGGTCGGCAGGCGTTCCTGGATGCCGTCGACCGGGACGTCGGGCCGGATCGCGTCGGCCGCACCGTGGTCCTGGGTCTGGGCGAAGGCGTAGCTCCGCCCGGCCTTCTTGATCTCGGGCTTCGCGACGGTCCAGGTCGCGTTCGTGGTCCGGAGCGGATAGGCGTCGAATCCGGCGCCGTTCCCGATCGGACCGGCGGCCTCGCCGTGCCCCCAGCCGAGGGCGATCGCGACCGTCCGGTCGTCCATCCCCGGCACCGGGAAGACCGCGGCCTCGATGGAGCGCCCGTCGACGGTGACCGTGACGACGTCGCCCTGCCGGGCGTTTCGGGCGTTGCAGAGCGCGGGACTCACGAGCAGCGCGTTGTCCCAGGTGATCTTGGTGACGGGATCGGGGAGTTCCTGCAGCCAGCCCACGCTCGCGTAGCGGCCGTCGTACAGCCGTGGGTCGGGAAGGAACTGGAGCTCGAGGTCCGCCGCGGTCGCCGAGCGCCGCTCGTCGATCCGCATGCCCACCAGCCCGGCGATGCGACCGGCATCGACCTTCGGACTCGCGGTGATCGCGGTCGCGGTCCCCTCGACGACGCCGGCGTCGAGGATCGATCGCCAGTGCGACTCGAAGGTCCCTCCGCTGGTCCCGGACCGAATCGCCTCGGTCGCGCGGACGATGGAGTAGCCGTCGCTCGGTTCGCTTCCGCAGACCGCGGCGACGAACTCGATCGGGCTCCAGCCCTTCTGGTCGTCCGCGAGCATCGGCTGGATGAGCGGCTGCGTGATCGAGAGCGAGCCGTCGAAGGCGGACGTGTCGCCCCACGACTCGAGGAAGTGGGTCCGCGGGAGGTGCCACTCGGCCAGGTTCGAGGTCTCGTTGACCTCGAACGAGAGGTGGACCGTATGGGCGGCCTTCGCCATCGCCGAGGCGAAGTCGAGATCGGCCGGGGCGTCGTAGGCCGGGTTCCCGCCGATGATGAGCAGGGTGTCGAGCCCGCCGTCGCCGTTCAGCCGCTCGACGAGCGAACGGATGGAGGCGATGCGGTCGGGAGCGATGTCCGCGGTGTAGTCGACGGTCCGCCCGACGTTCCCGAGCGATTCGTTGATCGCCGCCGCGAGGGCGTGGACCACCGGGGGCTGCCCTTCTCCCGCGAGCACGACGCTGGAGCCGCGGTGGTCGCCCAGGTCGCGGATCATCGCCTCGAGGATCCGGGCGTCGATTTCGTCGAGCTTCACCGACCCCGCGAGCTCGTCGACCGAGCCGACGTTCACGTCGAGTCCCTTGGCGAGCATGGCGGCGACCGCCGCGACGTCGCCGGGGCGGACGATCATCCGGTCGTCCGCGTTCATGCCCGTGACCGAGAGCACGCCCTCGACCGAGTAGACGCGGCTCAGCTCCTGCTTCTTCGGGTCGGCCGACTCGAGCCGCCGCTTGGTGGCCCAGTCGCCCGCGAGCCGGTTGGAGGCGGGGTGGGTCATCAGGGGATCGGCGTCGAGGCAGACCACGACGTCCGCGCGATCGAGTCGCGGGTGGACGCGGTGGGCCGAACCGAACGCGGTGCGGGTGCCGATGCGGGCGCCGTCACCGTCGATCGCCTCGTACTCGTGCCAGGAGGCCTGCGGGTACTTCGCCGCGAGCTCCTGTCGCATGCGGGCCATGCTGGGGCTGCCGGACGCCTCGGCGAGGATCGCCATCGAACCGGTGCCGAACGGGTTCCGTCCGAGTGTCCCGGCCTTCTCGGCCATCCACGTCTCGAACTCGTTCGCGGTCGAAGGCTTCCCGTCCCGCAGGACGTTGCGGCTTCGATGCGGGTCGTAGACGCGAAGCACCTCGCTCTGCGTCATGGAGTCGCAGACGCCCATCGTCGTCGAGTGGTCGGGGTTGCCCTCGAGCTTCACCGGCCGGGCGTCGTAGCTCCGCACGAGGACGCCCTGTCCCACGCCGCCCCGCTCGAGGCTGGACGCGTAGTGGACCGGCTTGCCCGGGATCCGCTCCTGCGGCCGCGAGGCGTAGGGCACGATGTGCTGCTCGGGGATGCGGCGACAGGCCGCGGCCCCGAGACCCGCGAGGGCGAAGGAGGCCCCCATGACCTTGATGAACTGACGACGGTCGTCGCCCTCCAGCAGGTCGGCGTTCGACGGGAACTCGCGGTGCATCCAGGCGCGGAAGTCCTCGCTGCCCTGGAGGTCGTCGAGACTGCGCCAGTAGGCGCTGCGAGCCCTGGCCGAGCTTGCGCCGGTGTCGCCCGCGGCATCGCCGCACCCCGAGTGGTCGGGACGGTCGTCGCTTGAGTTCAGCGATGGCATGTGGAGCAGTTTTCCGAGGGATTGATGTGGTAGAGGTCCTTCAGCGCGACCCGCTCCTCGTGGGTGAGCTCGGTCCGCTGGTCGTAGGCGAGGTTGGTCACCTCGTCGACGGGGCGGAGGTTGTCGACCGGATTGCGATGGCACTCGAGGCACCAGCCCATGGACAGGGGCTCGTGTCGCTGCACGACCTCCATCTGGTCGATGCGTCCGTGACACTCGACGCAGCCGACGCCACGGTTCACGTGCGCCGAGTGATCGAAGTAGGCGTAGTCGGCGATCCGGTTGACCCAGACCCACTCGATCGGTTCACCCGTCTGGTAGCTCAGCTGCACCTTCTCGAGCTTCGGGCTGTCGGGCCGGACCCACTTGTGGCAGTTCATGCAGGTCTGCGTCGGGGGAACGGCGGCGTGCGCCGCGTGCTCGACGGTGTTGTGGCAGTAGCGACAGTCCATGCCGAGCTCCCCGGCGTGCAGCGCATGGCTGAACGGAACGGGCTGCTCCGGCGCGTATCCGACCTCGAGGGTCTTCGGGCTGAAGCCGTAGGCGACGAACATCACGACGTAGAGCGGAAGCAGCGCACCGACCACCATCAAGGTGGGCAGCAGGGCGTTGCTCCAGCGAGGAAAGAGGAATCTGCTCATGGGTTCGGAGAATCCGGGTCGATCTGGCTCTCGAAACGGAAGGAAATCAGGCGGGAAGGATGTCGGAGACTGAGTTCGTTCTTTTTTTCACGAAGTCAGTCCTACCATCCTATGGGCGACCAGGTCACGAGGTCAATGATCCGATTCACATCGTCCCGGAAGGAATGATCCGGACAGAATCGAATCGGTTGCGGCGCGCGGGCGCTGCACCCACCGTGGACCGCGGCTAGGACGATATCCAACCCCGCAGGCGTCTGCCGCGGCGACGAGATCTCCACATAACCAGACACATGTGTCCGCAATGTTCCCGTGACGTCATCTCTGCGCGCCGCTACCTTTCTGGTCGTGAACCTCACCCCCTACCTCTTCGACACCGGGATCCTCGTCCTCCAGCCTGGAGTCGGTCGGGACGAAGTCCTTCGAGCCGCCGCCGAGGCCGCGGCCGGGGCGGTCACCGGGGCGGATGCGGCCACCCTCCTCTCGGCGCTGATCCAGCGGGAATCCCAGTCCCCGACCGGGACGCCGGAAGGCGTGGCCTTCCCTCACGCGATGGTCGGGGGGCTCTCCGCATCGAAGGTGGTGGTGATCCGGCTGGAGACACCGATCGACTTCGGACCGGGCCGGCCCTGCGACCTCGTCTTCGCGATGTTCGGGGACACCGCTCGACCGTGGGAGCACGTCCGACTCCTCGCTCGACTGGCCAGGATCACCGGCCGGGAGTCGGCCCGAGCGAGCCTGCGGGCCGCCACCTCCGCCACGGAGCTGCACGAGATCGTGAAGGAGGAGGACGACGCCAATGCCTGATGCCGGCCATCGCCTCCTGATCCTCATCGCCCGGAACGAGGACGCCTTCGATCCCCTGGTCACGGGCCTCCTCGACGTCGGCATCACCGGGGCCACCATCATCGAAAGCCGCGGGATCGGCGCCGTCATCCGCGAGGACATGCCGTTCTTCGCGGGTCTCGCGGCCCTGCTTCCCCAGCACACGGGCAGTCGCATGCTCGTCTCGGTCGCGACGCCCGACCGGATCGAGGGACTTCTTCGATACCTCGACCAGCTCCGTCCGGAACAGCGTCCCGTGGGCGCCGTCCTCCCCGTCGAGGCGGTCATCGGATTCGGACACTGATCGGGACGATCCCCCCGCCACCCCCGCACACGCGTGGAACCCCGCCTCGTGAGCCCCAGCCTCGTCCTCGCGAAATCCAGTGACGGCGCGCTCGACGTGCTGGCCATCTTCGCCGGCATCGCGCTGGTCGGGGTCGCGGCGACGTTCGCCACCACGAGGATCTACGCAAGGCTCCAGCGAAGGCGCTGGATCGCGGCGATGACCGCCGGCGGATGGTTCGCGATGATCACCGGCGTGCTCATCGGCCCCCGCGGACTCGCCGTGGTCGACACCGGGGGAATGCAGCCGCTGCAACCGCTGCTCGACATCGCCCTCGCCTGGGTCGGACTCATCGTCGGACTCCAGCTTCGCCGGCCGCTCGTCTCCGCGATTCCCGCGGTGCTCGTCCGATGGATCCGCAACGACTCCGTCACCGCGCTGCTCCTTGGATTCGCCTTCGCCGCCGCGACCTGGTTCCTCCTCGATCCCGCCGAGACCTCGGACGGCATCCTCGTCCTCGCCGCGCTCTCCCTCGCGGTCGCCTTCGTGGGTTGGGCGCCCGAGACCAGGTCCCTCCGTCCGACGCTGACGCCGCGAAGCGGGGAGCTCGCGCAGCTCGTCCAGGCCGGCGGCGGTCTCGGCGGCGTGCTCGCGATCCTCCTGTTCGGATTCGGCTCGCTGTTCGTCCGGTTCGAAGGCGGCGAGGCGGTGGTGGTCGCCCCCTGGATCGGCGTCGCGGAGCTCGCGCTCAGCGGATCGATCGCGATCCTCATCGGGCTCGGCGCCCGGGTCCTCCTCCGACTGACGTCGGGCGAGCCGCAGGAATCACTCGTCGTCACCCTGTCGCTGGTCCTGCTCGGTGCCGGATTCGCGACCGCGCTCGGGCTCAGCCCCCTGCTCAACGGACTCCTGACCGGGGCGGTGGTCGCGAACCTCCGGGATCCGCACCTGCGCGACCTCGAGCGGGCGCTGCAGCGGGCGGAACCGGGCATGGCGGTGCTGATGCTCATCGCCGCGGGTCCACTGGCGAGCGAGGCGAACCTGGCTCACGCCCTCGTCCTCGGCGTGGCGATCGCGAGCATTCGACTCGTCGTGAAGCCGGTGCTGGCGCGACGAACGCTCGGCGCCGCGTTCGAGGACCTCCCCGCCCGCGATCCCCTGTTCCTCGGTCCCGCCCGCGTTCCGTTCGTCGCCATCGCCGTCGCGATCGGACCGGCCGTCGCGACCGACGACGTCGTGGCGGAGACGGTGCTCGCGTCGATCATGGTCGCCACCCTCCTCGGGGCCGTCCTCCCCGGGCTCGCCGCCCGGCGATCGGGCCAGTCCTCCGAGAGGGAGGTGGCCGCATGAACGAGGGCAGGAGGCGCCAGCTGAAGCTCGCCGGGGTGCTCGCCCTGCTCGTCGGGCTCCTCTTCGTCGCGAACGGACTCGAGCCCCGGCTCGTCTCCGGCGTCGCCGAGGTTCCGGCGGGGGCCACGGCCACGGCGGTCGAGGACGATCGCGCCATCAACGGATTCACGCTGGCGCTCGGCTTCCTCATGATCGGGGCGTGGCTGCTCGGCGAGCTGGTCTCCGCGTTCGGTCTGCCTCGGGTCGTGGGGTACCTCGTGTTCGGCGTGCTGGCCGGTCCCGATCTCCTGCCCGGGGTGCTCGGCGTCACGGCGCCGATCACCGAAGGCGAGCTCGGACTGCTTGGTCGACTCGATCCGCTCGCGATCTCGCTGATCGCGCTGGTCGCGGGAGGCGAGATCAAGGTCTCGTTCCTGCGTGGCATGCTGACCCGGATCGCCACCCTGCTCGGGCTGCAGATCGCCTCGATCCTGTTCGGCGTGGCGATCGTCGCGTACCTCTTCATCCTCCCGTCGATCGAGTCGCTCGAGGGCCTGCCGACCCCCGGCGCGATCCACCTCTCGATCGCCATCGGCCTGCTCTGCGTCGCCAACTCCCCCGCCATCGTGATCGCGATGATCAACGAGACGAGGGCGAAGGGGCCGATGTGCGACACCTCGCTCGCCGCCACGGTCTGCAAGGACCTCATCCTCGTGGTGCTCGTCACGATCCTCCTCGGCTTCGTGCCGGTCGCGTTCGCCACCGGGCAGAGCGAGAGCAACGCGGCGCTGGTGAAGGAGGCGATCTGGCACCTCGTGGGCTCGATCGGCTTCGGGGTCGTCGTCGGCGTGGCGATGCACTACGCGGCGGAACGGATCGAGCGTCGAATCGACGTCTTCATCGTGCTCGGCGGCTTCGCCATCGCGTTCGCGAGCAACGCCCTCCACTTCGAGCCGCTGCTGGTCGCGCTGGTCGCCGGTTTCGTCCAGGCGAACATCTGGCCGGATCGCAGCGAGCGGATGTTCCACTCGATCGAACGGCTGCTGCTGCCGGTCTACTGCGTCTTCTTCGCCACCGCGGGGGCCCGGATCCCCATCGACGCGGTCGCCCAGCTCTGGCCGATCGCGCTCCTCCTGGTCGGGACACGCCTCCTGCTCGTCTGGGGCGGCACCACCGCGGGCGCGAAGCTCGCCCGCCTCGATCCCCGCGCCCGGCCCTGGATGTGGACCGCGTTCACGCCGCAGGCCGGCGTCGCGATCGCCCTCGCGCTCGAGCTCGGAAAGGCGTTGGGCGACCGGGACTTCGTGCCCGACCTGACCGCGCTCCTGCTCGCGGCCGTCGCGATGAACGAGATCATCGGTCCGCTGCTCATGAAGTGGGGCCTCCAACGCGCGGGCGAGACGCCGTCGTCGATCGCCGGGGACGGCTAGGCTGGCGACCGGACCCATGTTCGACACCCACTGCCACCTCACGTTCGACTGCTTCGAGGGACGGATCGACCGCCTGCTCGCCGATGCCGCCGCGGACGGGGTGCGGGGATGCATCTCGATCTCCACCACGACCGGCGACCTCGATCGACTGGTCGCCCTCGCGGAGTCGCACGATCGGGTCTGGTGCTCCGCGGGCGTGCACCCGCTCTACAGCGATCGACCGATCGACTGGGACGTGATGGACCGCTGCTCCCGTTCGCCCCGATGCGTGGCCTGGGGCGAACTCGGGCTCGATCGCCACTACGACCGTCCACCGATCGACCTGCAACGACGGGTGCTCGAGGAGCAGCTCGCCCGGATCGAGTCGTGGACCGCGGACGGCCGAGCCAAGCCCGTCGTCGTCCACTGCCGCGAGGCGTTCGACGACGTGCTCCCGATCCTCGAGGCCTCCAGCCTCCCGAACGATCGATTCGTCTTCCACTGCTTCACCGGGACCCCGGCGGACGCCGCGGCGGTCCTGGACTTCGGAGGCTGGATCTCCTTCACCGGCATCGTGACCTTCGCGAACGCCCGGGACGTGGCCGAAGCGAGCGACCTCGTCCCCGACGACCGGATCATGGTCGAGACCGACGCGCCGTTCCTGACGCCCGAACCCCACCGCACGGTCCGGCCCAACGAGCCGCGGTACGTCCGGTGCGTCGCCGACTTCCTCGCCCGTCGTCGAGGCGTCGATCCCGGCGGGTTCGACCGGGTCCTGGACGACAACGCCGCCCGATTCTTCGGAATCCGACTTCCGGGGTGATCCGCCTCCGGGGACGTACAATCCCTCCTCCATGGCACCGACGGACGACCATCGCGATCTCGCCCACGGCGTGATGAGCTTCGGCGACCACCTCGAGGAACTGAGGCGGAGGATCGTGCTCTGCCTCGTGGTCCCGCTTCCCACGGCGATCCTGCTCTTCCTCGTCGCCCCGGAGATCCGACGACTGCTCACCGCGCCGGCCCTCGCGGCCATGGAGGCCAACGGACTCCCCGCCCGCATGCAGGCGCTCGGTCCCGCCGAGGTCCTGACCACCGACCTGAAGCTGAGCATCATCGGCGCCCTGGTCGTCACCGCACCGTGGATCGTCTGGCAGGCCTGGAAGTTCATCGAGCCCGGTCTCTACCGACAGGAGAAGCGGTTCGTCCGGTTCCTCGTCCCCGGGAGCGCGATCCTCACGGTCGCGGGACTCTCGTTCCTGTACTGGATCATGCTCCCGCTGATGCTGCAGGTGCTGATCAGCTTCGGCATTCCCGGCCCGGAGAACGCGTTCGGGATCCCCGACCCCGGCACGCGCATCGAGGCGACCACCGCGACGGGGATCCCCGTCCTGCCGGTGCTCGAGGAGGCTCCCGCCGATCCCGCCCCGGGGCAGGCTTGGATCGATCCGGTCGCCCGGTCGATCGTGGTGGTCGTTCCCGTCGAGGCGGACGGCTCGACCTACGAACTCCTCTCGACGCCGCTCGGCCGGGCCGGGAGCATCGGGCAGGAATTCCGACTCGGCGAGTACATCGGTTTCGTGCTGACGCTCGCGATCGCGATCACGATCGCATTCCAGATGCCGCTCGTGATCGTGCTACTTGGTTGGATCGGGCTCGCGGACCGGCGATTCCTCACGCGGAATCGCCGTTACGCCCTCCTCATCTGCGCCGTCCTCGGTGCGATCCTCACCCCCGCGGACATCGTGAGCATGGTCCTGCTCTTCATCCCGCTCTACCTGCTCTACGAGTTCGGGATCCTCCTCCTGACGCTCGCGCCGGCGGATCGCGTGGCCGCCGGAACCGTGCTTCCCGGGCTTCACGGAGATGATTCCCGGACGTCCGACGGGGCGGGTTTCCCGACCGATTCGGGGCAGACGGATCCTCCGGAGCGATCCGCACGCCCGGACCGGGACCGGGAACTCGATTTGGACGGAAGCGACGAGAACGAGGCCGATCCGACCGATGACGACCGTGAACCGGGGGCGTCCTGAGCATGGGTGCCAGATCCTGGAGGAGATCCAGGTTCGGCGCGACGACGAGCGGAACTCGTCGGGCGTCCGGAATCGATGCCGCCGAGCGGCTTCGACGCAGGAGAGTCCGACTCATGAGCCGCCTTCGACTTGCCACTCGCGTCCATCCGGAAGTCCTTCCCCTCGACCTGCGGATGATGGAACGAGCGATCGATCTCGCCCGTCGCGCCGCGGCCGCGGACGAGGTTCCGGTCGGCGCCGTCATCTACCGCGGCGAGGAGGTCGTCGCCGAGGCCTCCAACAACCGGGAGGAGACGGGCGACCCGACGGGGCACGCGGAAGTCGTGGCGCTCCGCCTCGCGGGCGAGCGACTCGGAACGTGGCGGCTCGACGACTGCTCGATGGCGGTCACGCTCGAGCCCTGCCCGATGTGCGCCGGCGCCCTGGTGAACGCCAGGCTCGGCCGACTGATCTACGGCGCCTCCGATCCGAAGGCCGGCGCCTGCTGCACGCTCTTCAACATCCCCGAGGACCATCGCCTGAACCACCGGGTGACGATGATCGGGGGCGTCGAGGAGGACCGATGCGCCGAGCTGCTCCGGTCCTTCTTCCGAAGGCGACGGGCAGAGAAGCGACGGGTCGGTTGAGGCTGGACCGATCGCGACGCTGGTAGCCTCCCCCCATGGTCGTCTGCTTCGATCTCGGTGGCGTCCTCGTCCGGATCTGCCGGACGTGGGAGGAGGGATGCGCGGCTGCCGGCGTCGAGCCGCGCTCGTTCGAACCAACGCACGACCATGCCGAGCGACGACAGGTCCTGATCGACGCCCTCCAGCGGGGCGAACTCGAGGATCACGAGTTCCATCGCCGCGTCAGCGAGCTCTTCGACGGGGCCTGGTCGCCGGAGGAGGTCCGGCGGGTCGACGCCGCATGGCTCCTCGGGACGTATCCGGGCACCGCGGAACTCGTGCGCGATCTCCACCGCCGCGGGCACCGGACCGCCTGCCTCTCGAACACCAGCGCCGGACACTGGACTCCCCTCCTCGACTTCGAGCCCGTCGGACTCCTGGCCGAACGGCACGCCTCCCACCTGCTCGGACTGGTGAAACCCGAGCAGGACATCTACGCGGAGTTCGAGCGACGCCTGGGCGTCGAGCCGGCGGAGATCGTCTTCTTCGACGATCTCCTCCCGAACGTCGAGGCCGCCCGGATCCGAGGGTGGGATGCGATCCGGGTCGACCACGAAGGCGACACCGCGGCCCAGATGCGCGACGCCCTCGAGGCTCGAGGGGTCCTCTAGGACGCGCGACCGCGACGAACCGCCGCGGCGAGTCCGACCCCGACCATCGGGACCCACGCGAACATCCAGGGCCACTGCGATCGCCAGCCCGGCATCGCCGGCCCCACCTCGATCGGGACGCGGATCGGATCGGCCGCCGCCTCGCGCGATGGGACGACGTCGATCGACCAGCGTCCGTCGAGGGACAGCTCGAGAAGGGCGTGTCCCTCGTCCCCCACCCGGACGATCGGCTCCCGCACCTCGAAGCCGGTCTCGTCGTGCGATGCGACGACGTGCGCGTCCTCGTCCATCCGGCCGATCCAGTCGATGCGGACGGTCCCGATCCGCGGAGCCAGCGGAGCGACGACGACCGCGGATCGACTCCCGTCGCGTTCCCCCGTCCACGCGATGCGACCACCATCGGCCCACGCCGATCCGAGCACGAGGCACGGCACCAGCCACGCGAGGATGACCAGTCCCCGAGGCGTCACGACGCGAACCCCGCGGTGCCACGCATGTCCATCGGCTGGAACACCATCCACGCGGCGACCGCCCAGAGGACGACCGAGAGCAGGCCGGTCGAGAGCCACGCCGCCGTCGAAGGTCCCCGGCGCGTCGGGATCCCCGACCGTCGCGCCGCGAGGACGCCTCCCCACCATGCGACCCCGAGCGAACCCGCGATCCCGAGCGAGAGCACGAGCAGCTCGACCGGCAGCAGCCACGGGGGTGGCGGCGAGCAGCAGCTGAGGACGACGTCCGGTGGCGTGTCGACGGCCCCGAGATCGTGGATCACCCGGACCAGCGCCGCCTCCGCGGTGGTCCAGCCGGTCACCAGGTGGAAGCCGAGGTGGACGATCCAGATCGCGACGCCGATCGGGAGCGTCGCCACCGCGATGCGGCCGAAACGGTTTCGAAGGTCCCCGCCCAGCGGCGGAATCGCCAGGATCCACGCCAGCACGACCCCCGCGAGGATCGCGAGCAAGGTGCCGCCGCCCTCCAGCAGCCGACGCCCGAGCCCGGTCGCGTCCTGCATGCGATCGAGCATCGCGACGACCGGCGCCGTCATCCCGACCGCGTTGACGAGCCCCCCCACCGTGACGGCGAGCAGCAGGGTCGCGACGTCCGGTCGATCGACCAGCGAGCGAAGACCGCTCCGAGGGCGGGGATCCGCGAGGTCGACGCCGGGCGTCGCCGGGAGGATCCCGACGTTGTCGTGCGGGCAGGCCGTGACGCAGTCGAGGCAGAACGTGCAGTCGAGATTGCCTCGCTTCGCGGGAACGAGCAGCTCGAGGCCGCACCCCGGTCCCCGCGGTCCCCCGTGGAGGCAGTCCCGAGTCGTGCACTCGCTGCACGTGCGCGGCTCGCGGGCGGCGATCGTCCGCGTCGACATGGTGCTGCACGCCATCTGGAACTGGCCGAGCGGGCAGACGTGGCGGCAGAACGACGCGCCTTCGAAGACGAGGTCGACCACCGTCGCGCCGAGGACGAGCCCGACGAGGACCCATGCGGTCAGGGCCGGACCGTCCCAGGGATCGAAGGCCTCGTACGCCACGAGCCAGCCGACGACCAGGGCGGCCGCGAGCCACTTCGACCGAAGGGCGGCGGGCCACCGTCGCGACGGCCGGATCCAGCGACGGAGCAGGGATCGAGGTGCGATGAGCGGGCATCCGAAGCACGCGACGTTGCCGACGACGATGGCCCCGACGACGACCGCGCCGCGCCAGTGGGTCCAGGGAAGCGTCCCGGCGAGATTCATCGGCGCATCCGGGGTGCCGAGGAAGCCGTCGAGCACGATCGCGACCAGGACCAGCAGGACGAGCAGGCGGACGCCGAGCCGGAAGCCGGGCGTCTTCAACCACCTTCCGATCACGGGTGCCAGCAGGAGATCCCCGCCTTCGGGACCCCGCGCGGTCGGGGCGAGGACCGGAAGCGGGACGCTCCGGGGCGGGGCGACCCCCATCGAGGCGGCGATCCCGAAGTGCCGGGCGGCGATGACCATCGCCGGGACGAGGTAGACGATGCTCCCCGGGATCCACATGATCCCGGCGGCCAGCTGCTGGTCGAGCCCGGCATCGATCCCGAGCGGGCCGGAGAGCGCCCCGTACCAGCGATAGAGGGGCAGCGGCCCGAACGCGAGCGTGGCGGCCACCACGGTGTTCACGAGATCCGCGGTCACCAGGTACGGGACCATCGCGAGTCTCGGCCACCGACGACGGAAGGGACGAGCGGCCACCACCGGTCGCCAGAAGAGCACCCCGGCGGCGAACATCGTGAAGTGCTCGAGACGGTGCCACCACGGATCGGCGATCGCCAGTTCGTACGCGGCCGGGACGTGCCATGCGACGGTCGTCGCCGCCATCGCGATCCAGCCGGTCACCGGATGACCGACGATCCCGAGGAACCGACGCATCGCACGCCCCGCGAGCACCGGACCGACCACCCCGACGCGGACCGAACGGGGAATGCCCCGCAGGAGCGGCATCGGCGGCGCGCCGAGCCAGAGGAGCGGTGGCACCACCATCGCAAGCAGCAGGTGCTGCACCATGTGCCGGGAGAGCATCCGCTCCGCGGCCGCATCGAGCGGCGAGGCGACCGCGACGAGCAGCAGGATCCAGCCGATGATGAAGCATGCCGCCCGCCCGGGCGTCAGGTACGCCGCGAGGCGGACCGAACGCGTTCGCAGGCGGCGACGCCCCACGAGGTAGAGCGACACCGAGACCAGGGATGCCACGACGGTTCCCGGGGAGGTCGCGAGGGCGGACACCCACGGCTGCATGGCGTCGGGGATCAACGGTCCTGCGCGACGATGTCGTCGACGGTCGGGGACGCGTCGCGGGCCGGCTGGCGCTCGAGGGCGCCCGGGATCTCGGCGGGACGGGCGTCGTCGGTCAGGGTGACCAGGAACGCCACGAGGGCCTGCGTCTCGGCGCTCGAGAGGTTCTTCCCGTAGGCCGGCATGTTGCCGCCGCCCTGCTGGATCTGCCGCACGATCTGGTCCCAGCTCAGTCGCGTGCCCACGTCGTCGAGGGCCGGGCCGCGACGGCCTCCCTCTCCGCCGATCGAATGGCAGTTCCGGCACTGGGCGAACTGGAGCTGGAGCGCCCCCTGGAGTTCGAGCGGCGAGCGGCCCTTCACGTAGTCGACCGGCGTCGGATCGGAGGTCCAGGCCCGCATGTGCGGACTCCAGGGGGAGGACTCGCCCAGCCAGGTCAGGACCCCGAGGGCGGTGACCACCACCACGAGGCCGACGACGGAGAGCGGTCGACGCGTCGGCGCCCGCTCACCGGTCGGCGAGATGAAGGGCAGCGCGGCGAGCAGCGCGATGATCACCGGCGGCCCGACCAGCAGGAGGAACGTCTCCGTCGAGGGCGGCAGCAGCGCCAGCACCGCGAAGATCCACAGGAAGAGCGTGTCCGGACGCGGGCTCACCTCGATGATGGTCGGATCGGGCACCGGTCCCGGGCCGAAGGGGCCGAACCAGGCGGCGATGCCGATCAGCGCGATGAGCATCGCCCCGCAGAACACCATGTCGCGACGGGCGGCGTCGGGGAAGAACGGGACACCGGTCCTCCTCGTCCGCTCGTGGTACTCCTCGCGATAGGTCTCCGGCTCGACGACCGCTCCCGGCTTGGGCATCTCGCTGATGCCGTTGCGGAGGACGAGCATGAGGTGCAGCCCGATCAGCCCGATCGCCGCCCCGGGCAGGATGAACACGTGGAGGGAGAAGAACCGGCTGAGGGTCGCCCCGGAGATGTCGGGCCCGCCGAGGACGAGGGACCGGAGCCAGTTGCCGGCGAAGGGCACGCGGTCGACGATCGCGGCGCCGATGCCGAGGCCCCAGTAAGCGTCCGCATCCCATCGCATGACCTGCCCGGTGAAGGCGAGGGCGAGCGTCGTGATGCAGAGGAAGACGCCGACGACCCAGGTGAGCTCCCTCGGATACTTGTAGGTCCCGTGCAGGAAGACCTGCATCATGTGGATGAGCATCATCGCGCACATGGCGTTCGAGCTCCATCCATGCAGCGCGCGGAGCATCCAGCCCCCGGGCACCTTCTCGTCGATGTACACGAGGCTCGAGTAGGCCTCGGCCGCGCTGGGCACGTAGAGCGTCGTCAGCAGGACGCCGGTGACCAGCTGGATGATGAAGAACATGAGGGTGGCGCTGCCGAAGACGTACCACCACTTGGCGTTCCGCGGCACCCGGTGGTACATCGCCCCCTTCGTCGCGGTGACGAGGCCGGTGCGATCGTCGACGACGTCGACGCCTCTCTTCAGGAAGCTCGGAAGCCGCACGTCACGGGCCCTCCTGGAGGCCGGGCAGGTTGCCGGCGAGGATCTCGAGCCGGTCGTCCTCGATCCGCCACTCGTATTCGAACAGGCCGCGCGGAGGCGGTCCCGAGGCCCGGGATCCGTCCTCGTAGTAGACGCCGCCGTGGCAGGGACACATGAACAGCCTCGATTGGGCGAACCATTCGACGGGACATCCGAGGTGCGCGCAGTTGATCGCGAAGACCTGGAACTTCCCGTCCTCGATGCAGCGGACGTAGCAGGCGTTGCGGTTGGTCTCGCCGTCGGTCGGCGAGGACCAGGGCATCACGAACCGGACCAGCACGGTCGTGCCGGCCTCGTAGTCGGACGGCTTCCCGATCCCGATCCACCGGTTCGGGTCCGGAGCCTCGGAGGGATCGATCACCACGGTCACGATGGGGACCGCGGCGAGCCCGCCCCCGACCGCGAGCAGCGTCGAACCGGCGGCGAAGAGGAACCCGCGACGGCCGCCGCCTCCCTGGCAGTTCT
>JAYZBK010000118.1:0-2255 GCA_036339295.1 Planctomycetota bacterium
AGCTTCACCTTCGACATCGACGGTGGTGGGGCCAACTTCAACCTCGCCCCGGACGTCAGCCTCGCCAGCAAGGTGTCGCTCGGCATCCAGACGGTCACCACCGGCAGCCTCGGCTCCAGCGCCTCGGGCTTCCTCTCCGACCTCAAGTCGGGCGGTGACGCCAACGTCAAGAACGGCGACCTGTCCCAGGCCCAGTCGGTCATCGACGACGCCATCAAGCAGGTCTCCAGCCTCCGCGGCCGACTCGGTGCGTTCCAGAAGAACGTCGTCGGTTCGACCGTCAGCTCGCTGGGCATCGCCCTCGAGAACACCGCGGCGGCCGAGAGCCAGATCCGTGACACGGACTTCGCCGCCGAGACCGCGGCCCTGACCCGTGGCCAGATCCTGCAGCAGGCGGCCATCCAGTCGCTCTCGCTGGCCAACTCCGGCCCGCAGGCCGTCCTCTCGCTCCTCGGCTGATCCCGAAGGGCAAGGACAACCAACGAAGTGAACGCCGGCGGCTCCCCTCGGGGGGCCGCCGGTCGTTTTGCATCGTCGCCCTCCATTCGCTGGTCACGGTCGGGCGGCGGGACCGGTTCACGCGGCTCTCCTCCCGCACGACCGGAAGGCAACGCGTCAGTCGGCCGGCGGCACCGAGACCGCCAGCCGTCGCGGCACGAAGCCGATCCGATGGGCGACCAGCTCGAGCGTCCCGCCCTCGGCGGGCATCGCGATCGGTGTTCGATAGGGCGTCCAACCGCGCCCGCCGCGCCAGCGCCAGCCGATCGAGGCGCCGTCGGTCGGGCACTCGACCGTGGCCGTGCGGGTCGCGCCGTCCCGGTCGAGCTCGAGTCGGGGCACGGCGGTCCATGGCTTCTCCGCGGCGCCGTCCCACAGCCGGGTCCGGACCATCTCGCCCTCGTCCTCGATGAGCCCGAGGTCCCCGGTCGCGACGAGCCACGCATCGAGCCTCGCCCGCATCGCGTCGATCCGCGTGGCGTGCGTCGGGTCGTCGACGAGGTTCACGACCTCGTGCGGATCGTCGACCGTGTCGTAGAACTCCTCGGCCGGCTTCGTCCGGTCGACCAGCTGCCACTGGAATTCGTCGGCCTCGCCGGAGGCCCGAAGGGCGTGGACGTCGGCCTTCATCGGCACGTTCTCGGCGTAGGCGACGTCGTAGAGCCGCGGCCGCCCCGGCATGAGGTTCCGGACGTAGCGGTATCGACCGTCCGTCACGGCGCGGGTCCGGTCGCGGACGGCGTCCATGCGATCCGCGTGCAGGTAGGCCAGGCCGTCGTCGTCGCGGGCGTGGTCCCCCGCGAACGCGACGCCGTCCATCCAGTCGGGCGGCTCGATCCCGGCGATCGAGAGCACGGTGGGTGCGAAGTCCTCGAAGGAGACGACGCGGTCGTCGATGCCCCCGCGTTCCATCGACGCCGGCCAGCGGGCGACGAGCGGCACCCGCGTCCCGGAGTCGTAGATGCACCGCTTGCCCCGGGGGAGGCCGACCCCGTGGTCGCTGAAGACCATCACGACGGTCTCCTCGAGCAGGCCGGCGTCCTCGAGCTCGGCGACCAGCGTGCCGACCTGTCGGTCCATCGCCGCGATGTTGTCGTAGGTCCGGGCGAGATCCGCCCTCGTGGCTTCGGTGTCGGGCAGGTAGGGGGGCACGGTCACGTCGGCGGGATCGCAGACCCGCGCCTGGGGTCTCCGGGAGGGGAAGGTGCCGCTCTCGTGGGTCACGCCGAGGTTGAAGACCGCGAAGAACGGCTGGTCGAGATCTCCCCGACGCCGCCAGTGGGCTCGACCGCCCGAGAGATCCCAGGTCGTCGCGGGCGCCTGGAACTGGTAGTCGGTCTTCGCGCGGTTCGTGCAGAACCAGCCGTCGGCCCGCAGGAGCTCGGGGAAGCAGCGGACCGCCGGCGGCGGTACGGCCTCGTAGCTCGGGATCCCGGCGTACGCCTCGGGGTCGCGGGCGAGGGCGGCGCTGCTGGGGTTCCCCGTCCGCATGTGCATCGATCCGATCCGCGGAGCCCAGCATCCGGTGATCAGCGTCGAGCGGCTCGGCGCGCAGACCGGCGTGGTCGCGAAGGCGTTGACGTACCGGACGCCCTCGCGGGCGAGACGGTCGATGCCGGGGGTCGGGACGGTGTCGTCGCCCCAGCATCCGAGCCAGGGGCTCATGTCCTCGATCGTGATCCACACGATGTTCGGGGGGCGGGCGTCGACCTCGTCGATCGACGCGGCACCGGCGACCAGCGCGAGCAGCAGGGGGG
>JAYZBK010000119.1:0-18857 GCA_036339295.1 Planctomycetota bacterium
CGGGATCGCCGCCTCGAGTCGACCGGTCGCGATCATCCCGAAGAAGACGGCGAACGTCGCGAAGACGCCGAGCACGCCGAAGGCGGAGGGATCGAAGAACCTGGCGGCGACCAGCGTGCCGAGGAAGAGCAGTCCCTGCCCGATGGTGGAGGCGATCACGAGCATCGCCGACCGCCGGGCCACGGGGCGATCGCGACCGAACTGGGAGGCGAGCTTCTGGCGAAGGAGGTCAATCACGGCGAGGATCGGAGGCCTTCGTGGGGCTGCGACCGCCGAGGGCCGAAGCTTCCGGGACCGATCGAACCTTCGGGGAGGATCGATCCCGGACGCTGCTACGATATCGAGCCGCCTCCGAAGCCGCGGACCTCGGGTCCCGCCGCATCGGGCGGGCATGCGTCCACCACCTGCCTCGTCGATCGCCGGGATCAACCGCCTTGTCCTCGTCGAACCGCCGCGAATCGATCATCCTGTTGACTCGCGACTTCCCGTTCCGCGGAGGCGAGGGGTTCGTGCGGGACGAGGTGTCGAGGCTCGCTCGCTTCGGTCGGGTGATCGTGCTGCCCGCGTTCGCCACCCGAAGCGAGACCCCGCGGACGATGCCCGAGGGGGCGGTGCTCGACACCTCGCTGGCCGAGCGGGGCGTCTCCTCGGTCCTGCGACCTTCGATCATCGCGACCCTCGGCCGCGCGGCGATGGGGGAGGTCGCTTCGCGCCCGGGAATCCTCGTCTCGCCTCGCTCGCTGGTCCGCCTCGCGGGCTACCTCTACCGAGCGGGGCGGGTGCTCGACTGGGTCCGGCGTGCCACGGCCGAGGGTGATCCGCCTCGGCGGGTGATGGCCTTCTGGTCGAACTCCGAAGCGTTCGGGATGGCGCTGGCCGCACGGAGCGACTCCCGGATCATGCTCGTCTCCCGTTCGCATCGATTCGATGTCTGGGACGACGAGAATCCCGGCGGCTACCTCCCCTTCCGGTGGTGCATCGCCCGGCATTCCCATCGCCTGCTGCCCTCCTCGCAGGAGGCGGCGGATCACCTGCGGGAAGTCCTGCCGGTCGAGCCCGACAAGGTCGTGGTCGCGCCGCTCGGGGTCGATCCACCTTTCGAGCCCGATCCCTGGCGCGATCGCGAGGAGATCCTCGTGGTCTCGTGCTCGACCGAGGCGTCGGTGAAGCGGCTGCCCCTCGTGGCGGCGTCGGTCAGGCGGGCGGCCGTCGGCGATCCGGACCGGCGGTGGAAGTGGATCCACCTCGGAACCGGGGAGGATCAGGTCCGGACCGAGCTCGAGGGCGGTCCGACCAACCTCGAGTTCGAGTCCACGGGATGGATGTCCCGCGATTCGGTCTTCGCGTTCCACCGCGACCGACAGCCGAACTGCCTGGTCAACCTCTCGTCGTCCGAAGGCGTGCCGCTGAGCATCCTCGAGGCGCTGTCCATGCGGGTTCCGGTCGTGGCGACCGCCGCGGGTGGAACCGCGGAGATGGTCGACGACTCGGTGGGGGCGCTGCTTCCGGTGGAGGTGGATGCGGAGACGGCCGGGGCGGCCATCCGCCGCGTGGTCGATGCGGGCGAATCGCTTCGCGTCGCGGCCCGGCGGCGCTTCGAGACCGATGGATCGCCTTCCGCCGCGATCGACGCCTTGTCGCGGCACGTCCCCGAGTTCCTCGAGGCCGTCGGCTGAATCCGTCGTACACCTCGGACCCCGATGGCGTTCCTCGTACAATCGGGTCGATGCGGGTGATGCACATCGTCTCCGAGCCCGGGTCGCGCGACCGGGGCGTGGCGCAGAAGGTCGAGGCGACGGTCACGTGCTGGCGATCCCTCGGGGTCGATGCCGATTTCATCGACCTGGCGACGGCGACGATCGGCGAAGACGGACTCGGTGGCGATCCCGGCGGGACGCGGCCTCGATTCGGTCGAGCCGGATGGGTGCTCGAGATGGAGCGTCGAGGTCGGCGATTGCTCGACGTCCTCGATCGGGAGCGACCCGACGTCGTCTACAGCCGTGAACTGGTCTGGTCGCCGGCGATCGAGCGGATCGCGGGGCGTCATCGACTGGTGGTCGAGATCAACTCCGACCGGGCCCGGGAGCTCGCGTCGAGTTCGCGCGCCGCCGAGGTCTTCTGGCGGGCGACGGCCCCACGAATCCGCCGGCGGGCGGCCGGGATCGTCGCGGTCACGGGCGAGCTCCTCGAGCGCATCGGCCCGCCTCGCGTCCCCGGCATCGTGATCCCCAACGGCACCGACGTCCCCGACACCGCCCCGACAAGGGACGCATCGACCCGCCGGGCACGGCCCATGTTCCTGATGGTCGTCGGCCGAGCCGCGCCGTGGCACGGGCTCGATCGCCTGTCGATGCTCGCGGAGGCCATGCCGGAGTGCGAGTTCGTGGTGTGTGGAGACCTCTCGGGCGAGGCGGCGTCGATCGGACCGGCGGTCCGGCTCGAGGCTCCCCGGACCGGCGCTGGTCTCGCGACGCTCCTCCGCGAGGCGACGGTGGCCGTCGGCAGCCTGGCGATCGCGCGAAACGACATGCTGGAGGCCTGTCCACTCAAGTCCCGGACGTGCCTCGCCGCGGGACTCCCCCTCGTCTACGGGTACGTCGATCCCGCGCTCGCCGGCGACGAGCCGTTCGCCCTGCGGCTGGGCGAGGCGGACTGGACGTCGGGTCCGCCGGTCGACCGGCTGCGTCGATTCCTGCAGTCCGTCCTTGGCGCCACGGATCTCGGAAGGAAGGCCTGGACGTTCGCCCGCGACCACCTGGATCGCTCCCGGATCGAGGAACGACGACTCGACTTCCTCAGGTCGCTCGTCGACCGGCCCCCTTCGACGGGGGCGCGAGATTCATGATCCGGCCCGCGCCCCGATCGCCCGGGCGATGACCCCGGCCGCGTCGCCGTCCCCGTACGGCTTCCCGTCGGCTCCCGCGTGGCCGATCCGGGAGAGGATCACCGCGCCGGGATCGTCGGTCGCCGGATCGACGAGCAGGTTCCAGTCGAGCTCGACCAGCTCGGTCCATTCGGTCTCGCTGCGAAGCGTGACGCAGGGAACACGATGGAAGAACGCCTCCTTCTGCACGCCGCCGGAATCGGTGGCGACGACCGCCGCGCCGGCCTCGAGGCTCGTCATGTCGAGGTATCCGACGGGTTCGATGATCCGGAGCGTGTTCGACGCGGTCTCGAGGAGGTCGAATCGCTCGAGGGCGGCTCGGGTCCGGGGGTGGAGGGGAAGCACCACGGGGATCTCGCCCGCCACCATCGCGAGGCCCCGGACGATCCGTTCGAGGACCACGGGGTCGTCGGTGCTCGCGGGACGATGGATCGTCGCGAGCACGTAGCCGCCGGGCTCGACGCCGATGCGACCCCGGACGTCGCTTCGTTCGGCGGCGATGCGGGTGGCCGCGAGGGTCGCGTCGTACATGACGTCGCCCGTCAGGTGGACGCCTTCCCGGACGCCCTCGGCATCGAGGTTGCGGATCGCCGTGTCGGTCGGGGCGAAGAGGAGATCGGAAAGGTGGTCGGTGACGACCCGGTTGATCTCCTCGGGCATGAGGCGGTTGAACGAGCGGAGCCCCGCCTCGACGTGGTCGATCGGGATGTGCAGCTTCGAGGCCGCGAGTGCGCCGGCGAGGGTGGAGTTGGTGTCGCCGTAGACGAGGACGCGATCGGGCTTCTCGTCGAGGATGACCCGTTCGACCGCCTCGAGCATCCGTCCGGTCTGCGCGCCGTGCGATCCCGAACCGATCTCGAGGTGATGCCCGGGAGCCGGGATCCCGAGTTCGTCGAAGAAGACGTCCGACATCCGGGCGTCGTAGTGCTGGCCGGTGTGGACGAGGCACTCGGCGATCCCTTCGGCCGCCAGCGCCTTCGACACGACCGCCGCCTTCACGAACTGGGGGCGGGCCCCGACGATGGTGAGGATGCGAGCCTGGGACGTCATCCGCGAGAGGGTATCGGCCCCTCCGGCGAGGCGACGATCCATCCTCCGGGAACGCGCGGTCCCCCGGGGGTGGTGGTCTCCACTTGGTACGATCCGCGAGCCCGCGGCGGACTCGCGAACGCCTCGTCGAATTCGCCGCCGCGACCTGCACGGAGCGTCGATGCCGTCTCAATCGCTGGATCGCCCCGGCCCGCTCGTGGCCGCACTCGTCCTCAACTCGGTCTCCCACGATGCCCGTGTCCTGAAGGAGGCGGACAGCCTCGCGAGCGCGGGATACCGCGTCGTCGTCATCGGCATCCGCGACGCCCGATGCGACGAGCCCCGGACGGTCCTCGACTCCGGGGTCGTGATCCTTCGACTGAAGTACCGGGAGGTCCTCAGGTACCACGGCCTGCGGCGGCGGTATCGAAGGTCCTCGGTCGTCGGACTCGCCATGGTCGTCACCGTGTCGGCGCTCGCGCTGGGCATCGGATCCACCCTGGTCTCGCCACTGGTCGTGGCGATCGACTCGATCGGTGGCTCGACCTTCGCCCTCGTGCTCCTGGCACTGGCCGCGATCGGGGCCGTCGCCGCAAGGCGAGCGCTCGGGTACCGGGCTGCGATGCGAGGCCTGCTGCGGCAGGGACTCCCGCTCGGCCCCGGCCGCGGCGGCGCCTCGCGGCGTCGTTCGCTCCTCGCCATGGTTCCGGCGGCGGTCCACCCGCTTGCCCGCTCGCTCTCGCGGTCACGTCCGGCCCGAGCCGTTCTTCACGGGGGCCGCTGGATCCGCCGGGCGTTTCGAAACGGACTGGCGGCCCTGGAGGATCACGCGCGGGCTCGTCTCCAGGGGGTCCGCCAGGTCCATGTCGCGTCCATGTTCAACAGCGAGCTGGACCGGATCGGGCCCGACGTCGTTCACTGCCACGACCTCAACACCCTGGCGGCGGGCCGGGAGTACGTCGCTCGTCATCCGGCCGCGAGGCTCGTGCTGGACAGTCACGAGCTCTACGAGGAGACGGCCACCATCTCGCGGCAGCCGGCACTCAAGCGATTCTGGCAGCGATCGCTGGCGGAGGCCTCGCGCGGCATCGACGGGTTCATCACGGTCAACGACAGCATCGCGGCGGAGTACCGGAGTCGCTATCCCTCGCTTCCCGACATCCACGTCGTGCGCAACGCCACGCCCGCGCCGGCGGGTCCGGTCGAGCGTGATTCAAGGCTCCGGGAGGCCGCGGGGCTCGGCGAATCCGATCGCGTGCTCCTCTACCAGGGAGGATTCGCGCGGCATCGGGGACTCGAGGCGCTGGTCGAGGCGGCCGGCGAACTGCCCGATCCCTGGGTCCTCGTGATGATGGGCTGGGGCAACCTCGAACCGGAGCTTCGAACGATCGCCTCCCGGGTCGACCCGCACGAGCTTCGCATCCGCTTCGTTCCCGCCGCACCCCAGCCGGAGCTGCCGGCGTGGACCTCGGGGGCGGACGTCGGGGTGATCCCGTACGAGAACACCTGCCTGAACCACTGGTTCTGCTCGCCGAACAAGCTCTGGGAGTATCCGGTCGCGGGCGTGCCCATGCTCGTCAGCGACTTCCCCGAGTTGAGGAAGGTCGTCGACGAGCACGGCGTCGGCTCGACCCTTCCCCCGGTGCTGGAAGGCGCCGCCCTTCGTGCCCTGCTCGCCGACATCGATGATTCGCGGCTTCGGTCCATGCGCGAGGCCTGCCGACGATTCCTCGAGAAGGACAACTGGTCCGTCTACGAGGGGCGGCTCGTCGACCTGTATCGACGACTCGCTCCCGTCGGGAGTGCCGGTTCCTAGGCTTCGTCCTCGAGGAGATCGATGTCGTCGGTCTCGTCCGGGTTGCGGTCGAGGCCGTCGGCGTCGTCGGTGATCTCGGGCCACGGTCGCGCCACCGGGGGATCGACGCGGAGATCGGCGACCATTCTTGGTCGGAAGCCACGTCCGCCCAACGTCTCGACCGTGGCCTTGCTCCTCGCCATGACGACGATCGGTCGCTCGCCGAGCGACTCCGTGGAACCCGTGGCGGCCAGGGGATCGACGATGGTCGGTTCCGAGAGATCCTCGAACGACTCCCGGACGAGGTCGATCCGCACCGTGCCGTGCGCGACGACCGGCTCCACCTCCTCGAGCACGGAGAGGCCCCGGATCGCCTCCAGTCGATCGATCCGCCTGGAGAGGATCACGAGTCCTTCGGGAAGTTCGTTCGCCTCGAGGGGCCTCGGGGGGGGATCCTCGAGGCGGCGAGCGGCACCGATCGACTCGGTGAACCGGCTTGCGACGTTGAAGGCGATCGACGCCTGGCGGATCGCGGCCGCGAGATACCTCAGGAGGAAGAGCACCACGAGCAGCCGCCCCCAGTCCCCCTCGAGCCCGAGGAGGTCCGCCTGCATGGAGACGAGCATGGCCACGATCACGAGGGCGGTGGTGATCGCGTTGACGAGCGTCACCTTCCGGACCAGGGCGATCCGGCCGAACATGATGCGATCGCTCCTCGCGACGCCCGAGATCGGATCCTGGTCGAGCACGACCCCGGGCGACGCATGGCGTCGATCCGCCTCGCCCATCGCGGCGAGGAGCTCGGCCCGGACGAGGTCCGCGGTCCTGCCGTGCTCGAGGTGATCCCGATGCGATCGTCGGTTGAGGAGTCCGATGGCGAGGATGTAGAAGGGGGCGACCACGCAGAGGACGAGCAGGAGGGCCGGGGCCAGATAGGCCAGCAGGCCGGTGCACGCGACGGCCGTGATGACCGCGAGCGGGACGCGGGCGAGCTGGACCGCCGCCATCCCGCACTCCCGGGACACGACCTGGATGAACGACACGATCGACTTCGCCCGGGACTCCCGCAGCACGCGGTCGCCGGCACTGCCGCTGCAGGCGTTCGCGGCCTCGGCGCGGATGCGACGGACGACCGTTCCCGCCGCGGAAAGCACGAGCACCTCGCCCACGTACTGGAGAGCGGCGGCCACGATCGCGACGAGTCCGATCGCCGCGATCGCGGTCGAGAAGTCGACGCCCTCCACGATCGTCCGGCCCTGGATGGAGATCTCGAGGCCTTCCCCGGGTCCCCGGTCGCCCTGGAGATCGACGACGAGCGCCACGATCATCCAGATCGAACCGAGCGTCGCCAGGGTGCCGATGCCGCCCGCAAGGCTCGCCGCGACGATCCTGCCGCCCGCGGTGGAGAGCATCCGGCGGAAGAACCAGCCGACGAGCGTCGGTGTTCGGGGATCGATCGGCATCATGCGGTTCCGGCTCTCAGGGTACCGGCAATCCTTGGTTTCGTCCGATCGCGGTAGCCTTCGATCATGTCGATGTCGTCGTCCAGTCCGAGGACGGGAAAGCCGACGGAGTCCCTCGCCGTTCGCGCTCGCCGCGCGCTCGAGGTCGTGGTCCGTCGGTTCGCCGAGGCGAAGGGGCGAGGCCCCGACGAGTACTGCGACGAAGACCGGATCCACCCGATGGCCGAGGGGCGATTCCTCTCCACGCTGGCCACCATGCGGCGGATCGGCGGATTCGACGAGGCCGAGCTGCGGGTGCAGGCCGAGGCGAGCGTCGCGCGGTTGGACGGGAGCACGATTCCCGTCGATTCCGAACGCGTCGGCTGGGGTCTCGGTTTCGAGTGGAAGGGGACCCGGGCCGACGAGCCCTTCGTCATCACGACCTGCATCGTCGTCGAGGGCCTCGAGGCGATTCGTCCGGTGATCGGCGAGCCTGGTGGTGGACTCCTCGACCGGGGCCGTTCATGGCTGCGACGGCCTCCCCGCGAGTGGGAGGTGGAGCTTGGTCCGGTTCGAGTTCCGACGTTCTCGCCGGGGATGCGGCGAACCCCCTGGAACGTGCTCGCGGCCTGGACGTCCCACCTCGAGGACGGGGATCCTCGACGCGAATCCGTCAGGCGTGCCGTGGCATCGGCCCGCGTCCCGGGTCTCGGCTGGTGCTACGACCCGGATTCCGACCGGCTCGATCTCCTTCACCAGGGCTACACGATCGCGGGAATCGAGGACGGCCACGACGAGGATCTGGTCGCCGGGTGGATCCTCGAGGCACTCGCGGGATTCTCGGCACCGGGCGGATGGGTCGACAAGCTCGACGTCGTGGACGAGCCGGCCGCTCGCGATCTTCGAGGCCGGCCCGGGTTCCTCGTGCATCCGTGCGGCGAGGGCAGGCACCTCGTCACGCACCCGACCCCGGCGCGGGACTGGTCGCTGGGCGAGTCGCTCAGGCTCGCATCACGCCGATCGACGGACCCCCAGCTCGACGTGGCACTGCGTCGCGCGTCGGGGTCGCTCGTGGAGGCGGTCCTCGACCGGCTCGGCGACAAGAAGGCCTCCCGCTGGCCTCGGGCGACGATGCATCTCGCACTCGGTCTCGCGACGTTCATCGCATCGCGGCGGTCCTGAGCCGGTCGATCCGATCCCGTCGGACGCTACGCCGAGCCTTGGTCGGCGTCGGCTCGGGTACCACGGATCTCGACGACGGAACCACTCGCGAGATCGCCTTCGACGATCGCGTCGTGTCCCTGCCAACGGACCGACCGGAGTTCGTTCGACCGGGATGCCTCGAGCCACGCCCCGAGTTCACCGAGACCCATGGACACCCGTCCGGTGGCTCGAACCGCCGCGATCCGTCGCTCGAGGACGGCTCGGTCCCCTTCGGTGTCGAGATCGTGATCGTGGGCGTAGAGGTTGACCATGGAATCGTCGAGAAGCCCTCCGGCCGGGATCGCGGGCTCCCGGTGCATGATGTTCCCCTGCACCGGGAGCTCCCACCATCCCGCCGAGGTCCGGATCGGGACGATCGGCTGCCGGTCGTTCACCTCGCGAAAGGAGCTGTCCACGCGCCAGCCCGCCGGACCGAGGGCCGCGAAGTAGTCCGGGCTCCAGCAGAGGCCCGGGGCGCGGATCACGTCGACGCTCGAGGTTCCTTGAACGTCTCGACGACCGTCGGCGAGCTCCCGGGCGAGTCGCGAGGGGGACATTCGGTGGAAGTGGGTGTGGTCGGTTCCATGGAAGCCCGCCTCCTCGTGCTCGCACCGATCGTCGGGGACGCCGCCGCAGTAGAAGTTGGTGTGGGGACCGCAGGTCGATGAAGCGAACGAACGAAAGTTCGGGTCGTGCGAAGGTCGAACGGACGGTCTCGAGCCCCGCCACCGGTGAAGCTGCCACTGCACGACTTCGTGCGATGGTGCGGCGCACCCCGGCCTCGCTCGTCGGAGGTCCAGCGTCGCTCGGTGGCTCCGGTGCTCGCCGTCGACGTCCCGCAGGAGGTTGGTGCCGATCACCAGTCGACGCCCGCGGAGCGGCCTGGGAAGCCGGAGTCGGTTCAACTCGAGGCCGCCGATGCGGAGGATCCGGCCGCCGACGGAGCGCCTCGGCGTCCCGGCCTCCACGTCGAAGCTCACGAGGAGCGGTGGGCGACCGTCGCGCCAAGGCGAGACCCGGGCCCACGGCACTCGGGCGAACCGGTCGAGGAACCACTCGAGGACGAGGGCGAGGTGCCCGGCGCCGTGGAAGCGATGGTGATCGAGGAACTGGGTGGCGAGATCGCTCAGGCGGAAACCGAGAACGAGCGTCGGCACGCCGTCGGGCCGATGGGCGCGGGCGAGAAGGCCACCCTCCCGGGCGACGAGGACCTTCATCGCATCCGTCCCGCTCGCGGGCCCGACATCGCGTTGCGGCATCTCCCGGAGGGGAAACACGAGTGGCGGCCCCGCCACCAGGTCGCGATGGACGACCACGGTCGAGATCTCGCGGCCCATCGTCCGGTTCGGCTCCGGCTCGGCGGCGGGTTGATGTCCCGACGAGGTCACTCGCAGCACGGTGAGAGGTCCCGACTCGTCGACGTCGAGGAGTCGGCCTCCGAGCGGATCGGCCGCCCAGGGACCTCGCAGGCCGGCCATCCCGAGCAGTTCGCGAACGTGGGAGACCCGTCTCGACCGGATCCTGATCGCGGCGAGACCGGTCACGGTCGCGTCGCGACCAGCCACAGGAACTTGGCCTGGCCCGGATCGGCGACGCGCTGCAGCAGCGGCTCGATCGCGAGGACCGCCGAGAGCGCCGCCGATCGAATCCGACCGGCACCGGGTCGATTCCACGCGACCGGAAGGCGGTCGGCGAGGATCCTGATCCCGCGGATCGAGTCGACCCGAAGATCGGCTTCGGCCGCGAGATCGGCGAGGGATTTCGGATCGAACAGCGTTCGATGGTGGCCCGCCGGTGCGACGTAGCCCCGTTCCGTCGGGTGGGCGGCATTGATCGACGAGACGATGAGCCGGCCTCCCGGCACGAGCGCCCCCGCCATGGCCCGCATGGCCTCGTCCGGGTCGACGAAGTAGTTCAAGGCGGCGAGGCAGAGCACGACGTCGAAGCGATCCCCGTACTCATCGAGGCGGTGGGCATCGGCGACCGCCCATTCGATCGGCCGGCCCTCCCAGTGGATCCGACCGACCTCGACCATCTCGGGCGAGTAGTCGACCGCGGTGATGGAACAGTCGAGGTCGAGAAGCGGGCCGAGTTCGCGACCGCCGCCGACCCCGACCAGGAGCACGCGGGAGCCGCGCGGGACGAGCTCCTCGATCCACCGGGACTCGACCCGGGTCGAGAACCGCTGGATCGGCTGTTCATGGCGTTGGAAGTAGTCCCCGGCGATCCGGGCGTAGTAGGCCCGGTCCTTGGCATCCGCGTCCGTCGACTCGGAGGGGCGAGGGGGGGTGGCGGGCTCGTGGGACATGTCGAGATGATATCGGACGGCTTCCGAGGACCGAAGAGGTCGGGGAGGACGTTCTGGAGCGTTGGCAGGAGTTTGATTTGACCGCCGTGGGTCGGATTGCATGGTTTCCGGGTCGGAGATGTGACCATTCCCAAGGGATGGTGTTTCGACAGCTTGGATTTGAAGACAGGGAAAGGGACTCCTGTGAACTCCAACCGCTACTGCACGGCATTCATGGCCTCCGCGCTCCTCGCGACGGTCGCCTCGGGCGACATGGTCGTTCTCGACTTCGCCACCGATGGTGGGTGGGCGAACGCCGACGACCGGTACTCGGTCTCGACGACCAACCTTCACTGGTGGGGCGGCGGGTACGCCACCGACGGCATCCTCTTCGCCTACGACCACGACTCCGAGACGCCCGGTCCCGGCATCGGGAGCCTCGTCGTGGAAGCCGCCGACGGCTACCTCGTCCAGGGCCTGTCCTTCGATCTCGGCGGATACGGCGAGGTCCTGGCCTCCGCCCGCTACGACATCCTCGTCGACGGCGAGCTGCTCGCTTCGGGTGACCTCGACTTCGAGGGGGCATCCTCGCTCTTCACGATCGACTTCGGCGTCGACGTCGAGGCGGGTTCCGCCTTCGAGATCGTCTTCGACAACTACTTCCGGCCCGCCTACGTCGGGCTCGACAACGTCGCCTTCAACATCGTCAACGTCCCCGCCCCCGGTGCCCTCGCCCTCCTGGGCATCGCCGGCGTGGCCGGCTCCCGCCGCCGTCGCGGCTGAGCCCATCCGGCCCCTCGGGCCGCCATCGCAGTCTCCATTCCGCCGGCCGGTCCTCGAGGATCGGCCGGCGATCTCTTTTCCGGCATTCCGGGTCCCCGCCGGCGGCCGGGAGGCAATAGCGTGGTAAACCGGTCGTTCTCCATGCGTCCGAGAGATTCTCACCCCGTGTCGTTCCAGAGAGATCGAGGTCGTGCCAAGCGGCAAGCCTCGCCATAGCAAAGGCTTAGATCCATGAACATCCTTCGGTCCCTCCGTGTGTCGGCCCTCGTGGCCGGCGTCGCCGCCGTCTTCGCCGGCGACGTCGTCGTCGACACGATCGCCGATTCTTCCCTGATTTCCCGGACCGCCGAGGCCCAGGGCCGGGGAGGCCGCGGGGGTGGCATGCGAGGCATGGGCGGCATGCGGGAGATCCGCGAGCTCCTCGAGCCCTCCTACAGCCGCCGGGACATGCCGCTCTTCGTCGAGCAGCTCAGCCTCACCGACGGCCAGCGAGCGGTCGTCGAGGCCCTTCTCGACGACTACGACGACGTCTTCGGATCGGGCAGCCAGGCCGTGCAGGGGGACCTGATGGACCTCGGCCGCTCGATGATGCAGTCCTTCATGGGCGGCGGCGCGATGGGCGACATGCGGGAGCGGATGGGCGAGCGGATGCGGGAGATCCGGTCCGAGATCGAGGAGATGGAGGCCAACGGCCAGGAGATGACCGAGGAGGAACGACGCGAGTTCTTCCGCGGCCGCATGGAGGGCATGCAGGAGGAGATGATGCAGGACGCCATGGACTCCGGCGCCTTCGACGAGGCCCGGGGCGTCATGACCGAGATGCTCGACATCCTCGAGGCGTGGGTCTCCGAGCGGCAGCGGCTCGACGAGGACTTCACCAGCAACGTCCAGATCCAGCTCGACGACGACCAGCTCGTCCTCTGGCCCGCCTTCGAGCGGTTCCTCACCCGCGAGAAGGCGCTTCCCCGCGGCCGACTCAGCGGCGAGGACGTCAACCTCTTCATGATGGTCGACGACAGCGAGCTCAGCGACACGACCTTCGACGCCCTCGAGGCGATGCTCGACGAGTACGAGCTGGCCCTCCACCAGGCGCTCAAGACCCGCGACGACTACCTCCTCACCAGTGCCCCGACGCTGTTCAAGGCGATGCGGGACGGTGACGTGAAGGACGCCGAGCGGGTGCTCGGCCAGCAGGTCCGCCTCCGCGAGGCGGTCCGCGACGTCAACGATCGGTACCGCGAGGCGTTCGTCGCCGCGATGACCGACGAGGCCGAGAAGGCCCGTTTCAACGAGGCGGTCCTCCAGGAGGCGTACGAGCGCATCTACCGACCGACCTGGGCGCACCGCGCGTTCGAGACGGCGCTCGAGATGGACGACCTCGGCGACGACACCTTCGACGCCGTCGTCGCCCTGCAGGCGGCCTTCCTCGCCGAGATGATGAACCGCAACGGGACGCTCATGGCCGAGCTGCGTCGCTCCGAGGGCGAGCGGCAGGTCGAGGAAGGCACCCGCATGGTCGCGATGATGGCCGGCGACTTCTCCGGCGGCATGCCCTGGGGCCGAGGCGGCCGCGGCGGCGGTGGCGGCGGCGGCGAGGACGACCGCTATCGCGAGGGCATGGAGGAGCGTGGCGAGGCCGAGGAACGGTACGTCGAGCAGCTGAAGGCCCTGCTCTCCCCCGAGCAGCAGGAGGCGCTCCCCGAGCGACGCGGCCGTGGTCGCGGCGGCTGGGGCGGCGGCGAGAACCGTGGCGGCGACGACGAGCGTCGGCGCGAGCTGATGCAGCGGTTCGACGCCGACGGTGACGGCGAGCTCAACGACGAGGAACGTCGCCAGATGTTCGAGTCGTTCCGCAACGGCGGTGGTCGCGGCGGCGAAGGCGGCCGGGGCGGTCGCGGCGGCGAGGGCGGCGAAGGCGGCCGCGGTGGTCGGGGCGGACAGGGCGGACGCGGCCAGGGTGGCCGCGGCGGCTGAGTCCCGACGCCCTGCGTCCCCAGGCGTGTGATCGACGGCGGCTCCCCATGCCCGGGGGGCCGCCGTTCTTGTTCTAGGATGCGGGCATGACGCCGCATTCATCGGACACCGCCGCGGTCGAGGCGATCGTCGCCTCGATCCTCCAGGACGAAGGCACCCATCGCACGTCGGCGACGTCGACACCCGACGCGGCGATCGTCGAGTCGCTGGTCGATCGATTCCACGGCCTCGCGTTTCCGGGGTTCTTCGGCCCCCGGTTCGATCCCTCGGACGCCGTCTCGATGGTCGGTGCGGTCGTCGACGACGTCGTCGAGCGGCTTCGGCCGCAGGTCGCCGCCGCCTTCGCGTACGAGGCGGTCGACGGGGGCGGACTCTCGCCCGAGGAGGCCCGGGTCCGGTCGGTCGAGGTGGTGCGCGACTTCGTGGCCGCGATCCCGGCGATCCGCGGCATGCTCGGTCGGGACGCGAGGGCGGGATTCACCCGGGATCCGGCGGTGGGCCATCCGGACGAGGCGATCCTCTGCCACCCCGGGCTCCGGGCCCTGACGGTCCACCGGTTCGCCCACCAGCTCCACGCCTCGGGCGTGCCGATGCTGCCCCGGATGCTCGCGGAGGTCTCCCACGCCCGGACGGGCATCGACCTGCATCCCGGCGCCTCGATCGGCGGCGGGTTCTTCATCGATCACGGGACCGGCGTCGTGGTGGGGGAGACGACGGTCATCGGGGAGGACTGCACGCTCTACCAGGGCGTCACGCTCGGGGCGAAGCGCTTCGAGCGGGAGGCCGACGGGGCGATCCGGCGGGGCTATCGCCGGCATCCCACCCTCGAGGACGAGGTGACGGTGTACGCGGGAGCGACGATCCTCGGCGGGAAGACCGTCGTGGGGCGTGGTTCGGTGGTCAGCGGCGGGGTCTTCCTCACCCGTTCCGTGCCCCCGAACTCCCTCGTCGCGCCGCCGAGGCTCGAGATCGAGCTCCGCCAGCGCTGAGTCGGCCACTTCACGGCTTTCCGCGGAGCATCGCAGGGCGGTTGCCGTAGAATGGGACCCCTTGATTTTCGACTCGCTCACCGATCGAACCGCCCTGCGGCTGGAGTCCAGATGACCTCGTACGACCCGTTCGGAGCCCGTGCCACCCTCGACACCCCCGGCGGAGAGAAGGCCTGGTACCGCCTCGACGCCCTCGGGGACCTCGGCGACGTGGCGACGCTGCCGCTCTCCATCAAGGTGCTGCTCGAGAGCTGCCTGCGGAACTGCGACGGGCGCGTGGTGACCGAGGATCACGTGAAGGCCCTCGCCGCCTACGACCCCGGGAACGTCGGCGAGACCGAGATCGCCTTCACGCCCGGTCGCGTCGTCCTCCAGGACTTCACCGGGGTGCCGTGCGTGGTCGACCTCGCCGCGATGCGCGACGCGATGCAGGCGCTCGGCGGCGATCCCCAGAAGGTCAACCCGCTCGTCCCGTGCGACCTGGTCATCGACCACTCGGTCCAGGTCGATGCCTTCAACTCCGGCGTGGCCCTCACCGTCAACGCGGAGAAGGAGTTCACGCGGAACCAGGAGCGGTACGAGTTCCTCAAGTGGGGCCAGCAGGCGTTCGACAACTTCCGCGTCGTGCCGCCGGCCACCGGCATCGTCCACCAGGTCAACCTCGAGTACCTCGCGAAGGTGACCTGGGAGCGCGACGGCGTGCTCTTCCCCGACTCGCTGGTCGGCACCGACAGCCACACGACGATGATCAACGGACTCGGCGTCCTCGGCTGGGGCGTCGGCGGCATCGAGGCCGAGGCGGTCATGCTGGGCCAGCCGATCTACATGCTGATCCCCGAGGTCGTGGGCATGCGGCTCGTCGGCAGCCTCCCCGAGGGGACCACCGCGACCGACCTCGTGCTTCGCATCACCGAGGTCCTCCGCGAGCACGGCGTGGTGGGCAAGTTCGTCGAGTTCTTCGGCCCCGGACTCGCGGACATGACGCTCGCGACCCGGGCCACGATCGCCAACATGGCGCCCGAGTACGGCGCGACCTGCGGGTTCTTCCCGATCGACGACCGGACCCTCGACTACCTCCGGCTCTCCGGACGGGACGAGGAACTCGTCGGCACGGTCGAGGCCTACGCGAAGGCCCAGGGCTTGTGGCGGGACGACTCGGTCGAGGCTCGATTCACCGACGTGCTCGAGCTCGACATGTCCTCGATCCAGCCGGCGCTCGCGGGTCCCAAGCGACCCCAGGACCGGGTGACGCTCGCGGACATGCGATCGATGTGGCACCGGACCCTCGAGGACACCTTCGGTCGCACGGGCGCGGACGGCATCAGCCGCGTCGATCGCTGGACGGGCGACGGCGGCGCGGGATCCGACGAGGGCGCGACCGCGGTCGCGGTCGACGATCCGCCGGCCACCGCGGTCGAGCTCGAGGGCGAGATCTTCGAGCTTCGCGACGGGGACGTGGTGGTCGCGGCGATCACCTCGTGCACGAACACCAGCAACCCGAGCGTCATGGTCGGGGCGGGACTCATCGCCCGGAACGCGCGGGCCCGCGGACTCCAGCGGCAACCGTGGGTGAAGACCTCGCTCGCCCCCGGTTCGAAGGTGGTCACCGACTACCTCGAGAAGGCCGAGCTGCTCGACGACCTCGAGGCGTGCGGCTTCTACCTCGTCGGGTACGGCTGCACGACCTGCATCGGCAACTCCGGTCCGCTGCCCGACGCGATCTCGGAGTCGATCCGGGCCAACGACCTCGTGGCCACCAGCGTCCTGAGCGGCAACCGGAACTTCGAGGGGCGCATCCACGCCGACATCAAGGCGAACTTCCTCGCCTCGCCGCCGCTGGTCGTCGCCTACGCCCTCGCCGGCACCGTCGACATCGACTTCGCCGTCGACCCGATCGGGAACGACGTCGAGGGGAACCCCGTCTTCCTCAAGGACATCTGGCCGACCACGGCCGAGATCGAGGCGACGGTCGCCGCGGCGCTCGGGCGGGACCAGTTCATCACCCAGTATGCCGACGTCTTCGCCGGCAGCGAGGAATGGCAGGCGATCGACTCGGTCGCCGGCGACATGTATCGCTGGGACGAGTCGTCCACCTACGTCCAGGATCCGCCGTTCTTCAGCGGCATGACCCTCGACGTCGAGCCGATCCGGCCCATCGAGGGGGCTCGCTGCCTCGCCCTGCTCGGCGACTCGGTGACGACCGACCACATCTCGCCCGCCGGCGCGATCAAGGCCGACTCCCCGGCCGGGCAGTACCTCGTCGAGCACGGCGTCCCGGTGTCGCTCTTCAACAGCTTCGGTTCGCGTCGCGGCAACGATCGCGTCATGACCCGCGGCACGTTCGGCAACATCCGGATCCGCAATCGCCTCGCCCCCGGCACGGAAGGCGGTTACACCACCGACTTCCTCGACGGCCAGGTGAAGTTCATCTACGACGCGGCGATGCACTACCGCGAGGCGGGAGTCCCGCTGGTCGTCCTGGCCGGCGTCGACTACGGCATGGGCTCGAGCCGCGACTGGGCGGCGAAGGGCACCAACCTGCTCGGCGTGCGGACCGTCGTCGCGAAGAGCTTCGAGCGGATCCACCGCTCGAACCTCGTCTTCATGGGCGTCCTCCCGCTCCAGTTCCGCGATGGCGAGGATGCGGACCAGCTCGGCCTCGACGGGACCGAGACGTTCGACGTCGCGGTGCCCGAGGACCTGCAGCCCCGACAGGAGATCGAGGTCACGGCGACGGCCGCGGACGGGTCGAAGACGACCTTCTTCGCGGTCGCCCGCGTGGACACGCCGGTCGAGGTGGACTACTACCGGAACGGCGGCATCCTGCACACGGTCCTTCGGAAGATGGCCTCCGCCTGACCCCGACGATCGTTCATCCCGGAATCGACCCGCACTTCCGCCTCCTTCGGGGGCGGAAGCGTCGTTTTGCGGACGATCCGTCCGGGGGCGAAGTGAAGCGACGCCGGTGAGACCCGCGAACAGGCGATGGAGCGGGACGGGCCCCGCCCTCGGTGATCTCCTCGGCGACGTCCTCGACGATCTCCTGGGCGTGGCGGCGCCGGTTCCGGCCGAGGTTCGCCGGACGATCGACGAGCAGGCTCGGCCCCGCACGGAGGCGTGTCCGTCGTTTCTCGGTTCGGTCGGCACGCTGACCTGCCTCGCCTCGTTCGACGGTCCGCTGGCGGCGATCGTGACGCACGCGAAGTACCACCGGGGTCGGGCGCCGTGGCCGGTCCTCGGCCGGCGCCTCGCGCTCGAACTGAAGGCGGAGGCAGGCTGGTTGGATGACGCGGGCAACGCGCCGTTCGTCGTACCCGTTCCGATGCCGACATGGCGACGATGGCATCGCGGCCTCGATCACGGGCGCCTTCTCGCCGACGCGGTGGCGAGCGGGATCGAGGGTCGGGTTCGACCGTGGCTTTCATCCGTCTGGCGCCGTCCGCAGGTCGGACGAACCCGTGCCGCGCGTCGCGGGGTGATGGACGCGATCCGGCCATCCTCGACGTGGTGGCTGGACGAACGAGTCCGCGGTCGACGTCGAGTCGACACGACGCGGTCGGTGCTCGTGGTGGACGACGTGTGCACGACAGGGACGACGCTTGCCGCCTGTGCGGCCCAGCTGCGGCGATTCGGCTTCCAGGACATCCACGCGGCGGTCGTCGGACGACGATCGCTGGGGTCGACTTCCTGAGAACTGGGCGAACCGGAGGCCGGTCTCGTGCGTGGTGGAAGGACGCGGTGCGCCGGCCGACATGGCTCAGGGAGCCTGGTCGACGTTTTTCTCGGACGGTCGATGGTCAGGGTCGCAGGACCACGCCGAACGGCTGTTCGAGGCCCCTCACGCCGCCAAAAATCCGCCTGGACCTTGGAGATTCGTCCTCCGGGCGGGTTGACACCCTTGGAGGTTTCCGTAGGATGCCTCGTCTCGCCATTGCGAAAGGCATTGGCGGGTGCGGCTGGTTTCGACCGGCCGTGACTTCTCTCTGACAACTGAACGATTCAGACACGCCGCGAGGATGTCGCTGAAGCCAGGGCTGTTCCAACAGTGCTGGTGGAAGTATCCCAAACTGGTCGGCCCTTCAACAGCGGGGCCGTCCTTCGGACATCCTTGTGATACCAGTTCATTTCCTACAGGGGATCTGTACGTGACTCGCTTGCGAGTCGGGTAGAGATGTCCGTGAACTCTCCGGCAGGCTTGCCACCTGCCGGCACTGATCATGACCGACCGGGAAACCGGGAAGTCGCCTGTGATCGGTGAAGACCGGCCGCGTTTTCCGACGCGGTCAACCAGGCCAAACCTTCGAATGTAAGACCGGTCCTCGGACCGGCCATCGATACATCAATTGAAGAGTTTGATCCTGGCTCAGATTGAACGCTGGCGGCATGGCTAAAACATGCAAGTCGAGCGCGAAAGTCCTTCGGGGCGAGTAGAGCGGCGCAAGGGCGAGGAATACATTCCTACGTACCCCAA
>JAYZBK010000120.1:0-11207 GCA_036339295.1 Planctomycetota bacterium
CAGATGGCGGACGGGCTGGTCGAGTCGAACGAGGACCCCTTCGTCCCCGGCGAGATCGTCGAGAAGCTCGACCTCCGGCCGGCCCAGAGGCTTTCGGTCGAGGTGGTCCAGCAGAAGCCGCGCCGGCGCCGGCGATCGGGCGGACGCAAGCCGCGCCCGGTGGTGGGCGAGGTGCTCGAAGTCGAGGGGCTCGAACCCGAGGCGTACGCCTCGAGGAAGTCCTTCGATGAACTGACCCCGATCGATCCCCAGCCGCGGATGTCGCTCGAACATCGCGGCTGCCCCCCCGCGTGCCGCCTGGTCGACCTCTTCTGTCCGCTCGGATACGGAACCCGAGGGCTGATCGTCGCCCCGCCGAAGGCCGGCAAGACGATCCTCCTCCAGCAGATCGCCGCGGGCATCAAGCACAACCACCCCGACGTCGACGTCGTCGCGCTGCTGATCGACGAACGCCCCGAGGAGGTGACGGACTTCCGACGAAACGTCCCGGCCGAGGTCCTCGCCTCGAGCAACGACATGGACGTCGACACCCACTGTCGGCTCGGCATCCTCGCCATCGAGCGGGCCAAGCGGAAGCTCGAGGCCGGCCGCGACGTCGTGGTGCTCCTCGACTCGCTGACCCGGCTCGGCCGGGCCTTCAACAACTCCCGATCGTTCCGCCAGAGCGGACGGACCATGTCCGGCGGCCTGGACTCCAGGGCGATGGAGATCCCCAAGCAGCTCTTCGGCGCCGCCAGGAACGCCGAGGAGGGAGGCTCGCTCACGATCATCGCGAGCTGCCTCGTGGACACGGGGAGTCGTGCCGACCAGGTGATCTTCGAGGAGTTCAAGGGCACCGGGAACATGGAGCTCATCCTCGATCGATCCATCGCCGAGAAGCGGCTCTATCCCGCGATCAACCTCGCGGCCAGCGGGACCCGCAAGGAGGACCTCCTCCTCGAGGATCGGGAACTCAAGACGGTCACCGCCCTTCGGCGTCGGCTGATCTCGATGCCTCCCCCGACCCAGGTGGACCAGCTGCTCAAGGCCATCGAGCGGTATCCCACCAACGAGGCGATGGTCACCGCCTGACCCGGTCCACCCTCGATTGGCGAATCCAGCGGCCCGCGGCCATACTTCACGCATGGCATCCAGCGGCGACCCCGACCGAAGCAACTTCAAGGCAGGCCTTTTCACGATCGTCTCGATCGCGCTGGGCTTCGCGACCATCGTCGTGCTGAACGGCAAGGCGATCGAGCAGCTCTTCGGAAGCTACAACCGGTACCAGGTCCGATTCGACCTGGTCGACGGCGTCGCGGGGCTCGATGCCGGGGCGGAGGTTCGAGTCGGCGGGTTGACCCGGGGCGCGGTCCGCTCGATCGCCCTCGTCGGCCTCGACGCGACCGGCGGTCCGCCGGAGGCGGTCGTCGAGATCGAGATCGATCGAGACATCCGGCTCTGGTCCAACGCCGTCGCGATCCGCACGATTCCGGTGCTCGGTGGGTCGAGCTGGATCAACATCACCACGATCGGCGGCTCCGACCAGGTCACGATCTCCCCGACGGGCGACAACGGCGACGGGGCGACCCTGCTGCCGACCGACGGCACGGGCGAGATCCCCGCGACCCCGGGCGACGGACTCCTGACGACCATCGTGGGCCCCGAGAACGCCACGAGCACCCGCCAGCTCCTCTACAACATGGCGGAGTTCTCCGAGTTCCTCGATCGCGACGTGGTCGCGACGTTCGACGACGAGATCCGTCCCGCCGTGGCCGATGCGAGGCTGCTGGTCGGCGAGGTCCGGAGCGACTACGGCGGCTGGAGGACCGACATCGACCGCACGTTCGAGTCGGTGTCGACGGCGGCCGGGGACCTCGAGGGGACGATGGACACCGCTCGTCGAACGATCGACGAGGTCCGCGGGGACGTCCGCCTGATCGGGGATCTCGTGCGACGGAACGTGGGGCGGATCGACGCGTCGATCGCGAACGTCGAGATCATGTCGGAGGATGGTGCCGCGATCACCCGACGACTCCGGGACGACACGCTCGCCCGGGTCGACGAGGCGCTCGATTCGGGGGCCGAGGCGATCGGCGACCTTGCCCAGATGCTCCGAACCCTCGACCTCGAGGTGACGGCCGCGGTGCCCTCGATCCGCTCGTTCCTCCAGGATGCCATGGTCGCCGCCGGCGAACTCAAGCTCGCGACGATCGAGATCCGGCGAAGCCCCTGGCGGATCCTGTACCAGCCGCAGCCCGGCGAACTCGCCAACGAGAACCTCTTCGCGGCCGCCCGCGACTTCACCATCGCCTCCGGCGAGGTCCGCTCCGCCGCGGAGAGTCTCCAGGCGGTGATGCAGCGATTCCCGGCGGCACTCGAGCAGGACCCGACGCTTCGCGAGGACGTCGAGCGATTCCTCGGCGAATCCCTGCGTCGGCTCGAGACGGCGCAATCCCGTCTCTTCTCCGTGATCATCGGCGACGGCGAGACCGAGGCCCCCCAGCCCGATGTGGAGCCGGACGGGCCGTGAGGCCCGCCCCACCCGTCCTCCTTCCATGAGTCGCCACGCCCCGACGCCCGGTCAACTTCGCCGTCTCGGAGCCCTCGTGCTCCTGTCGGTGCTGGGCCTCGGCTTCGTGGCGATCCGACTGCCCCGATGGCTCGCCGCTCCCACCACGCCGTACGCCGTGGCCATCCCGGTCGTCGACGGTGCCGACGGACTCGCCGCGGGAAGCCCCGTCTTTCTCGGCGGCATCCAGCTGGGGGAGGTCGAGGGCATCTCCGAATCCCGTGAATCGGCCGACGGCAGGTTCCGCGCCGAGGACCTGATCACGATCCGGTTCGCCCTCGACAGCTCGGTGGAACTCTCCCGCGACGCCGTCATCCGACGGACCGTCGGCGTGTCCGGTTCGGAGGCCGCCCTCGCGATCTCCGCCCCCGGCTCCCCCAAGCGTCGGTTCTCGGGGGACGACGAGCGGGTCGTCCCCATCACGACCGATTCGTCACCGGGAGGTCCCGGCAGCGGCGTCATCGGAAGGACCAACGGGGAGTCGATCCAGCGGCTCTCGGAGAACCTCTCCTCGGCCGCTCCGGGCATCGCCCTCGAGGTGCGCGAGCTCGGCGCCGCCATCGCTCGCCGCGTCGGCGACTTCGATTCGTTCGAGGCACTGCTCCAGACCGACAGCGGTGCCCTCCGACGACGGCTCGACGCCGTCATCGGACGCCTTCGCCGGGTCTTCGAGGGCATCGCCCCGCTCCAGGCCGCCTGGCTGGAGGCGAGGGAGGAGGCGGAGCGGGAGACCGAGGCGGTCCGAAGCGAGATCGACGGCTGGACCCGACGCATCGAGGCGACCACCAGCAACCTCGACCTGGCGCGGGTCGATCTCGACTTCATGCAGCGCCGGCTGGTCGAGCTCGAACCGAAGCTCGCGGGCGTCCGCCTCGACGTCCGAAGCGCCCTCGAGGACGCGGAATCGGTCCGGGTCCGCCTGCAGCAGCTCGGTCCCGAGGCCTCCGAGGGACTCGCGAGGACGATGGCTCGCCTGGTCCTCGCCGGTGGACAGCTGAAGCGAGCGACCGACGACCTCCTGCCGCTGGCGATCGAGGCGGTCCTGACACGGCCGAACCGCGCGAGTGCGTCGCGGCGGCTGCTCCTCGAAGCCGGGAACGACGCGGTCGAGGCGGGCCTCCAGCTTCGCGACGCGGCTCGGCGCCTCGAGATGCTGGATCGCCTGCGGCCTCTTCTCGATCCCGACGCCACGATGCCCCCGATCCCCGATCTCGATGGAGCGACGGATCGTCTCTCGGACACGCTCGACCGGCTCGCGGAACGAATCCGCGAGGTGATCGAGCAGGAACTCTGAGGCGACCCCGTGGCGGAGAGGATCCTGGATCCGGACGACCCGGCCCTCGACCCCTTTCGCGCCATGCGCGACAAGGACCGCCGTGCCGGCGGTGGCGGATTCATCGTCGAGTCCCCACGTTGCGTCGCCCGTTTCCTCGGCGCGGTTCGTGAAGGGCGATACGCGGCGGAGCGGGTGCTGGGCGATCCGAGACTCGCCGCCGGATCGATGGGGATCGCCGAGGAGCTGGGAGTCCCGGTGATCGCGAGCGACGAGTCGGTCATGACCGCCGCGAGCGGCTACCGCTTCCACGCCGGCTGCCTCGCCGTCGGCCGACGTCTCGACCGGGAGCCCTCGATCGAATCGTTGCTCGACCGCCTGCCGGCGGCATCGAGCACGATCGTCGCCCTCGCCGGGATCACCTCGATGGACAACATGGGAGGGATCTTCCGAACGGTGGCGGCGCTCGGTGGCGATGCCGTGGTGCTCGACGGAGCCTGCTCGGATCCGCTGCTGCGAAGGACGATCCGGATCTCGATGGGCCAGGTCTTCAGGGTCCCATGGGCCGTCGTCGCGGACCTGCGGAACGCCATCGAGACCCTCCGATCCGATCGGGGATTCACCTCGATCGGTCTCGAGAACCTCCCGGATGCGCGGCCGATCACCGGGTGGTCGCGACATGCGACCCCGCCCCCCGCTCGACGGCTGATCGTGATCGGAAACGAGGGACACGGACTGGCCCCCGAGGTCCTCGCCTCCTGCGACGAGGTGCGACGCATCGACGGCCCGGAGGATCTCCCGCCGGACGAGCGGCCCGGAGGCGACGACGAACGGTCGCTCAACGCCGCCACGGCGGCCGCGATCGCCCTCCATCACCTGCTTCGCGGCTGAATGGCCTCAGGCCTCGACGGGATCGGGCAGCTCGCGGTCGTCGAGCCGTTCGATGCGGGCACCGAGACCGTTCAACGCCTCCTCCATCCGGTAGTAGCCGCGGTCGAGGTGGTAGACGCGATTCACGATCGTCTCTCCCTTCGCCGCGAGTCCGGCCAGCACGAGGCAGGCCGAGGCCCGAAGATCGCTCGCCATGACCGGGGCTCCGACGAGTTCACGCCCCCCCACCACCATCGCCGTCGGTCCCTGGCGGATCAGCTCCGCGCCCATTCGACCGAGCTCGGCGACGTGCATGAACCGCTCGGGATAGATCTTCTCGGTGATGATGCTGTTGCCCTTGGCGAGACACAGCAGCGTCATGAACTGGGCCTGCAGGTCGGTCGGGAAACCGGGGTGGGGCTGGGTGGTGATGATCGTCGGCCTCGGCTCGCAGGCCCGGGTGACCCGGACCCGGCACCGCATCGGATCCTCGGTCTCGTCCAGCCGCTCGACCGCGACGCCGATCTGGTCCAGGCGATCGATGGCCGCCAGGAGGCACTCGTACGGGAAGTCGGTGATCTCGATGTCGCCGTCGGTCACCGCCGCCGCGACGGCGTAGGTTCCGGCCACGATCCGATCGGGCATCACGCGGTGGGCCGCCGAACCGAGCGCCTCCACGCCCTCGATCACCAGTCGGGGGGTCCCCGCCCCCTCGATCTTCGCGCCCATGGCGTTGAGCAGACGGGCGAGATCGGCGATCTCCGGCTCGCAGGCCGCGGATTCGATGATCGTGGTGCCCTCCGCCACCGCGGCGGCACTCATCACGTTCGCGGTCCCGAGGACCGTGGAGCCGAAGGGCCCCCCGAGGAAGATGGTCGTGCCCTTCAGCCGATCCGCCGTGCAGTGGATGTCGCCGCCGTCGAGCCGGACGGTGGCCCCGAGGGCCTCGAGACCACGGAGATGGAGGTCGACCGGCCGGGATCCGAAGGCGCAGCCGCCGGGCATCGAGACGACCGCCCGCCCGCGGCGGGCCAGCATCGGCCCGAGCACGCAGATGCTCGCACGCATCGTCCGGACGATGTCGTATCGGGCGTGGACGGACGTCGAATCGACCGTCTTGAATCGCAGTCGGCCCGCCTCGGATTCGTCGGTCTCGACCCCGAGCTCCGCCAGCAGGCGGATCATGTTGCGGGTGTCGCTCAGGTCGGGGACCCCCAGGAGGTCCACGGGGCCGTCGGAGAGAAGGGCCGCGGCCATCAGCGGCAAGGAGGCGTTCTTCGAGCCCTCGACGGCGAGGCGTCCTGAGAGTTCGTGCCCTCCCTCGATCCTGAAGCAATCCATCTGGTTCGGTTCTCCTGCGGACTCGTCCCGCCGCAGTGTCCACATCGGTCCGATCGGCCGGTCGCCTGCACCTTGACCCGCACGACCCCTCCGACCCGCGCAACCCGCACTCCCCGCGGATCCCGGAGTCGGCGGGCCTCGACTCGGATCCGGGCCTTGCCCGGGGATCGCCGAATCGTACGGTTGTTCCCGGAGGCGTCGCCCGAGCGGCGACACGCCAAGGGGAGGAGAGACCATGAAGCCAATCCACGCGACCATCGGCGGACTGACCGCAGCGACGATCCTGGCGACCGGAACCGCGGTTCCGATCCCGGCCGAGGCCGAGGACCCCGAATCCGTGGTCCTCACGGGCGTCGTCCGCGACTTCAAGGAACGCACCGTCGACGGCGGCCATCCGGACTTCGAGCGTCGTCCGAATCGAGGCTTCGGGCACTACGTCAAGAACGTGGCCGAAGAGCTCGACGCGGAGGGCAAGCCGGTGTTCACCGGGGCCGGGCACAAGGTGGACAGCCAGTGGCGGGACTCCAGCGGCCGCAACATCTGCTGGCGACTGTTCGACTCGTCCCGCGGCGATTCCGCCGGCTCGAGCAAGGGCAACGATCCCGGCGGCATCCAGGACGGCGATTCCTTCCGACTCTGGTTCCGCGACGATCCGCGATGGAACAAGTCCCGCCTCCTCGACGTCGAGCTGAAGCGGCAGGCGGACGGGTCCTACGTCTTCGACTCGAACACCGACGAGGTCTACCAGGACCGCGACGGCTTCTTCCCGATCGACCACCAGCTCTACGGGAACTCCGGCAACGGCGGGCCCGACCACAACTTCCACTTCACGTTCGAGCTGCACACCGAGTTCACCTACGACGGCGACGGCGCCCAGGTCTTCACCTTCCGGGGCGACGACGACGTCTGGGTCTTCATCGACGGCAAGCTCGTGATCGACCTCGGCGGCGTCCACGGCGCGATCGAGCAGACCGTGGATCTGGACCGACTGGGACTCGAGGACGGCGAGGACTATCGACTGAGCTTCTTCTTCGCGGAGCGGCACCGGACCCAGTCGAACTTCCGCATCACGACGAATCTCCAGCTGGAGACCGTCCAGCTCCCCACCGTGACCGCCGCGTACGACTGATCCGCACGCCACGAGAACGAACTCCCCCGTGAACACCGCGACCCGGCGTCGGAGACGCCGGGTCGCGGTCTGCGCGGTTCGGGGAGATTCCTCAGTAGACCTCGAGCATGCATCGATGCGTGGGTCGGACGTACCGCTTGATCTCCGCGGCCGTCCAGTCCTGCGGCGGGGTGTCCGCGAGCTCGTCCTTGATCTTCATGTACGGCGCCCCCACCCCGAGCCTCGCCATCGTCTGGAAGACGCCCGTCTGCATGCCGGCGAGACCGCAGACGTAGACGAGCGTCCGGTCGCGCCGCAGGAGATCCTCGTGGAGCTTCACCTGCCGGTCGAGGTAGTGGTGGATGTAGCCCTGGGGCGAGCCGTCGGGCAGCAGCTCGCGACTGATGACCGTGTGGTAGTGGAAGTTCGGGTGCTTCTCGCTCAGTTCGGAGAGTTCCGGGTCGTAGAGGAGATCGCTGCGATACGGGGCACCCATGACGAGGTGGATCTCGCCCTCGACGGGGCCGTCCGGACCCTCGAGGAGGTCGAGCAGCATGCCGCGGAACGGGGCGATGCCCGTCCCCGTGGCCATCATGAGGTAGTCGTGCCGGTTCGGATCCTGCGGCAGGACGAATCGCTTGCCCGCAGGCCCCGTCACCAGGACGGTGTCCCCGGGCTTGAGATCGCAGACGTAGTTGGAGCAGACCCCGAGGAAGAGGCCCCTCCGATCGTCGTCGTCACCCTCGGGCTGGTACTCGTCGACGACCCGCTTGCACGTGGTGGAGAGGATCCTGCCCGCACCGTCCTCACCCGCCGTCGGGGAGGCGATCGAGTAGAGCCTGACCTTGTGCGGCTTCCCGTTGTGATCCACGCCGGGCGGCACGATGCCGAAGCTCTGCCCCGCCCGGAAGGTGCCTTCGAGCGGAGTGCCGGCGACGTCGATGCAGACGTGCCGGATGAAGCTCGCGGACTTGCCCCGCATGCAGAGCTCGTTCTTCACCACCACGGCCTCGACCGGGCTGGTCGGAGGCACCAGGTGCATCTGCACGTCGACCAGCTCCGGGTCGAACGCGGGATCATGGACGGGTTCGGTGGTCGTCATCGCCGGGCTCCCTTGCCGGATCGGTTCGCCTTCTTCGTGGCCTTCCTCCGGGACTTGGTCTTCTTCCCGGAGCCCTTCGTGGATTCGCCGGCGGGTCCCGGGTTCGGCTCGGTCATCGATCGGGCGTCGAGGAGCTGGTCGAGACGCTCCGGGTGCAGGCCGGACCGTTCGAGGGCGACCTCCCGGATCGAGGCCCCCCGCCGATGGGCCTCCTTCGCGATGCCCGCCGATTCCTCGTAGCCGATCTCCGGCGCCAGGCACGTGCAGTTCATCAGGCTCTGCTCGACGTAGCCCTCGACCACCGCGCGGTCCACCTCGAGGTCCGCGACGCATCGGTCCTGGAGGATCGTCGCGGCGTTGGCGAGCAGTCCGATCGAGTCGATGAGCGACCAGGCCATCATCGGCATCGCCACGTTGAGCTGGAGCAGGGACCCCACGCCACCGAAGCCGCCGAGGGTGATGGCCGCATCGTGCCCGGCGACTTGGCAGGCGACCTGCACGACGCTCTCGCAGATCACCGGATTGACCTTGCCCGGCATGATGGAGGATCCCGGCTGGGTCGCCGGCAGGACCAGCTCGCCGAGGCCGCAACGGGGACCCGATCCGAGCCAGCGGATGTCGTTCGCGATCTTGGAGAGGCTGACGGCGATGGTCTTGAGCTCGCCGGACGCCTCGACCACGCAATCGCGGGTGGCCTGGGCCTCGAAGTGGTTCCGAGCCTCCTTGAAGTCGATCTTGAGGCGCTTCGAGAGCCGTTCCGCGACGGCGGCGCCGAAGTCGGGGTGGGTGTTGATCCCGGTGCCCACCGCCGTTCCGCCGATCGGCAGGTTCTCCGCGAGCCGGACGATCGCCCGACCACATCGGATGATCGACTCCTCGACCTGGGCCGCGAAGCCGGAGAACTCCTGGCCGACCCGCATGGGCGTCGCGTCCTGCAGGTGCGTCCGTCCGGTCTTGACGATCTCGTCCCACCGGGCCGCCTTCCGGGAGAGGCCCTTGTGGAGCTTCTCGAGCGCCGGCACGAGCTGTGTCCGGATCGCCACGGCGCCGGCCACCTGCATGGCGGTCGGGAAGGTGTCGTTGCTGCTCTGTCCCTGGTTGACGTGATCGTTGGGATGCACGGGCTCCCGGCTTCCGAGCGGGTTCCCGGCGGCGAGGCAGGCGAGGTTGGCGATCACCTCGTTCGCGTTCATGTTGGTGCTCGTGCCGGAACCCGTCTGGTAGACGTCGACGGGGAACTGGGCCGCCCACCAGTCGACCGGCCGCTCGTCGCGGCCTCGGAGACCGGCGAGAAGCTCGTCGCACGCCGCGACGATCAACCGGGTGATCGGTCGGGGCACGACCTTGAGCCTCCCGTTCACCTCGGCCCCGGCCCGCTTGAGTTCGCCGAAGGCGGCGATCACCTCGATCGGGACGGGACGACCGGAGACCGGGAAGTTGAGCACCGCCCGCTGGGTGGTCGCTCCGTAGAGGGCGTCGGAGGGCACCGACATCTCGCCCATCGTGTCACGTTCGAGCCGGGTGCTGGAGCCGGTGTCACCGGTGGCGGGGGCCATGATTCTCTCCGTCGAGGCGCAATCCGGCCCGCGTCGACGACACCCGTGCCGCCGCTCGATCCGGTCGGGTCGCCGATGGTATCCCGGCAGGGTCCGCTCGTGTCAGGAGCCCGCGGCGGCGGTGGAACTCAGCCGGCCGCGGAGCACCCCCACCCTCGAGACGAGCTCCTCGTCGAGATCCTCGTCGAATCGCCGATCGATCTCGTCGAGGAGGCGGGTGGTGAACTCCGGATCCTGGTCCCGTCGTCCCTCCAGGAACCCGATCCACGCCTTCGGGGAGGGGTCGACCGATGCCGCCTCCTCCCACTCCTCCGCGAGAAGGAGGCTCGCGAGGAGCTTCGGCCGGAGCGGCGAGGTGGCTTCGTCGGCGCCGGCGGCGCGATACTCGGCCGCGGCCTCGAGCGGTCGTCCCGCGGCCATCAGGTTCCGGCCGAGCATCTCGTGGAGCACCCGTCGCTCGGCGTCCCCGAGCCCCGCTTCCGCCGCGACGGCGCGGCGGAGCATCGCACAGCGGGCATCCATCAGGTTCGATTCGTCCGCGAGCCGTTCCTCCGCCTCCCTCACCCGGTCGACGGGAAGGGCCTCGAGCAGTCGCTCCATCGCGGCCCGCCAGGTCGCGAGATCGGTCTCGCGGTCGACGCCGAGCGACGCCGGCCTCAACTCGAGCAGGACCTCGATGTTCCGAGCCCCGATGGATTCGTCGATCCGGCCCCAGGCCTGGACCGCGACCCGGGCGACCGTCTCGTCGTCGGCGTGCTCGAGGAGCAGGTCACGACGACCGAGCGTGCGGAAGGCCTCGGCCGCCCCTCGTCGAACCGCCTCCTCCTCGGCATCGAGGAGCTCGACCTCGAGCGAGGGTTCGTCGGCGAGGAGAACGGCGAGGCGAGCCTCGTCGCCGGAGTCGATCGAACCCCGGTCCTCGACGAAGCGACGCCGAACCAGGTCGCGAACCTCGGGATCGAGGCCGCCTTCGATCGCCACCGACGCGATCACACGTGCCGCGAGGCGTTCGATCTCCCCATCCGGATCGCGCAATCGCTGGACCGCGAACGGAACCGCTTCCGGGCGTGGGCGGCTTCCAAGCACCTGCAGGCCCGCCCGGATCACGGCGGGATCCCGTTCGCTCTCGAGTGAACGGACCAGGACGGCTCCGAAGTCCCCCCCACCCATCGCGTCCAGCACCTCGGCCGACTTGATGCGGATCGTCGGATCCTCGTCCGTCAGCCTCGACAGGAGGTCCACCCGGACCTCGGGCGGCAGCACGCGGCCGTCGCCGAGCATCCGCTCGATCTGGGAGACCGCGGCGAATCGAACCATCGACTCGTCGTCGCGAAGCATGGCCTGCACCCGGGCGATCCGCTCCGCTTCCGGCAGGAGCGCGATCAGGCGGCCGTGCAGCTGGACGATCT
>JAYZBK010000121.1:0-10401 GCA_036339295.1 Planctomycetota bacterium
GGCGCTCGCCGCGTCCCAGACACAAACACAGCAGAAGCTGCCACCCCAGAAGCGGCTCGCGTCCGACAACACCGAGGTGCTCCACGTCCTCGGCGGCGTCGAGGCGGCCCGGCAGGCCGCCGCGGCGCTTTTCAGCGGCGAGGTCCGCGGGCTCGACGCCACGACCCTCGGGGCGATCGCCGACGACCTCGGGGCGGTGGAACGGTCCCGGGCGGAGCTTGCCGCCTCCGAGCCACCGACCGTGGGAACGCTGCTTCGCGAGCTGGGGCTCGCCTCCAGCAACCGCGAGGTCAGGGAGTTCCTCGGGGGCGGCGCCGTTCGAATGAACGGCGAGGTCGTCAAGGAGGATCGCCCGGTCGGTGTCGAGGACGTCCTCGACGGCGGGTACACCCTCGTCCGGCGGGGCCGGAAGAACTGGGCTGCCGTTCGCTGGAGTTGATCGCGTTCGTCGGTCGGCGGGGAACGAGTTCGCTCAGTCCGTCCGCTCGACGATCTGCAGCTGCACGCGGGGGGCGCTGGTGGCGTCTCCGCCCACCGACGTGACGCGGACCCCTTCGGGGAGGCTCCAGAGCGTCACGGGCTTCTCCTTCGCACCGGTCAGGAGGTCGTCGCTCGTCAGGTGGACGAAGGCGATGACCCGAGGCCCGGCGGCGCGGTCGTCGAACTGGGCGATCACGTCCTTCGGACCGCGGACCACGACGTTGCGAAGGAAGGTGCTGCTGGCATCGATCGTGACGATCCAGTCGTCCAGCGTCCCGGTCGGCCCCGCGATCTGGACGGGAACCGGATTCGGCAGCTCGAGTTCGACCTCGTTGGAGTCGAGGGTGAGGGTGACCTGGGCGCTCGATGGTTCGAGCCTGACCGCGTCGGGGTCGACCCCGGCGGCCCGGAGTCGGGTGGCGATCGAGTCCGGGATCACCAGGGGGACCTGGATCCGGTGGAGGGCGCCGGGCAGTCGACCGTCGAGATCGTCGGACGAGACCCGGGCGTCGAGCACGAGGTCGCCGAGCTGCGTCTGCGTGGCCTGGTCGCCCGGCAGGATCATCGTGGCGACGGTTGGGGAGACCTCGGTGTTGCCGACGACCCGCGCGGAGCCGGGCAGCGCCGGGACGACCCGGGCCTCCTCGCGGAGCAGCGATTCGATCGTGACGGCGATCGACGGGGGATCGGCGGACATGATCGTGACCGGGAGCCGCCACTCCTCGACCAGGGCCTCCCCGAGGTCCTCGAGCGAAAGCTGGTGCTCGCCGGGCTCGGCGGGGAGCCCCTTCGAACCCGCCGGGATCTCGATCTGCTGCCGGAAGCGCTCCACCGCCGCGGACACGGCCCGCTGCGAGCCCCGGATCTCGAACTCGACGTTGGGGATGTCGTCCGGAGTGACGCGAAGGGTCCCTTCGGTGGGGGGCACGAGGTCCAGCGTGGCGAACGCCGGCTCGGTGCGGCGGGTCTCCCCGGCCGCCCACATCCAGATCAGGATCGTCACCAGCGTGATGGTGAACAGGTTCACGACCCGCTCGCGAGACGATGATCGACTGCTCATGTCGCCTCCTCCACCCGGGGTTCCACGGGGCGGCGGGGTGGCGCGTCGAGCCTCGAGGCCAGCTCCTCCACGACCTTGTCCCGCGGGATCGGAGCCGACAGCTCGCCCTGCTCCGCGATCCGGACGCGACCGTTCTCCTCGCTCACCACGATCACCACGCAGTCGGAGTCGAGGGTCACGCCGACGGCCGCGCGGTGGCGACTGCCCAGCTGGCTGGGAACCCGTCCCGGCGGGGCGAGGGGAAGCTGGACCTTGGCCGCGGCGATGCGATCGCCGCGAACCACGACCGCGAGATCGTGAAGGGGGGTGTTCGGATAGAAGATCGCCTGCAGCAGGCGGGAATCCACGTCGGAGTCGATCCGGACGGAGTTCCGCATCAGGCTCTCGAGGCCGAGGCTGCGCTCGAACACGATGATCGCACCGAACTGGCTCTTGGCGAGGAAGTCGACGGCATCCGCGACCGATTCGACGACGCCCCGGCGAACCGACGGTCCGCGTCCGAAGAGCTTCGCCTGCCCCAGCGTGATCATGGCCTGTCGAAGCTCGGGCTGGAACACGACCACCAGCATGATCGCCACGAGGCTGACCACCCGGTCGCTCAGGAAGCGGACGCGGGCCAGGGTGTCGTTGTCGTCGCTGGTCAGCCGGAGGACGATCGCGAACACGATGACCAGCACCGCGAACCCCCGGATGACGCCCGCACCGCTCGAGCGGCGAAGGAAGCGGAGGGTCGCCCAGACCACGAGCCAGATGAGCGACAACTCGAGGGCCAATTCCAACGGGCCGTAGCCACGGAACGAGTCGAGTAGTGCGTTCAGTCCATCCATGCGACTCTCGAAGTATATCGATGCGGCGACCCTTCCAGTCGAGGTCCCGGTCCCGGTACGATGGAGGCATGTCCACGCCACTCAAGGGTCTGGTGATCGGCCGGTCGACGGGGCGATGCGCCGCCTCGGACGAGGTCCTGAATCCCGGTGACGCCTGTTTCACCGCACTCGTCCGCTCGGAGCCGGATCCCGAGGCGGGGGATGCCGATCGGCCCGTGTTCGAACGCCTCGACTTCCACCCGGACCACTGGGATCCGCCGGCCGCGACCGATCGTCTGGGCGATCGCCTCCTCTGCTGGTGGAAGACCGAGATTCCCGAGCCCGGGGGACGGAAGAACCTCTTCGTCGACGACGAGACCCTCGTGGACCTCTTCGCTCGCCTCGAGGACGAGGAGGACGAGACCCGGCGGTCGTTCCGGTTCGTCCTCGGCCTGATCCTCCTCCGACGCCGGAAGCTCCGGGTCGTCGATCGGGTCCGGGAGGACGGGGAGGATGTCTGGCGGTTCCGGAAGGTCGGTGGGGGCGAGGACGCCCCGACCTGGTCGGTCGCCGATCCCCGCCTGTCCGAGACGGACTCCGAGGCCATCGCGGACCAGCTCTCCATGATCCTTTCGGACGAGGGTTGATGCCTCTCCGACCGTGGATCGTCGAATCGGCGTCGATCGTCGCCCTCCTTCTCCTGGGAACCGGATGCGACACGACGGGTTCCTCCGGGGCGGGGGATCCCGCCCGCTGGGCGGACGCCCGGCCGGGATCGGCCGTCGAGTGGGCGGACCTCGTCGAGCGGCAGGCGGCGAGGCTGGACGCGCTCTCCCGCTTCAGCAGTGCCGGCTCGCTGGTTCTCCGCCACGACCCGGAGGCGGACGGTCGCTTCGAGACCGAGCGAGCCGACCATCGACTCTGGCGGGTCGCGCCGGACAAGGCGGCCGTTCGACTGTCGATCGCCGGCTCCACCGGGGCACGGGTCGGCTGGAACGACGACACCTGGTGGATCCTCGACGAACGGGCCGCGCCGCCTCGGCTGAGGATCATCGACCTGCCCGGGCGGGGGGCCTCGATCGACGACGGCGACGGCTTCCTGCCCCCGCCCGTTCTCCTCGCGGTCGTCGGACTCCTCGAGTTCCCGACGGCCGCCCCGGACGACTTCGAGGTCGCCGGGGAGCGCATGCGTTTCTCGCTGCCCGGTTCACGGGACGTGGGCCAGGTCGTCCGGGTGGAGCTCGAACGCCCTCGACAGGGGCCCAGCGGCGTCCGGATCCTCGGCGAGGACGGGGCGGTCCTCCTCGAGTCGAGCATGAGTCGCTTCAAGCCGGTCGAGACGCTGGGGGCCCCGCCGGGGGCGTGGCCCGATCTCGCGCATCGCATCGAAGTCGTCCGGCCCGGGGGCGAAGGTCTCGTCATCACCTTCGACCGCCCGCTCGCCCAGGGGCGGATCTCCGACCGGTTGTTCGACCTGGGGGCGATCATCGAACGATCGTCGCCCGTCATCGTCGACGGGGATGGACCCGCAGGCCTGCCTCGCCTCGAGCCGGGGGACCGGGAGTGAAGTGGATCATCGCCATGGTCCTCGCCCTCCCGGCGTTCGCCGACGGCGGCCGATCGGCGGCCCGGGGAGAGGACGTCCTCGTGGCGGCTTCGGGCCGCCATGTCTTCGTGGTTCGTGAAGCGGAGCAGGCCGGGAACTGGGACATCGCGCACCTCGACGTCGAGATCGGCCCCGGCTCGGTCCGGACGATCCACACGGTCGGGATCAGGCCCGAGGCGATCGCGGCCGACGGTGCTCGCTGCTGGGCGGTCCTTCCTCCCCGGGATGCCGACCGCGTCGCTCGCCTCGTGATCTCCCTCGAGGTCGCCCGGCATCCGATCAACGGCGTCTGGTTCGCGAATCCCCCGGGCCCACCGAGGGTGCTCCCGCCGGTTCCCCGGGAAGGTCGGGTCGCCGGAATCGTCGCGACGCCTTCGGACCTGCTGCTCGCCTTCGCCCCGAGCCAGCGTGTCGCTCGCGGGATCGAACGACCGGAGCGGCCTCCGGGGCCGCCATCTCCGCCCGCCTCCGCTTCCAAGGGAGACGTCGACGAGGAGCCGGTCCCCGGCATCTTCGAACGCGGGGGCATGCTTCGCCTGCCGCGGCGGGGCTCGGCCGCGTGGGAGCCCGTCGCGAGTCCGGCCGGCTGGGACCGGGCCGACCGAATCGTGGCCGGACTCGTCGATCGTGCCTCGGCGCTGGTTCCGGCGATCGCCTGGACCGCCGTGGGCGAGGACGCCTGGAGACTTTCGATTCTCGAGGGGACGGGCGATCCGTCTTGGAGCGACCACCCGTTGGAGGACCAGGCGGGCGAGCTGCTGTCCGTGGCCGCATCGATCGGTCGAACCAGCGTCGCCGCCCGTGCGGACGACGGGTCGACCGCGATCGGCGACGTCCTCGTCGGCGAGGCCGCATCCCCCGCGATCGTCCGGCCGTTCGCGTCGCTTCCCGCGGGTGATCCGGCCTCGGACGTCGGCATGGTGCTCGTCCCGACCGGCCCCTGGGTCGTCGGCGTCGACGGCCGCGAGGTCGTCACGACCACGCTCGATCGTGCCACCGGGGCGGCTGCCGGGGCGATCGTCGCGTCGGAGGCGACGGCGGAGGGATCGCTGGTCCCCTACGAGCTCGCCCTGCTGGTCGCCGCGACCGCGTTCCTTGCCGCGTTCCTCATGCGTCCGTTCTTCCTTTCGGCCCCCTCGCAGCCCCCGGCGGGCCTGCGGGGCCTCGGGCTCACCCGGCGGGCCGCCGGCCTGTGCATCGATCTCGTTCCGGGCGTGGTGGTCTCGATCGTGGTCTACCGGCTCGATCCGCTGGCCTACCTCGAGTCGCTGCGGGCCGGTGCCCCCTCGTCCGTCCCCCCGTTCCTCCTCGCGATGGGGGTGGCCGGGGCGTCGGCCGGGCTGCTCGAGGTCCTGGTGGGCCGCTCCCTCGGGAAGCTCCTCGTCGGGGGCGCGGTGCTCCAGCTCGACGGCTCCCCGTCCTCGCGGCTCCAGAGAGGCGTTCGGGCCGGCTTGAAGATGGCGGTGCTGATCCTCCCCCCGGCCTGGCCCATCGTGATCCTCGGCCTTCTCGACCCCCTCGGGCGGGGTGTTCCCGAGCTGGTCACGAGGACCGTGGTCGCCCCCCGCGGCTGAGCATCTTTTTCGCATTCGCGCATCGCCTGCGCGAACGGTCGGCAGGTTTGGAGGATTCTCGACCCTGCAGCCGATGTTGGTTGCGTCGGCGAATGGAGTCGCCGTGATCGTCTCGTGTCCCTCTCTCCGGATTGCCGGGGGGCGGGCCGCGGACTGAGAGGATCTCGTGCCCGACGATCGACCCGACATCCCGGATTCGAACCCGCCCTCCGTCGATCTCGACGAGGTCGGGACCGTGAACATCGACGCGGCCAGGGGCGGCCGGTCGAGTCTTCTCGCCTCGTGGCAGCTTCCGGCCATCGTGCTTTCGGTCGGGGCGATCGCCGCCGCGATCGTCTTCCACGGCCGGTCGCCCGAGCCCGAGGTCGATCCCGGGGTCGAGCTTCGCGAGGCGAGGATCGCCTTCGAGCGGGGCGACCTGGCGGAAACGGGGCGTCGGCTCGGTGTCGTCGAGGCGATGCTCGGGGGTCACCCCGGCCTTCTCGGGGACTATCACCTGCTGGTCGCGGATCACCGGGCCCGCTCGGCGTCCCCGCTCGAGTCCGCTCCGCCGGACCTCGCGGAGCAGGTGGTCCAGGCATTCGAGAGGGCTCTCACGGACGGTGCGACGCTCGATCCGGAACGACGCCTCCAGCTGGCCTTCGCCCGGAAGTCGATGGGAAGGACCGAGGAGGCGCTGGTCGGACTCGACGAGGCCCAGGACTGGCTGGAAGGTCTCGACGACCGGGTGCGGCTCCGTCGGGTGCGGACGATCACGCAGGACCTCCGCCGGGGCCAGGTGATGGCGATGGTGGATGCCGACGAGTCGCCCGCGAGGATTCGCGGCGAACTGGCACGATTGATGGACGGCAGCCTCGGCGTCGAGATGGAGGCGTGGGCGGTCGGCCTGGACGCCCGGCTTCGGCTCGAAGCGGGGGACGTCGACGGGCTCGCCCGCACGCTCCTCTTCCAGATGCGACGGATCGAGGGCATGGAGGCCGCGGCGGACGACCCGATGGTCTCGGTCGACTGGGCCTCGCTCTGGGTGCTGCTCGGGCACGCCCATCGGGAGGAGCACCTCCTGCCCGGCCGGGCCATGGAGTGCTACGAGACCGCGATCGAGCGGCTCGAGGCCACCGGGACCACGCGGGCGGAGGCCTTGATGTCGCTCGCGGATCTCGAGATCACGGCGGCGCGACAGGCGATGGTGCCCGAGGAGCTCGGGCGGGCGATCGACGCGGCGCGGGGGCACTACCAGGGCGTCGCCCTCGTTCCCGAGGCCACGGTGGAACAGCGGGCGTCGGCGCTCGTCGGCCTGGCGATCGCCTCGATGCTCGAGCGCGACCACGAGTCGACCGGAGCGTCCCTGGAGATCGTCGGGGGCATCCTCGAGAGTCAGGGCTCCGCCGTCGGCGACACCCGATACGAGGCGGTCCTCGCGGCCCTCGAGGCGGCCCAGGTCGCCATGGACGAGGGGCAGTCCTCCGATGGCGTCGAAGCGATCTCGCTCTGCGACACCACGGTCGGGTACGGGGAGTTCGTCGTCCGACACGCGATCGACCCCGTCATCCGCCGGCAGGGGCTCGAGTTCGTGGCGAACGCCCGCGAGCGTTCGGCGATGCACGTGCTGACGCCCCACCTCGGCGACGACGACCCGCGCCTCGATCGCACGGTCGAGATGGTGCCGGTCGAGATCCGACTGGAGGCCGCTCGTCGCTTCGCCGCGGCGGCCGCCGCGATCGCCGAGATCGAACGCGACATGGCCGGGGACGATCCCGATCGCTTCCGCTTCATCTGGCGGGCGGCGACGCTTCACGACAAGGCGGGCGCCTCCGGGCTGGCCCTCTCCCGGTACGTCCGGTTCGTCGAGAGCCAGTCGGCCGAGGCCGGCCTCTGGCCCGAGGCCGTCTATCGGATCGCCGCGGCCCACCATGCGGTCCGCTCGCTTCCCGAAGCCGAGGCCTGGTACCGCAAGCTCCTCAAGGACATGGAGGGCGGACTCGACGAGGTCAGCGAGTTCACCACTCGGGCGAAGGTCGGGTTGTCCCGGGTGCTCATGGAGCGGGCCGGGGAATCCGCGATCCCCGAGGCGGAGGCCCTCCTGAACGGCGTGCTCTCCGGGACGGCCCGTGATGCGGTCGAACCGAGCGTGCCGGAGTACCGCGACGCACTGCTCCAGTTGATCCGGCTCCTCGAGGGCGAGTCCCGATGGAGCGAGGTCGCCGGGCGCGGTGATGAATGGCTCGATCGATACGAGGACGATCCTCGCTGGGGCGAGGTGGCGGTCAGGACCGGCCGGGCCTTCCTGCGGCACGGGGACGTGCTGGAGGCCGCGAACACCGACGCCGCCCTCAATCCATCCATCGGGGCGATCCGCGAGGCCGAACGGGCTCGCTCGCTCTCCCGGGCATCGACCCGGCTGGGGCAGGCCGTCGCGCGGCTGGGAGGTCGTTCGGTGGACGGGCTGGATCCCTACGAGGCGAAGCTCCTGCGGGCGGCGTACATCGATCGTGCCGTCGTGTCCGATCGTCGGGGTGATCTCGCGGAGGCGATCCGCCTCCATCGCGACACCGAGCGTCGATTCGCCGGCGAACCCGTCGCCGTGGTGGCGCTGGTGATGATGGCCGATGCGGCGGAACGGGCCGGCGATCGGACGACCGCCGCCGCGGCGACCGACCGGGCCCGCAAGCGACTCCAGCACCTCCATCGAGAAGGCGGCGGATCGGGCTTCGGCATCGAGGACCTCGGTCCCGAGATGATGTTCGGCCCCGGCGACGAGGTGCTCGCTCGCTGGATCACGGCCTTTCCTCCGGGCGTGGGCATCGCCGTGGGTGCGGAGGACGGACCGTGAGTGCTGCATCGATCCAATCGGGCGACGACGCCGTGGCCGTGGTGATCTCGCGGCTGGAGGTCCGGCTCGCCCTGCTCGCCGAACTCCACGAGCTCACTCGTCGCCGAGGCCAGGCCATCGTGGATCGTCGCTTCGAGGCGCTCCCCCGACTGGCCGAGGCCCGCGAGGCGGTGATCTCGCGGCTGGTGGCTTCCGCCTCGGACCTCGAATCCGCGGCGCGGTCCGCCGAGGGAACCTGCTCGCCGGAGGCCCTCCGGCTCGTCGAACAGGCATCCGAGGTCGTCGCCGAGATCGAGCGTCTCGATCGGCACGACGAGGAGGTCCTCGGTTCCCTCTCCGAGGAGACCCGACGCGGGATCGAGTCGACGAATCTGTCCAGCCGGGCGAATCGAGCGTATGCGTCGGGGTCGGCGCCCTCGGCCTCGTCCGGGGGAGGACGCACCGCATGAGCGCCGTCCCCGCCATCCCCGGCCAGGTCGCCTCCGGTGGCATCGATGCCGCCGAGTTCGCCGAGCTGGTTCGATCGTTCAACGAGGTCACGGTCCGGCTCGAGTCGACGCACGCCTCCCTCAAGGAGGAGGTCGTCACGCTCAAGCGGGAGCTCGCCGACGCCCAGGCGAGGCTCCGTCGCTCGCGGCAGCTCGCGGCCCTGGGCGAGATGGCCGCGGGCATCGCCCACGAGATCCGGAACCCGCTCGGGGCGATCGGGCTCACGCTCGAGGCGCTCACCGAGGATCTCGCCGGCCGACCGGAGCAGCTGGAACTCTGCGGCCGGGTTTCCCGTGCCGTCGTCCGCCTGGACACCATCGTCGGCGACGTCCTCTCCTTCGCCCGCGACACGAGGGTCCAGCCCGTCCGGGTGGACGTCGCCCGGCCCCTGCTGGCGGCCCTCGAGGCCACGGAGGACCTGGTGGAAGCCCATTCGGTCGACGTCGATCTCGATCTCGAGGACGGGATCGAGGCGGACATCGACGCCTCGCTCTTCGAGCAGGCGGTGCTGAACGTGATGCGGAACGCGTGCGAGGCGATGGCCTCGGTGCAGGGACCGCGTCGGCTCGTCGTCCGTCTCCACCGGCAGGAGATCCGGGATCCCCGCGAGGGCCTCGTGCCTCACGCGGTGGCGGAGATCGAGGACACGGGGCCCGGCATCGACGAGGCGACCCGGGAACGGATCTTCAACCCCTTCTTCACGACTCGTGCGGAAGGGACGGGCCTCGGCCTGGCCATCGTGCATCGAATCGTGGACGCCCACGGTGGCCGCCTCGACGTCCGGAGTTCCCCCGAGGGCACTCGGATGCTCCTGGCGATTCCCGAGGAACACCGGGCCGCGAGTCCGGCGGACGAAGGTGGAGAGGAAGACGGGCGTTCGCTCGACGGCGCCGTGCGACGGCGGGTGCGAGACAACGCGGTGACCGAGGTGGAGAAGGCCGGCTCCGATCGGGGCGCGGCGTAGGGACCGAACGAGGGGCCGTCCTCGATGTCGAGGGCCGGCCCGGAACGATCGCAGGAACGGCATGGATGCCGACGGAGACTCAGGATGGCCAAGGTTCTGGTTGTCGACGACAAGGAGATGATGCGTGACAGCGTCGCCACGATCCTCGGGCGACGGGGGCACGCGGTCACGGTGGCGGCCGGGGGCGAGCAGGCCCTCGAGCGGATCGCCGAGAAGCGGCCCGACGCGGTGGTCACCGACCTCCAGATGCCGGGGATGAGCGGTCTCGACCTCCTGGCCGAGATCCGGAAGGTCCACGACGATCTCCCGGTGGTCTTCATGACCGCGTACGGCTCCGTGGAGACCGCGGTCGAGGCGATGCGGCAGGGTGCCTTCGACTACGTCACCAAGCCGTTCGGGGGCGACGAGCTGGGGATCGCGGTCGATCGGGCCATCGAGCACGGCCGGCTGAAGCGCGAGAACGAGGTCCTTCGGGCCTCCGCCGGGACGCCGGTGGCCTCGGCCACGGGGACCGACATGGTCGGGGCCGGGACGGCCATGACCTCGGTTCGCGAGCGGCTCGGGAAGGTCGCGGACAGCCACGGCACCGTCC
>JAYZBK010000122.1:0-3847 GCA_036339295.1 Planctomycetota bacterium
CCTGGTCCTCGAGGCCGCGTCGACAGAAGCGTTCCTCCGCGGCGACACCCCCGTCCCCGGCGACCGCCTCGTCGATCGGGCCGCGGGATTCCTGCGACACGCGACGGTGGAGGTGCCCTCCGGCGGCACGGCGTCCTGGAGCACCGTCGCCGACGTGCGGCTCCGGCAGGCCGAGGTGGCGGGCATCCGCGACCGGATCGCCTCCGGCGCCGATCTCGACGCGGAACTCGAGCGGGAGATCGCCGAAGGCGCGAGCGAGGTGGATCGAATCTCGAGCCAGACCGACGGCCTCCAGCGCACCGGGGACCCGGTGACCGATGCCCACCATCGAACCAACACGCTCTACAACGACATGCGGGGCGGGATCCCGTGGGACGAGGATCGCTTCCCGTGGGGGGACTGGCTCGACTTCTGCCGGACCCGGAACCGGGCGGTCGTCGACCGCCACCGGGCGTGGTTCGACGCCCGCGCCGCGAGCGACGTCGCGACCGCCGCGACCCTCGTCCTCGAATCGGTCCGCGACGGGGACGCCGATCTCGAGCGACTGGCGCTCGAGTACCTGCCCTTCTGGTTCGGCCGACGACATGGCGACCCGAGCCGACCGTGGAACCGATTCAACATCCACGTCCGGGACGACGAGGGTGGCCGCATCCTCTCCTACGAGGGCAACTGGCGCGACATCTTCCAGAACTGGGAGGCCCTCGCGCTGGCCCACCCCGAGTGGCTCGACCGCATGGTCGCCAAGTTCGTCAACGCGACGACGCCCGACGGCTACAACGCGTACCGGATCACCCGCGAGGGCATCGACTGGGAGGTGCCGGAGCCGGACAACCCGTGGAGCAATCTCGGCTACTGGGGCGACCACCAGATCGTCTACCTGACGCGACTGCTCGAGTCGCTCGCCGGACTGGCACCCGGTCGCATCGACGACTGGATGGACCGGCCGATCTTCTCCTCCGCCGACGTCCCGTACCGCATGGTCGCCCGCGACGAGCTGATGGCCGATCCGCGGAGATCGATCCGATTCGACGCGGACGCGCACGACGAGAGCATGCGACGGGTCGAATCGATCGGCACCGACGGTCGGCTCGTCCAGGACGGCGCCGGTGTCGTGCACTCGACCTTCGGCGAGAAGCTCCTGGTCCCGGTGCTGGCGAAGCTCTGCTCGTTCGTGCCCGACGGCGGCATCTGGATGAACACCCAGCGTCCCGAATGGAACGACGCGAACAACGCGCTGGCCGGGTACGGCCTCTCGATGGTCACCGCGTGCCAGCTCCGTCGGCACCTCGACCTGCTCCGTTCGATCTATCGCCGGTCCGACGGTTCGCTCGCCTTCTCGACCGCCACCGCCGAGTGGCTCCGCTCGACCGAGAAGGTGCTGCGGTCCGAGCGCGGCCTGCTCGAGGCGGCGACGATCGACGACGCCGATCGGGGTCGCGTCCTCGAGCGTCTCGTGCGGGCCTTCGACGCCCGACGGGCGATGCCCTTCGGACGGCCCGACACCCCGATCGATCGAGCGGAGGTCGCCGCGTTCTGCGACCTCGCGATCGAATGGCTCGATCATGCGATCGCCGCGAACTTCCGGGACGACGGGCTCTTCCACGGCTACAACCTCCTCGGCATCGCCGACGGAGGCATTCACGTCAGGCGCCTCCCGGAGATGCTCGAGGGCCAGGTCGCGGTCCTCTCGGCGGGGCTCCTCGACGCCGGGGAAGCCGCCGACCTCCTCGACCGGCTGTTCGATTCGGCCCTCTTCCGGGACGACCTCGGGACGTTCATCCTCCAGCCGCACGCCCCGATCCCATCGATCCTCGACAAGGGCGTCGTGCCTGCGGCCACGGTCGAGGCCCATCCCCTGCTCGGTCGCCTGCTCGACTCTGGCGACCGAAGGCTCGTCGAACGCGATGCCTCGGGGACCGTCCGGTTCGCGAGCTCCCTGGTGAACGGCCGGGACGTCTCGTCGATCCTCGAGGCGATGGCCGCCGAACCGGCCCTGGCGGAGGATGCCGCCCGGGATCGCGACGGCGTCCTCGATTCCTACGAGGCGATCTTCGACCACCATGCGTTCACCGGTCGGTCGGGCGGCATGTACGGCTACGAAGGCATCGACTGCACGTACTGGCACATGGTCGCGAAGCTGCTGGTCGCGGTCGGCGAGTGCGTCCAGGCCGCGGAACGAGACGCGGTCGACCAGGCCGTCGTCGATCGCCTCCGGGCGTCCTACCGACGGGTCCGCGACGGACTCGGCTTCCGGATGGACGCCGAGCGGTTCGGGGCCCTTCCGATCGACGCGTACTCCCACTCCGACGGTCGCGGCCGCGCCAAGCAGCCCGGGATGACCGGCCAGGTGAAGGAGGAGCTCGTCACGCGACGCATGGAGCTCGGGGTCCAGGTGGAGCCCGAGGGCATCCGCTTCGCGCCGACGCTGCTCGGGGATTCGGAGTGGCTCCCCGCCCCCACCTCCTGGCGGATCGAGGGACCGGACGGCGTCGCCGCCGAGATCGAGATCCCCGCGGCGGGTCTGGCCTTCCAGTGCCTGGGCGTCCCCGTCGTGATGCGACGCGTGGACGGTCCGGCTCGGATCGAGGCGACCATGAAGGACGGATCGACCCGGGAGCTCGAGGGGGATCGGCTCGATCGAACCCTCTCCGACCGACTCCTCGGGCGTGACCGCTCCATCGCGTCGATCCGGGTGGACGTTCCCCGCTGAAGATCCGCGACGAGGTGTGAGACGGCGATCCGGCTCCCGGAAGGAGGTGTCCATCCACCTTCCACCGGAGCCGTTCCATGAATCCGCACGCCGCCATGATCGCCATCGTCCTCCTCGGGGCCCTCGCCCCGGCGACCGCCGACTGTCCCGCCGACCTCGACGGGGACGGCCGGGTCGACAGCGCCGACATGGGCATCCTGCTCGGGGCCTGGGGATCGGATTCGTCCATCGCCGACCTCGACGGGGACGGCGAGGTCACCGGGGCCGACCTCGCCCTGGTCCTCGGTCACTGGGGGGACTGCCCGGACCCGCCGACCTGCGTCGGCACCACCGCTCTCGGGTACGAGACCTTCGGCGGCGGCGACGCGCCGGACGTGTCCTTCCCCGATGGGCTCGTCTTCGAGACCTCGTCGCACTTCGACTGCGAAGCCCCCGTGCTCTTCGCCAGCGAACTCGAACACTGCACCATCGAGTACCGGTACTACCCGGTCAGCGGGGCGAACCTCTCGGAGATCTGCACGGCCATCTTCGACCCCGCCACCGGGGCGGGGCCCGCGGACGAGGACGGTCGCCACGCGGCGTACGCCGAGGGGACGTTCCGGGTGATCGTCGACTGCATCGACCTGCCGATCGAGCTGGACCTGCCGACGGCGCACCCGTGGTGGACCTCGATCCGAGGGAGGGTGACGATCCTGCTTCCCGAATGGACCGACGTCGCCACTGCGCCGGAAGCGGACGCGTTCACGTGGTTCGACTGGCTCATCGAACTCCAGGAACACGAGATGGAGCACGCCCGGATCTTCGACCGGATGATCGAGGACATGCTCGTCCGGCACCACTGCAAGGGCGCCGGTCTCGACTGGTGCCTGCCCACCGAGATCCCGATGCCGACACCCGCGCTGGGCGCCTGCACCGTGGGCGGCGGGACCTCGTCGGGCGCGGCGCTCGAGATCTCGGAGACGGTCGCGGCATGGCTCTTCGCCTCCAGCGACTACACGGACATGATGGATCGCCAGCGGGCGCTCGACGCCGCCACGGATCACGGTCCGAGCCTTCCCTGCGGAGGCGGGAGCTGATCGTCGGGGACGAGACCGCCGACCAAACAGGCGACCCCCCGTCGTACGGACCGGGGGGTCG
>JAYZBK010000123.1:0-4067 GCA_036339295.1 Planctomycetota bacterium
AATCCCGGTCCCCCGGGACGTGATCCCGGCCGATGCCCTTCGGGCGGCAGGTCTCCCGTGGAGGCCACCGCCAGGCGCGGGCGATCCATGGAAGCAACGAATCCGGACGGCTCTTCCAGATGGGCCGGACGTCGTCCGGAGGAGGCCGACGGCCCGCGGGTCGGCGTGCTCCTCTGGGACGACGCCTGCGAGCCGTCGTCGTTGTCCGGGATGCCGGGGAACATGGGGGAGGCGCTTCGTCGCGCGGGCTGCGAGCTCCTGCCCATCATGGTCGGGCCCCTGGGGTCGGCTCCCGTCTTCCGTTCGGCGGCCGCCGCGGCCCCTCGGGATGTCCCGCGTCGCCTGTACCGAACCGCCCGGCGGGCCATGGAGGCGGGACTGCCGGGGTTGGTGCGAGGCCGATGCGAACGACGCGCGCTGGCGTCGGCGCGGCTCGCGGCGCGCCGAGCGAGGGACGCCGGCGTCGATGTGGTCTTCGGGCCGTGCATGAGCCGACCGCTCGCCTACCTCGAGGACGGACTGCCGGTGGTCTACGCCTCGGACGCGACCGCGTCGCTCCTGCTGGGCACCTACGACGACTACCGGCGACGTGGTCGCGGATGGCGCGAGGCCATGATCGACCTGGAGACCCGGGCCTTCGGGAGGGCGGACCGAATCGCCCTCGCCAGCGACCGGACGGCGCAAAGCGCCGTCGAGGATCACGGCGCGGATTGGGATCGGATCTCCATCGTGCCGCTCGGTGCGAACATCGCCCCGGACGGGATCTCCCCGGGGGAGCCCGAGCCGCCGAGCCCCGGGGATCTTCGACTGCTCCTCTCGGCGGCCGATCCGGAACGGAAGCGACTGGGACTCTGCGTCGACATCGCGGCGGAGTTGAGGAGTCGCGGCTGGCGTGCGACGCTCCACTACATCGGGCCCGAGCGACCGGAATGTAGCCGTCCGGAGGTCGAATGGGCTGGTCGGTTGAGTCTCGGGGATCCCGAGGACTCGGCCGTGCATCGGAGCCTGCTCGAGCGATGCCACCTCGCGATCCTGCCCAGCGTCGCCGAGATGTTCGGAATCGCGCCGATCGAAAGCGCCGCGTTCGGACGGCCCGCGGTCGTGTCCGACGCGGGCGGGCTTCCGACGGTGGTGGAGGATGGCGTGACGGGCCGGGTGATCCCGGTCGACACGCCGCTCGCCGGCTGGGTCGATGCGATCGAATCGACCTGCGCCAGGCCCGACCGCTATCTCGATTTCTCGCGGGCCGCGAGGGCCCGTTTCGAGTCGACCCTCAACTGGGACGCCTGGGGGCGATCGCTCCGGAGGTTGATCGAGCAGGTGGCCTGACGGACGTGGTTCACCGACCGCGTCTCGCGAGGTCGAGGAGGCGGAGCCAGGCCTGTCCGAATGCAGGCTCCCGACCTTCCCGGGCGAAGGCGGCTCGACGAGCCTCGTCCACCGCAGGATCCTCGATCGCCGCCCGGGCGAGGGCTTCGGCGAGGCCTCGATCGTCGCGGGAAGGGATCGTTCGTCCGAGACCGTGGATCTGGACCTGCCGTCCGATGCCTCCCTCGGAGGATCCAAGGACGGCCGTCCCGCTCGCGGCCGCTTCGGCGACGATGCCGGAGATGCCGACGTGCTCCCGGTAGACCGCGGTCACCACGTCGGCCCGGTGGACCAGCCAGTCGAATTCGTCTCCCGAGAGCGTCCGGGGAACCTCGAGGATCCGTGATGCCTCGACGTCGCCGGTCCGACGGCCCAGCGCCTCGTCCACGGCGGCGCACCGCCGGCCCGCGACGACCAGCACGGCGCCGGCGGGGGCCGGTTCCGGCCAATGCGCGACGATGCGGTCGGTGCCCTTCCGGACCGAGTGCTCTCCGATGGCCAGGATCACCCTGCGGTCGCCGATGCGGTCCTCCAGCTCGGCCATCGAGTCCGGGACGTCGGGGTCGGGTGTTCCGGAGGCGGGGTGGGGGAGCGGATGGAGCGGGATCTTCCGACCGGCCTCGACGGCGACCGGGTCCAGCGTGCCCAGGGTCATGCCGCACCGGGCGAGTCGTCGACGCATCCATTCCCGCCGAAGGAGGAAGCGGGGCCCGTGCCCTCGGTAGCCGAGTCGGGCATTGTGGATGCAGCCGACGAGCGGCACGCCGCCTCGGCGACATCGGTCCGGTGCGTCGCGGGTGCATGCGATCGCGTCGGCGGAGGGTGCGACCACGACGTCCGGCCGGGCCTGCTCGATCTCGGATTCGATCGTGCGCCACTCGAGCTCGCCGCCACGCTCGGTGATGGGACTGAATCCGCGGGGCATCGGACCGAGGGTCCGGCGAATGTCGAGGCGATCCGCGAAGGCCTCCTCCACCACCTCCGGGATCCCGGTCGTCTCGTCCGGTCCGCAGGCGGTCAGGGCGAGCGTCACGTCCTGGCCCGCGAGTCGAAGGCCTTCCGCGACCCGGGCGGCGAAGCCGGCGTAGTGACCGGTCCACTTGGGCTCCACGACGAGGACTCGATGGATCATGTGGTTCAACGCGACGCCCCTCGGGGACCGGTCTCATGGCCACCGCCCGGATAGGCTAGTGGCATGAACCTCCCGACACGATGCCTTCCGGCGGCGATCGCCGCCCTCGTCCTGCTCGCTCCGGCACCGAACCTCCTCGCCCAGGATGACGACGGGGCCGAACGGGAGTCCGGGCCGGGGCATCGCTATGGTCGGCAGGTGCCGCTCGCCCGGCCGAAGGGCGGCCTTCGCGTGGCCTCCTACAACGTGCTCAATCTCTTCGATCAGGCTGACGATCCCACCCTCGACGGGAAGTACGACGATCTCGCGATGGCGACGTCGCGCGATCGTTGCGAGGCCCTCGCCCGCGCGATCCGGGCGATCGACGCCGACGTCCTCTGCCTGCAGGAGGTCGAGAGCGAGGAGGCCCTCCGGTGGTTCCGGGACGAGTTCCTGGCCGACATGGGCTACGACCACGTGGCGAGCCGCGACGTCGGGTACTACCGCGGGGTCGAGCAGAGCGTCCTGAGCCGTCACCCGATCACCGACATCGTGACCTGGCCGGAAGAGGATCTCTCGGACATGGAGGCTCGCAAGACGGGGGATGGATGGACCCGAGACGGCGACGCGCCGACGAGGTTCCAGCGAAGTCCCCTGATGGTCGACGTGGTCGTGCCGACGGAGGACGACGAGGCGGGATACGAGATGACCGTGGTGGTCGTCCATCACAAGTCCGGTCGGTATCGCCGCCAGCGCGAGAGCGAGGCACTCCAGCTCGTCGACCTTCTCGGCCAGCGACTGGAACGCGAGCCCGACCTGAATCTCGTGGTCCTCGGGGACTTCAACGCGAACCCGTCCGACAAGGCGCTCGCCGTCTACAAGGACGCGGGCTACGTGAACGCCTACGGCAAGCGATGGATGAAGTCGGGGAACACCCGGGACCTCTTCCGGACGCACGAGTCGAACCGCGTCATCGACTACATCATGATGCACCCGAACCTCGACGCCGAGGCGATCGACGAGACCTTCCAGGTCGTGGGCACGCTGCATCCGGGCGACGACTACGACTGGCGGAAGGACGAGCCGCCTTCGGGCTACGCCGCCGACCACTACCCGCTCGTGATCGATCTCCGGCCGTCGGATTCCGTCGGGGCGTCCAAGCGACGACGCTGACGTCCCCGCGAACCTCAGGGCGAGGAGGCCGTCTCCGCGAAGAGTCGGTGATACCGCCGGTTCATCGTCCGGAGGTCGAAGTTCCCGCGGGCATGTGCCAGCTGGGTGGCGTGGACCTCCGCGTGCAGGCCGGGATCCTCGACCAGTCGCGCGACCCGCTCCGCGAGCTCCTCGGGCGACCCCGGGCGGGCGATCGACGCCTCGTGCCGCAGGATCGACGGGATCGCCGCCACGCCGTATCCGACGACGGGGGTCCCGGCGGAGATCGCATGCACGCTTCCCGATCCAAAGGTGTCCGCGATCACCGGCGCGATCTCGACGTCGAACGAACGATGGAGCCCGGGCAGACGATCGAACGCGACATTCCCGATCCAGCGGACCCGATTGGCGAGGCCGGTCTCCTGCAGCTCGCGCT
>JAYZBK010000124.1:0-8470 GCA_036339295.1 Planctomycetota bacterium
ACTCGGCGTGCTCGACGAGAACCTCGTGGCATCGGGACCCCGCTTCGGCATTCCGCTCGAGTGGATCCCGGATTTCTGGACGCCGGCCCCCGAGATCGAACGCGACGAGGCGCGGCGACGACTCGGGGTCCCCGACGACGCCACGGCCCTGCTGTTTTTCGGGGTCCCGCATCGGCGAAAGGGACTCGACCTCGTCGTGACGGCCATGACGAGCCGGGCCCCGGACCGGGCCTTCCTGCTCGTCGCCGGGAGGCAACGCGACGATCCGAAGTTGAGGCGGGCGCTCGCGGGCCTCGAGGAGCAGGGGCGGGCCGTCGTGCACGATCGGTACCTGAGCGACCACGAGATGGCCGAGGCCTTCGAAGCGTGCGATCGCGTCCTGCTTCCGTATCGAGCCCACTACGGCTCGAGCGGGGTCCTCAGCCAGGCCGCCGCCCACGGCCGACCGGTCGTCGCCAGCGACCACCACCTGCTCGGCCGACGCGTCCGCGAAGGCGGCCTCGGCGTCGTCCATCGAGATGGAGATGCCGAATCGCTCTCGCACGCGATCGGGGAATCGGTCGATGCCGAGCCCGGCCGCGAGGCCGCCTGGCGGCGAGGACTGGACCGCTGGCGGGCACGCACCACGCAGGCGGCGTTCGGCGAGGCGATCCTCCGGCTCGTCGACTGACGCACGGATCCACGTCCATCGCGATCAATCGAGCCGCGAGTCGTCCTCGCGTTCACGGCGCCGCCGCTCGAGCTCGGCGTAGTCCGCGGCGTCCTCGACATCGAGTCGGTCCTGGGCCTCGGCGAGGGCGATCGGCAGGTACTCGCGGTTGTACCAGTCCCGCCAGCGCACGAGGCTCCATCCATTCACCGAGGTGTCGCGGCCCGTCGCCTCGGTCGTCATGCCGACCAGCACCCGGTGCACCTCGGTCCGGTAGACCACCGCGACGGCATCGGTCACCCGCAGGACGAATCCCTCGTTGATCACCCCCGGCACCGGCCGGAAGGCCCCGGAGCCGTCGCCCGCCACCGGGATCAGGTTGGCGACGTAGGACCTCTGGGTGCCCATGGCGATCCACGCGAGATCCCCCTGCGAGCGGACGGCATCGGCGGAGTACTGGGTCGCGATGAGGTGGGGGATGGCGATCCGGGCGTCGATCGCCCCCGCGAGCGTGCCCGCTCGATCGACGGTGGCGTGGGACCCGGACTCGAATCCCGACTGGAGGACCGCCAGCGCCGCCGCGGTCGGTGGCTGCTGGAGACCCTCGATCGCCGCCGCACGCCAGAGGGGATCGTCGTGGTGGATCGCCGTCCACGCCAGCGCCGCCTGCCCATCCTCCCCCGAGAAGGCGAGGTGATCGACGACCGCGCGCCGCACGACGTTCCGTTCGTTCGCGAAGACCATCGGCATCGCGAAGAGGAACCCGGCGTCGTCGAGCTCCCGGATCCGCCGAAGCCCCTCCTCCTGCAGCTCGGCGTCGCGTCGCGCCCCGAAGTGGCCGCGTCGAATTCGGTCGAGCTCGGCCTTGTAGCGCCCGGAGGCGGCGGCGACGGCGGCGGTCTCGTACCGGCGCGCGAGCTCGGGATCCACCATCGCGGGAAGCGGGCCCGACGCGGGAATCGGCCGGGGCATTCGAACATCACCGGGGACCGCGGCGACCGAGGCCATGGCGGGGACGTGCATCGCCCCCAGGACCAGGCCGACGACGAGGCCGAGGGTCGTGAACGGATGGACGAGGATGTCGACGCGAGGGCGACCCATCTCACGACATGGTACGAGACGTCGCGGGGATCCAGTTCCACGAACCGGTCGCAACCGTGAACCTCGGCCTAGTTCCCGATCTCCACGATCGTGGGAAGCACCTCGGGCGTCTGGCGGATGCCGTCGAGCGCCCGACCGGCGATCGCAAGGTTGGCGTACGACCCCACCTGCACCTTGTAGAGGCCGTCCTGGCGGAGGATCTGCGGGCTCCCGAGGCCGGCCGCCCGGCTGGCCGAATCGACCGCCCGAGCGCACTTGGTCGCGTTCTCGCGACTCCCGAAGGCCCCGAACTGGATCGTGAATCCCGCCACGCGTCCCGAACCGGTGGCGCTTCCACCGATGCGGCGTGCCCGGTCCAGGCAGCGGCGGGCATCCGCCTCGAGGCCGATCGACTTGAAGGCGTCCGCCGCCTGGAGCAGCGCGTCGGAAGCGAGCGATCCGTCGAGGAGGGAGCCGCCACGTTCAAAGCTCATCGCGGCCTCGCGGCTGCGGCCGATCGCCGTCTCGACGGTGCCGCGCTGGACGAGCGCCCGCCCTCGAAGGGAAGGGTCGTCGGAGAGGACGGCGTCGCCGAGGAGATCGAGGGCCCTCGAATACTCGCCGAGCCGGTAGGCGGCGATGCCCCCGATGTACGCCGCCTGGGCGCGACCGGAACGGGGACCGGTGCGGGCCAGCCGCTCGGCGTCCTGGAGGGCGGTGCGGTCGTCCCCGCGATCGAGGGCCATGAGGGCGGCATCCCGGTCCCGAGCCCACGAATCACCGCACCCGGGAGTGGCAAGCAGGGCCAGGGCGGCCACGAACAGGGCCAGCGGGTTCCCGGGGCATCGGCGGAGTCGCAAGGCGTTCATGGGACGTGTATCTTCCAAGGCCGCCATGGACCTCCACGATCGAATCGTCCGCCGATTGCGCGGAATACCCTTCCGGAAGATCGTCGTCGACGATTTCAAGGAGTGGCGGAGCCTCGCGCTTCGCTACGTCGCGAGCCACGTGGCGGCCAGGATCGCCGCCACCACCGACCGGCCCCGGGTGGGGGTCATGCTCCCGACCTCCGGGCTGTTCCCGATCTCGATGCTCGCGGGATGGCGACTCGGCCGGACGATGATCCCGCTGAACTACCTCCTCTCGAAGGAGGACCTCGCCTTCGTCATCGAGGACGCGGAGATCGACACGGTCATCACCGTCGGTCCGATGCTCGACTTCACCGGGCCGCTTCCGGAAGGCATCAAGGAGATCAGGCTCGATCGGATGAAGTTCTCCGGCCTGCCGCCCCGGACGCCCCGGACGCAGCTCGAGGCCGACCAGCCCGCGGTGCTTCTCTACACCTCGGGAACCTCGGGACGCCCCAAGGGGGTGATCCTGACCGATGCCAATCTCCAGGCGAACATCGAGCAGGTCGTCGAGTGGGTGAAGTTCTCGCGGCACGACTCCATGCTCGGCGTGCTGCCCCAGTTCCACACCTTCGGCCTCACCGCCCTCACCCTGCTGCCGCTCTGCCTGGGCTGCCAGGTGGTCTACACGGCGAAGTTCATGCCGAAGAAGATCCTCGAGCTCGCCCGCCACCACCGGCCGACCGTCTTCATCGGCATCCCGTCGATGTACAACGCCCTCCGGCTCGCCAAGTCGGCCACGCCCGACGACTTCTCGTCGCTCCGATTCGCGGTCGCGGGCGGCGAACCCCTCCCCGACGCCGTGAGCGACGGGTTCCACGACGTCTTCGGGGTGCGGATCTGCGAGGGCTACGGCATGACCGAGACGGCGCCCGTGGCGAACATGTGCCTCCCGCACGAGTACCGGCCCCACTCCGTGGGACGCGCGGTTCCCCGCCTCGAGCAGCGGATCGTCGCCGAGGACGGGTCGATCTGCCCGCCCGGGGTCGACGGGGAGGTCCGGATGCGCGGCCCGAACGTGATGCCCGGCTACTTCAAGCGGCCGGACGAGACCGCCGCCGCCTTCGACGACGATGGCTTCCTGCGAAGCGGGGACATGGGGCGGATGGACGAGGACGGCTACCTCTCGATCACCGGCCGCATCAAGGAGATGCTCATCATCGGCGGCGAGAACGTCTTCCCACGCGAGATCGAGGGCGTGCTCGACCGCCACCCGAGCGTGAAGTCCTCGGCGGTCATCGGCCAGCCCGACCCCAGCCGCGGCGAGGTTCCCCTCGCGTTCGTGGAACTGGTCGACGACGCGACGTTCGACGAGACGGCCCTCCGCGCCCACTGTCGCGAGACGCTGGCCCAGTACAAGGTGCCGCGCGAGATCCGGCAGGTCCCTGAACTCCCTCGCAACCCGACGGGCAAGATCATGAGGCGGGCCCTGACCGTCGAGACGCCGGGCATCTGATCGGCGCCGCCGATCGCGAAACGTCGTCCTTCAGCAGTCGCCCCAGACCGCGAGCAGGAACCCGAGGTCGGGCCCGCCGACCTCGCCGTCGCCGTCGAGATCGGCGTCGCAGGGCGTCCCGCCGCACGGTCCCCAGGCCGAGAGGAGAAGGCCGAAGTCGCTGCCGCCCACGGTGCCGTCGCCGTCGAGATCGGCGGGGCAGGATGAACACGGCGCGGCGAAGCACTGGATGGACAGCGCCCCGTTGCCCACCGCGCCGTCGACGCCGCTGACGCGGATCAGGTACTCCTCGCCACAGGCGACCTGGACGAAGACCGAGGCCGTGTCGAACGTGCAGAAGGCGTCGTCGTCGATGCAGGCCACGGAGGCGAGCGATCCGCAACGACCCTGGAACACGTCGACCACCGTGTCGAAGTCGGCGACGCTGCAGGTGCCGACGAGGATGTCTCCGTCGCAGTCCGCCACGTAGCGGAACCACAGGTCGCCGTTTCGGACGGCTCGAGGCGCGAGACAGGGGGCTTCCGGACCACTGGTGCCGGCGAGGAGCTGCGTGAACGGGTGATCCCCGGTCGTCACGAGGGTCGCCTGCTCGCACTGGTCGTTCGGCGGGGGATCGCCTCCGCAGGTCCGGGCCGCCTGGACGGCACACGCCGAATCCCACGTCCAGTCGCAGCAGGCGGGGTCGACGGCGCAGACCGCATCGCAGCAGGTCGTGTCGGCGCATCCCGGATGGGCGTGGGGGACCAGGCAGGACTCGGGCCGCCCGCAGACCTGCCCGCAGGTGTCGGCGATCTCCATCACGATGCGCCAGCCCACCTCCTCGCAGGGCGGGACCGCGCCGGTCGGCTCGATGGCGAGATGCCAGGCCGCGGCATCCACGCAGGCGACGATCGTGTTCTGGATGCACGCGCCGGCGTCGATCTCGAGCGACGACTCGCCCGGGCAGTCGGGCGAGCGGAGGACGGCACGGGCCCGGCTGGCGTCGAGGGAGAGTCGCAATCGCACGAGACCGTCGCCGTCGTCATCGAAGGTCGACAGGTCGAACGCGAGGACGTCCACGTCCGTCTCGCTTCGGAAGGAACCGACGATCGGCCGGGTCGGATCCACCTGCTCCGCCTCGCCTCCGTCGCAGGGATCGTTCGGGGGCCCGGGCTTCCGGCCCTCGCACCCCTCGAGTTCCACGGCGTCGGAGGAAGCCGACGAGACCGGGCACGGTGCCCCGCAGGCGGCATCGGCGAACTCGACGCAGAAGACGTCCCACGCCGCGTCGCAGCAGGAGGGATCGATCGCGCACACGTCCTCGCAGCACTCCTGGTCGGCGCAGGCGGGGGTTCCGTTCGCGACGTCGCACGCACCGGCATCGGGATCGCCGCACTCGCCTCCCGCGACGGTGCAGAGGAACCCCGCGAAGAGCACGCAGTTGGTGTCCCACGACTGGTCGCAGCAGAAGGGGTCCGCGAGACAGACCTGCTGGCAGCACTCGGCGTCGTTGCAGGAGGCGGAGCCGTTGACCGCGAAGCAGTCCCCGCTCACGCTGGCTCCGCAGAGCCCGACGCAGGTGGTGTCGGCGAGGTCCACGCATCCCTCGTCCCAGCTCCCGCAGCAGAACGGGTCGAAATCGCAGACCGTGTTGCAGCACGTCTCGTCGGTGCATCCGCCCAGGTCGTGGGACTCGAGGCAACCACCCTCCGGGGCCGGACACTCGTCGTTCCCGGCCGAAGCGACGGACGCGACGGCGAGCACGACGAGGAGGCGGAGGATGAGGCCGAGGGAGGTTCGCATCTTGGTTCCAGGCGAGCCGGGGGAGAGCCGGCCCGTCGACGCGGGGCGTGATGCCGGGGGATACGTGTCGAGTCCTCGACTATAGCCCCGAGACCCGCCGATTCCCAAGAAACAACGGGTCCCCCGGCGAATGCCGGGGGACCCGATTCTCATGGACGCGAGTTGGTCCCGATCGGAGGTCCGATCAGGCTTGCGATCGGCTGTCCGATCAGGGGCTGCAGGCACCCCAGGCGGCGAGCAGTTCGCCGACGTCGGCACCGCCGACCTCGCCGTCGCCGTTGAGGTCCTCCGGACAACCGGGGCAGTTGCCCCACGCCGCGAGGAGGATGCCGTAGTCGGCTCCGTTCACCACGCCGTCCCCGTTGAAGTCAGCCGGGCAGGGGTTGCCGCCCTCGCAGGCGGTGCCGCTGCAGGAGACGTCGAGGGTCGCCGTGCCGTTGCCGGTCGCGCTGTAGCTGCCGATCCGGACGTAGTACACGGTGTCGCACGCGGTGGGGAACGAGACCTCGGAGAAGAGTCCGCAGGTGTCGTCGTTGCAGGCCACGACCGGACCGTCGCAACCGCCTTCGTAGACGGCCATCTTGGTGTCGAAGGTCGAGTCGCCGGCGACGCAGAAGGACATCGTCGCGACGCCTTCGCAACCCGGCGTGTAGGCGTACCAGACGTCGTTGAAGATGTCGACGCTGCCGAACTTCTCGCACTCGATCGGCAGGCTGGGGCCGTTCGAGCTGGCACCGAGCGTGTCGACCACGACGGCTCCGTCGACGATCGCGATGGCGTCGACGCATTCATCGTTGGCGGGCGGGGTGGGTCCACCACCACCCTGGCCGATGGTCATGGTCGCGGTGCCCTGGGTGCCGTCCCACGAACCGATCTGGATGATCAGTTCCTGGCCGGCCAGGAGGCCCGGAAGCGCCATGTTCGAGGAGAACCCGGCGCAACCCTCGCCGTCGTCGTTGCAGGCCACGAGGACGCCGCCGCACGAATCGAAGGCCGCGAGACGCGTGTCGAAGGTGGCCTGGTTGCAGGTCGAGATCGACCAGTCGCCGTCCTCGGGGACGACCCAGCGGTAGAAGAGGTCGTTGAAGATGGTGACCGAGCCGAAGCTGTCGCACGCGATCGGCAGGTCCGCACCGTCGGTGGCGGTGCAGGCGGTGTCGACCGCGACGTCGCCCTCGAACGTACCGAGGTCGATCGCGTCGTCGCAGGTGTCGCCGACGATCTCGTCGGCCGCCTCCGCGGTGAGCGTCATCCGGTAGAGGTTGAGCGGGCCGCTGCCGCAGGGGACGCCGTCGAAGCCGTTGAGGCCGACGAAGGCGTAGTAGTCGCCGGCGGGCAGGCACGCGGTCACGCTGCCGTCGCAATCGACGGCGTCGCCGATCACGAGGCTCGGCTCCGGGCATTCCTTGCTGACGAAGAGCAGGACCGTGCTCACGTTGGCCTGGGCGGTCATCGTGACGTTCGAGGTCACGTCGATGGAGAATTCGAACCAGTCGGTGTCGCGAAGGCCTCCGGACGCCCACGTCGTGCCGCAGACCGTGTCGCCGACGCTGATCGGCTGGGCGGGCTCGCCCACCCCGTTGCAGCCGCCGTTCGTGTCCTCGCCGCAACCCTCGAGCTCGACCACGTCGGTCTTCTCACAGCTGGCGAGGCAACCAGCGAGGCAGTCGTCACCCTCGCAGATCGTGAGGTTGCCGTCGCCCTGGGCCGGGGGCAGGTAGCCGCCGAGCTGGATGATGTAGGTGGTTCCAGCGACGACCGGGGAGATCAGCTCCGAGGTGAATCCTGCGCAGCCGAGGCCGTCGTCGTTGCAGGCCACGAGCGAAAGGTTGTCGCAGTCACCCTCCCAGAGGGCGAGACGGCTGTCGAAGTTCGCGTCGTTGCAGGTCGAGATGACGACCGTCTCGTTGGTGGTCGCCGTCCACGTGAACCAGATGTCGGCTCGGATGATGATCTCGCCGAAGCTCTCGCACTCCGGCGGCAGCTCGATGCCGTCGGTGAGGGCGCCGAGGCTCGAGAAGGGCGTGACCGAGTCGCCCGACCCGAGGTCGATGGCGTCGACGCAGAGGTCGTTCTTCGGCGGATCGCCGCCGAAGCACAGGACGGCCGCACCGCTCACGCAGAGCGAGTCCCACGCCGTGTCGCAGCAGTAGGGATCCTCGGCGCAGACGTTCGAGCAGCACTCGCCGTCGTCGCAGCCGGGCGTGCCGTTCGCCACGTCGCAGGCGCCGGCGGCCGGGTCGCCACAGACCCCGCCGCCGCCGCAGAGGGCGTTGGCGAAGTCGACGCAGGTGCTGTCCCACTCCACGTCGCAGCAGAACGAGTCGGCGGCACAGACCGCCTGGCAGCAGGCGATGTCGGTGCAGCCGGGAGTGCCGTTGGCCTCCTGGCAACTTCCGGACTCGGGATCGCCGCACGGGTCGCCGGCGAATGCGGCTCCCGCCATGAGGAGGGAGGCTGCGAGCGTCATGCCGCCTCCGAGAAGCGTGCGTCGTGGGGTCATCTCTGGGATCTCCTCTACAGGGCCGCCCGGCGGGGCGTCTCGCTGGGGTTCGACGATCGGGGCCCCGCACGAACCGCGTACGGGGCCATGGG
>JAYZBK010000125.1:0-3041 GCA_036339295.1 Planctomycetota bacterium
CGAGTTCCACATCCTCGCACCGGTGGACGCCGCTCGCTTCTCGCTCGAGCGAATGCGCAACGGCAACGACACGATCTCGGTGACCGGAAACGTCCTCCGCGACTACCTCACCGACCTCTTCCCGATCCTCGAGGTCGGAACCAGCGCGAAGATGCTGTCGATCGTGCCGCTCATGAACGGGGGCGGACTCTTCGAGACCGGCGCCGGAGGGTCCGCGCCGAAGCACGTCCAGCAGTTCGAGAAGGAGAACCATCTCCGCTGGGACTCGCTCGGCGAGTTCCTCGCCCTCGCCGCGAGCTTCGAGCACCTCGCCAGCCGGACCGGCAACGCCGGCGCCGCGGTGCTCGGCCGCACCCTCGACGAGGCGACGACCAGGTATCTCATGGAGAACCGCGCCCCGAGCCGCAAGGCGGGCGAGCTCGACAACCGAGGCACCCACTTCTACCTCGCGATGTACTGGGCCCAGGCGATCGCCGGCCAGACGGACGACCCCATGCTGGCGGCGCGTTTCGCGACCATGGCCGCGGCCCTCGAGGACCAGGAGGCCGCCATCGTCGCGGAACTCAACGACGCCCAGGGCGTCGCCATGGACATCGGCGGCTACTACCACCCCGATCCGGCGAAGGCGGCCGAGGCCATGCGTCCGAGCCCGGTCTTCAATGCGATCGTCGACGGGGTCACCGCGTCGGCCTGATCACGCGATGGGACGAACCATGGGCGCCGCCAAGCTGCTCGTTGAATTCACCGGGACGTTCTTCCTGGTCCTCGTGATCGGGATGACAGCGCTCGATCCCGAGCTCCCCGCGGGGCTCGGACCGATCGCGGTCGCGGCCGTCCTCACGGCCATGATCTTCGCGACCGGACACATCACGGGGGCCCACTTCAATCCGATCGTGACGATCGCGTTCACGATGCGGGGCCGCACTCCGCGGAGCGACACGGGGCCCTTCATCGTCGCCCAGCTGGTCGCCGCCGGCGCGGCGGGCCTCCTCGTCCTGTGGGCGGCCGGCGCGGCCGCCACCGCGGGCGAGACCCCGCCCGTCGAGCCGCTGGCACTGGATCTCGTGCCGACCGTCGTCTTCGAGACGCTGTTCACCTTCGCGCTCGTCTTCGTGATCCTCAACGTCGCCCTCTCGCGCGGGATCGAGGGCAACCAGTTCTACGGACTCGCGGTGGGCGCGGTGGTCCTCGCCGGCGCGTACGTCGCCGGCCCGGTCTCCGGCGCCGCCTTCAACCCCGCCGTCACCGTCGCCCTCGGCACGATGGGGCTCGCGGACTGGTCCGACGTCTGGATGCACCTCACCAGCCAGGTCGCCGGCGGGGCGGTGGCCGTCGCCGCCTTCGCATTCATCGATTCGCGATCCGGCGGACGCTGAGCCCGGCGATCACGCTCGGCACCCCGCACGTCGGCCGAGTCGGCGTTCGAGCCGGACCCGCAACCACTCCGCGACGAGCATCGAGGCCACCGAGAGACCGACCGAGACCAGGACCAGCGCGAGGACCCGGTCCTCCGCCGCCGGATCCTGCGCCTCCGTCCAGATCGCGAGGGCGAGGGTCCGCGTGCTTCCCGGCATGTTCCCCGCGACCAGGATCGTGGCCCCGAACTCGCCGAGGCTGCGGGCGAACGCGAGGACCGTGCCCGCGAGCACGCCCGGCAGGGCGAGCGGAAGGGTGACCCGGAGGAACGTCCTCCACGGGCCCGCACCGACGTTCGCCGCGGCCCGCTCGAGTTCGCGATCGACGAGTTCGATCGCCAGCCGCGTCGACCGGACGAGGAGCGGGAATCCCATGATCGCACTCGCGATCGCCGCGGCCCACCAGGTGAACGCGAGGTCGATGCCGAGATGCTCGTGAAGGGGTCCCCCGATCCAGCCCCGTCGACCGATCGCCCGGACGAGGAGGTAGCCCACGACCACGGGCGGGAGGACGAGCGGGAGGTTCACCAGCGCCTCGACCAGCGACGTCCAGCGCGAGCTCGAGCGAGCCAGCCACCAGGCGACCAGGACGCCGACCGGCAGCATCGCCGCCACGGCCAGCCCGGCGACCCGGAGCGAGATCAGCAGGGCGGACCAGGTCCGCTCGTCCTGCAACGCCTCGATCACGACCCGCCCCCTTCCTGCTGCAGGCCGATCCCTCGCTCGACGAGAAGGTCCAGGAGTCGCCCGACCTCCGGATCTTCGGCGAGGATCGCCACCTCGCAGCGGATCGGCCGATGCTCCCTCACGTCGACGATCTCCCGGATGTCGACCTGATCGCTTCGGACCGCGTCGGTGAGATAGACGAACGCCGCATCCACCTCCCCCGCCTCGACCAGGCCGATCGTCGCGCGAGCGTTCGCGGCGATCACGATGCCGGGTTCGAGTCGACTCCACCAGCCGCGGCGGTCGAGGACCTCCTTCGCATAGCGGCCCAGCGGGACATGGGAGGTCTCGGCGATCGCGAACCGGCCGGTCCCGTCCCGCTCGATCCACGCGGCGTTCCCGCCCTTCGGCGTCACGAGCGCGAGACGATTGATGCCGAGCGATCGACGACGCCCCGGATCCACCACGCCCTCCAGCTCCAGCACGTCCATCCACTCGGAGTCGGCCAGGAGGACGAGGGAGGTGGGCGCCCCCTGCCGGACCTGTTCCACGACCACCGGGCTCGATGCGGCCGAGACCACGACGCCCGGCACCTCGTGGGCCAGCACCCAGTCCTCGAGGAGCGGGGCGACGCTGCTGGCGGCACGGACATGAACCACCGAGGAGTCCGATTCGCCGCAGCCGACCCCGGGAAGGAGCAGGCCGAGGATGGCGAGGATGTGCGGGACCGCGGCCTTCATGCGGACCACGCTACGGGACGAGACGATGATCGGCGCCCGAGTCGGAGGCACGTACGAGGAGGCGGCGGGAAGCCATGTTCCCTCACAGGTGCCCCGGACCGAATTCGAATACGTTGCCGACCGGTCGGAGACACCCGCCCCAGAGAAAGGCTTGCCGCATGCGAAACCCGGAGAAGATCAACGCCACTCGACGCTCGGTGCTGGCCGCCGGAGTCGCCCT
>JAYZBK010000126.1:0-31084 GCA_036339295.1 Planctomycetota bacterium
ATGCGGTCGTCGCGGTCAGGCGACGCGGTCGCGGCGACGACGCATGCCGGCGGCACCGCACGCCAGCGCCGCGAGGCCACCGAGGCCCGGCACCGCGTTGTCGCCGCCCTCGGTCTGGCCGGCCACGATCGCCTCGCCCGAGTCCTCGAACGCCCAGCCGTGCACCGTCAGGCTCAGGCCGTCGGTGGAGAGGCTGATGTCCGCCCAGCCGAAGACCGTCTCGCCATCCAGTTCGAACCCGAGCGCCAGGAAGCCTCGCTGGCCCGGCGACATCGCGCCGTTGCTTGAACTGTTGCTGGTCGACCACACGTCGCTCGAGGACCAAGAGCCGTAATAGGTGTAGCTGTACCGCGAGTAGTAGAAGCTTCGGTAGGCGGAGTGAAGGGTGAGGAAACTGGATCCAGACTGGATCGCAGCGAGGTCGATCAGGTCGCCCGCGTTGAAGAGCCCCTGGTTGATCGCGAAGGCAGAGGCGTTCCAGGTCGTGGACATGCGGGCAAAGGAATAGAGGCTGTAGTAGAAGCCGCTGCCGAAGAAGGAAGACCAGAGAGTCCTCGAGGCCGATGCACTGCGGTAGCCGGCGAGGTACCAGGACACCCCACCGCCCGAGATCGTTTGGGAGGTGACGTCAAACGTGCTCGTCGATGCCCCGGAGAGGCTGAGGGTGATCTCCGAGCCGAAGTACTGGATGTCCGCGTGCAGCGGGCTGACGGCGACACCGACGGCGCCCGAGCCACAGGCGGCGATGACGGCGTAGCGATCGAGACGAGTGGACGAAACCTTCACGGATGGTCTCCTTCTCTGGCGAATTGGGGGAATGCAGGCGGTGCCGGCTCCCATATCCCAGCAGCTTCGGTCGACCGAGACAAAGGAATTCCCCGTGATTCGGCGATCCTGGCATCAAAAAGGCGGATGACCCGCCCGGAACCATCGGGCCGGAGGGGTCATCCCCTCCCGGTCGAGGACGATGAGCCGCGACCCGTCCCCGCGGGTTCAGCGTCCGGACTCGAGCACCGTCTCGGTGGTCTCGTGCTCCGCCAGCTGCTCCAGCGTCAGGGGGAACGGCTTCAGCTCGCCCCGGGCGAAGGCCTCGGTGGTCTTCCGCACGTACGGGAGATCCCGCCGATCGGTCTGCCCGATCGGGGTGACGGTCCAGGACCGCGGCGGATCCGACATCTCGTGAAGGGCGAGGTAGGCCGACCCGATGGTGCACTGCATCTTGGACAGGTCGCTGCCCCGCAGGTCGGCGTTCGCGTTCATGAGGGAGATCGCGGGGTACATCCCGGTCGCCACGGAGAACGTCCGACCCGCCTTGCGAATGACGTGGGCGAGACCCCAGGGGAGATCGGAACCGAAGGGGAGCAGGTCGCCGATCCGCGCCCGGGCGTCGCGAAGCGTGTCGAACATGCGGACCGCCTCCTTCTCGTCGAGTGAATCGATCGATCGGGTGAGGAAGTCGACGCTGACCATCGCCTGGTCGGCGTACATGTAGAGCCACAGGAGGAAGAGGGTCGGAAGCGGCGAACGGACATCCGGCTGGCCGTCCCACGCGAGGATCGCCTCGACGTCCCGCTCGATCCGACCTCGATCGGCGTAGTCCGAGGCGTACTGCTCCCACGCCACGCCGAGCCGGTCGCGAACCGGTCCGTGGGGGATCATCGTCGCGTCGACGAGGATCTCCCGCGCCCGCTCGGCGTCGAGCGCCTCCTCCGCCTCGAGCAGCCGACGAAGATGCCAGGCCCGGACGGTGTCCTTCGATCGGTTGCCCTTCACCGACCCCGGCGCGAACGATTCGGGCGTCGGATCGAGTTCGGTGCCGGTCGTGAAGGACGGGTCGTTGTTGCAGTTCTGCACCCACCCGTTGGCGGGTCGGCGAACCGCGGGAAGTTCCGACCAGGGAATCATCTCGTCCCAGACGAGCGAGGGGTCCGAGCCGTCGAGCGGCCTGCGGGCGTTCAGTCCCTCGGGGCGCCGCGGGATGCGACCTCCGTTGACGTAGAGGACGTCGCCGGACGAATCGGCCGCGACCATGTTGAAGCTCGCGAACTGCATCCTCGCCATCGCGGCCTCGAGCTCGTCGAGGTTCCGGGCCCGCACCATGTCGTGGAACTGGACCGGCGGATCGGAGAGTCCGTACGCGGAGATCCAGTACGCGACCGCGAGTCCCTCCTCCGGATCGTGCCGGGTCACCGGTCCGTGGACCGACCAGCGGAGCGTCTCGACGAGGTCGTCCCCGTCGGGCACGCGGTATCGAACCTCGCGGCGTTCGAAGTCCCGCCAGCCGTCGTCGAACCGGTACTGCTCGGGATCGTCGGGATTCAGTTCGAGTCGGTAGACGTCGCCGTGATCGGGGCGATTCGCGGTCCAGGTCCAGCCCACGTGCGGGTTGCGACCGAAGACGGGGAGCGGACTTCCGATGAAGCCGGCGCCCGCGAAGTCGATCTCGTCGCTCTTCAGGTGGACCTCGTGCAGGCGGAACTCGTGCTTCCACGGCATGTGCGGATCGGCGGCGATGAAGGCCGAGCCGCCTTCGGTGCGTTCGGCCGCGACCGCCCAGCCGTTCGATCCGATCGGGTTCCAGTGCTCGTCCGACATGCCGAAGTCGAGCGTCGCCAGCGACGGCGCGAGGCCGCGACGTTCACCGTTCACGTTGCCGAGGGTCGGCCAGAAGTTCACGAGTCGACCGACCGCGAAGCCCCACGACGGCTCGACCGGCTCCGCCCAGTCGGGGACCCGGTCGGGGTGGGCCTCCATGTAGGCGTTGAGGCCGTCGGCGTAGCCCTGCCCGATGTCCCGCACCGCCTGCGGGTAGGTGTCCCAGGCCTCCTCCATGAACTCGGCGATCCGCATCAGCCGGAAGGTCCGGTCGATGTCGACCGCCGCGGGCCCTTCGATCTCGGTCCGCCGGCCGGTCGCCGTCCACATGGCGCCGAGCGCCTCTTCCAGTCGGTCCTCGCCGATCGCCCAGCCGTATCCGTAGCCGACGCCATGGTTCGACGCGGCGTAGACGTGCGGCACGCCCCAGGGGTCCCGGATGATCCGGACCTCCTCGGCGAGGGCTGCGCCCGGAATGAAGGGGACGAGCGCGGCGACGAGGGCGAGGATCTTCTTCATGCGAGCACCGTATCCCGGGGATTCTCGATTTCCAGAACGAAAACGGATGCTAGCCGAGGAGATCAGCCCGGGGGGTGGGCGAGCATCCACTGGAACACGCTCGACGGCGGCTGTTCCTCGACCCCGAGATGGCGAAGCATGTTGAGGCACTGGGCCCGGTGATGCATCGAGTGCGTCGTCACGTGCACGACGATGCCGCCGCGACTGAAGCGATACGTGGTGCCCTCGCGGGCCGGCGCCAGGACGTCCCCGTACCCCTCGGATCCGGCGGCACGGAATCGCGCCATCGCCTGGTCGTGCATCTCTCGCAAACGATCGACCGACGGTGCGTCGCCCCCGAAGTCGGGCGAGAACTCCGGCTCCCGTCCCTCGAGGACGCTCGTCCAGCCGATCATCGCCCCGATGTCGTGCATGAGCGTCTTGCGCACCGTGCCGAGCCCCATCTCGAACTCGTGGTCGAGCTGTTCGTCGGTCAGTCCCGCGCAGGCGTCGAACATCCGGTGGTTGGCCCAGTCCTCGAAGTCGAGCAGGACGGCCGCGGGATCGGTCGGGGTGGTCACGAGGAGGCTCCGGAGGGGGACGGGGAACGAGGTCTCGTCCAGCGTACTTTCGGTCCTCGAGCGATCGCGGCGCGGGCGTTCCCCGGGTCGGGAGGCCGTGGTTCGGCCTCGCTCCCTCGTCGCCGATCGGTTCAACCGATCAGGAGGAACGCGGCGATCGAGATCAGGCCCACGCCGACGAGGTTCAGGATGAAGCCCTCGCGAGCCATCCGCTCGATCGGGATGTCCTCGGTGCCGACGACCGCCGCGTTCGGGGCGGCCGCGACCGGAAGCATGAACGCACAACTCGCGCTCATCGCCGCCGGCGCCATGAGCACCACCGGATCGACGTCGAGCGCCATGGCGGTCGATCCGAGGATCGGCATCAGGAGCGCGGTCAGGGCGGTGTTGCTCGTGACCTCGGTGAGGAAGGTGGTCACCAGGCAGATCGTGATCACCACGATCGGGATCGGCACGTCGGAGAGCAGGGCGAGTCGTCCGGCCACCACCTCGCTGAGCCCGGTCTCGCGGAAGGCGGTCGCCAGCGCGATTCCACCCCCGAAGAGGAGAAGGACGCCCCAGGGAATGGTCTTCGCGTGCGGCCAGTCGAGCAGTCGACCGCCATCGCCGTCGGGCAGCGCGAAGAGCAGCACCACGACGATCGCCGCCACCGTCGCCGATCCCGAGACCGAGGCGTCGATGGCTCCACCCGTCGCGAGCTCGAGGAGACCCGTCCATCCACCCAGGCGACCGACGTCCTCGCCGAGGGAAGCCGTCATGCCGGTGGGAAGCGTCGGGTACTTCTGGAAGACCCAGAGGAGGGCCGCCAGCGCGAACATCAGGAGCACCCGGACCTGGCCCTTCGTCCACGGCTCGCCCTCGGGCAGGTCGAAGGAACCGACGTCGCGAAGACCGCGGGTCAGCCAGAACCAGGTGATCGGGACGAAGACCACCACGACCGGGACGCCGATCGCCATCCACTCGAGGAAGCCGAAGGGGGTGTCCCGGGACTCGAGCTGGTCGAACGCCCCCATGAAGATGATGTTCGGTGGCGTGCCGATCGGCGTGCCGATGCCACCGATGTTCGCGGCGTAGGCGATCCCGAGAAGCAGCGGGATCGCGACGCGACGATCGCTGACGCCCGCGATCACCGCGAGCGCCACCGGAAGGAGCATGAGGGTGGTCGCGGTGTTCGAGATCCACATCGAGAGCGTGGCGCTCGCGATCATGAAGCCGAGGATCACGGATCGCGCAGAGCGACCGCCCAGTCGGCTGACGCCGCGGACGACCGAGACCGCCACCTTGCGGTGCGCCCCCGTGCACTCCATCGCCCGACTGAGCATGAACCCGCCCATGAGCAGGAGGATCAGGGTGTCTCCGTAGGCGTGGGCGGTCGATTTGTGGTCGAGGATGCCGAGGGCCGGGAGGAGGGCGAGGGGCAGGAGGCTCGTCGCCGGGACCGGCACCGGTTCGGTGACCCACCAGACGGCGCACCACGCGGTGATGCCGGCGAGCATCGCCTGGCGAAGTTCCATGCCACCGGCGGCGAGCAGCACCGCGAGCGAAACCCCGAGGATCGGACCCGCGGGAAGCGCCGCGACCCGGACCATCGACCGGCTCATCGGCGACCGCCCTTCGTCGTCTCGAGGGCTTCCCGGAGCACGGGCTCGAGCGCATCCGCCTGTCGCTCGAATCCGAGATCGGTCGGATGGGACCCGTCGACCGTGCCTTCGCCGTCGTCACCGAGGAGGCCGTCTCCATCGACGTAGTGGAGTCCCGTCACCCCGTCGGCGAGAAGCTTCTCGTAGGCCGTCCGGAACGCTCGTCGGTTCTCCGCGTTGCGGGCCGCCCGCCCGGGCGAGAACCGCGCATCCGCGTACGTTCGATCCTCGACGAGGATGATCGGGGTCTTCGGGTGGGCCTCGCGGATCTGGCGGACCATGGGTTCGGTGCGAGCCGCGGTCCGCCGACCGTCGAGGTTCGGGAGGCAGTCGAGGACGAAGGCCGACGCATCGATCTCGACGAGGAAGCGGCCGACCTCGGGTTCGAGGCGACCGTTGCCGCTGAAGCCGAGGTTCACGACGGGCCGATCGAGGCGGCGACCGAGGATCGCCACGTGGTTGGCACCGGGCCGCGACGCACAGGCGCCGTGGGTGATCGACGTTCCATAGAAGACGACGGGTCGGCCACGGACCGTGGCGGCGGCGATGTCGCTCCCCTGCGCCACGCCGATCTCGATGGAGGCGACGCCGTTGTAGAGCGGGAGGTAGAGCATCCACTCCCGATCGATCGGCTCGAGCCCCTTCACCAGGGTTCGTTCGTTCTCGATCCCGGTCGGACGGCCGCACGCGGCCCATCGCCAGCCGTCGTTGGTGCGGCCGTAGAGATCCACGCCGCTCACGCCGGTGGCCGGCATGTGCGGCATGGCGAGTTCGGGATCGGTCAGCGTCCATCGAACGGCGATCGACGGGGAATCGGTCGTGAAGCGGACGGCGATCCCGGCACTGTCGCGCGAGAGGTTCCACACCGCCGGGCGGACCACGCCTTCGGCCTCGGCGGGAAGGCGGTCCCAGGTCGAGGCACGCTCGGTGAACGGTCGACCTTCGACCGTCAGCATGCCTGCATCGATCCACGTCGTCCCATCGTCCTGCGCCGCGAGTCTCCCGGAGACGAGCAGGGCGAGGATCGGGACGACGAGACCGAGGGGGGAATGTCCGGTTCGTCGCGACATCGTCATGGCCGCCGACGTTACCCTCGCCGGCCACCGCCGACACCCGGACGCGAACCACCATGACGGCCGAACCGCCACCACCGCCCATCCCGATCGTCGAGACGATGTCGATCGACGAGGGGATGGACGCGGGCATGGAAGCGGGGATCGAGCGGGAGATCCGGTCGATCCGGGCCGAGATCGCGGCGATGCGACGGCAGGAGACGACCGCCCACGTCGACCGGATCCGCCGAAGCGAGATCCAGGCGATGATCGCCACCACCCTCGCCACCACCATCGACGGCACCACCAAGCAGGGGCTCCAGCCCGAACCACCGTGGCATCGGATCGTCTCCCGCGACGGGAACTTCAGCCTCGACCTCGCGATCTACACCCAGGTGAACTGGATCGCGAATCGCACGTCCGCGGCGCCGACCGACCACGGGTTCGAGATCGGGACCGTTCGAATCACCTTCGCGGGCTCGATCATCGATCCGTCGCTCACCTACGCCACCCGGCTGACCGTCGGGGACCAGGGCCTGGGCACCCTCGAATTCGCGACGTTCCAGAAGCAGTACGACAACGGCGTGATGCTCCAGGCCGGGCTGATCGAGCCGCAGTTCTCGCTGGAGCAGGCGATCGACAACAACCAGCAGCTGGGGGTCGGCCTCTCGTTCACCGCCGGGCAATGGGATCCCTCGGCCCTCCCCGGTCTCTCGATCGGATGGACCTCGGACGATTTCCGGGCGTGGGGCACCTACTCGAACGACTGGGGTCGTTCGTACGTGGACGTCCTTCGCAACCAGCGACAGACGGTGATCGGTCGGGCGGAGTGGAAGCCGTTCGGCGACTGGACGGATCTCTACGACTTCAACGCGTACCCGGAGACGATCGTGCCCGGCATGCTGCTCGGGGTCGGTGGTGCGTTCGGCTGGGGCGCGACGGACATCGGTGGTCCGAACGAGGCCGACGGCGATGCGACCCGGCTGACCGCGGACGTCAGCCTGCAGTCGCCCGGACTCGGTGGCATGGCCACCATCAGCTGGCAGTCCGGAGTGCCGGGCACCGACCTTTCAGGCGGCGGCGAGAGACTGGCGGTGGTCGGACAGGCCGGCTGTTTCCTCGACCCGACGGTCGAGGTCTACGCCCGGGGCGAATGGGGGACGCCGCTCCTCGACGGCGTCGAGGATCTCCGGGTCTTCACCGTCGGGGCGAGCTGGATGCCGAGATCGAATCGGATGATCAAGGTCTCGGCCGAGTTCATGCAGGTCCTGGGCGATGCCCGCTACTGGGAGATCGACGGGGACCCCGGCATTCGCCAGGTCGAGACGCCGCAGTCCATCGTCCGGGCGCAGCTTCAGTTGTCCTTCTGAGCCCCGTCGGGACCGCGGTCGATCAACCGGTACTCGGTCGGGTTGTCGGGAAGGAAGGCGTTGAACCCCGACTCGACCAGCGTCGAGACGACGTTCGCCGCGACGACCACGAGGAACGCGACCTGCGTGGCTCGAACCGTCCACGGCGCGGGTCCCTTCCTCGCCGACACGCGCAGCGATCCGGACAGGATCATGGTCAGGCCGCTCACCGCGATGACCACGAGGAAGACGACGTCCGCCCAGGTGTAGAGATGCATCCCCATGATCGCCGAGCCGTAGCCGGGATCGTCCGGAAGGATGTGGAGGAGGACCTGGCGACTCGAGATGAGCAGGCCGAGGGCGGCTCCGATCACGGACATCCCGTATGCCGTCGCGAAGGCGGTCGGTTCCACCGATCGTCCCGCGTACACGCGACCCAGGAGGTACAGCGGGCCCATCGCCGCGAGCATCATCGCCATCCTCTGGAGCAGGCAGAGCGGGCAGGGGAGCTCGCGTCCGACGAACTGCACGATGAACGCGCCGATCAGCACGCCCAGGATGCCGGCGACCTCGACCTGCATCAGCACGACCTGGAGGTCGGCGAGGGGGCCGTCACGTCGGTCGTCGACGACGGGTGGAGAGTCGGGGTCGGTCATGTTCCGCTCCGGATCAGAACGACAAGCCGAGGCTTTCGGTGACGTGATGGGCGAAGAGCAGCGCGACGGCGACCAGCGCGAGCAGGTGGAGAAGCACCGTCCCGCGGCGTCCGCGAGTGGCGAGGGCGGAGACCAGGAGGATCAGCAGAAAGATGCCGGCGGCGATCATCGTCCACCTCTCTTCGGGGAGCGGATGCGATCTTCGATCAGGGGGACGGTAGCACGGGTGGCATCGGGCAGGAGATCGCGGCCGCGAGGGCCCGAAGCAGCTCGACCTCCTCGATCGTGGTGTGCCCGTCGGAACAGACACCTTCGACCGCCGCGTCGAGCAGGCGGGCACGATCCTTGTACCGAAGCCGTTGAAGTCGATCGAGGGCCCGATCGAGCTTCGTCACCGAACACTCGCTCCGATCCGGGAACGATGCGTCGCCGACCCCGGCCGTCCGAGCCGCGGCGACGAAGGCGCGCTGGGCCTGCGTCGCGTTCCGGGATCCGCTCCAGGCGATCATCGCCAGCACGATCCGGACCTCCTCGGAGAGCATCGGCATCCGTCGGTTCGCGGCCCCGACTCCCCGCGTCCTCCCCATGATCGACGCGAAGTGCGACTGGAGGAGACGACCCAGGAGCCACTCGAATCGATCCTGCTGGCCGTCCGCATCGATCATCGAGTCGACCGTGGCCAGGAACATGCTCGCGTCCTCGTCGCCCATCCGCGCGAGACTGGGCATCACGAGGTCGAGCAGGACGAGCCGAGTCTCCGGGGAATCGGAGACGAGTCCCCGAACCGTCTTCGAGAGACGAGAGACCTCGTTGCGGGTCGGCTCGTCCAGGTCGGACTGGAGCGTGGTGGCCTGTCGCTTCCGCACGTCGGCATCGGCGGACACCAGGAGGAGCAGGCAGATCGCCCGTGCACCGACGACGTCGTGGGCCGCATCCCTCACGGACTCGGGAATCGTCGCGATCAGCGTCCTCGCGTAGGCGAGATGGTCCACCGAGGCGTCGCCGAGGTGCGAGAGACTCTCCCGCACCTGGGTCGCCGGTCGGGTCCGCCAGTTGGGGGAGGTCGCACCAGCCGCCAGGCCCGCGATCACCGGCGAGGCGGGGGGTGGGGGCGGGGGCGCCACCGCCGACGCCGGCATCGGGTCCGGGGGAAGCCCCTGCTCGAGGCGAGCGACTCGTCGACTGCCGACCTCGCGCTTCATCTCCGCGAACTCGGCCGAGACCTCGGAGGGGGGCCGGTTCTCGATCCGCGCGATGCGAACGGGAAGCGGTGGATGCGTCGAGAAGGCGGTGGCCAGCGCCGGGGTGAAGAAGAAGTGCTCGAACTCGCTGGCCGCGGACTTCCGGAGGTCGTTCTTCGGAAGGCCCCCGATCGCCCGGAGCGCCCCGGCGATCCCGTCGGGGTTCCGGGTGTAGTCGACCGCCGCCGCGTCGGCGAGGAACTCCCGCTGTCGACTGACGGCCGCCTGGATCAGTCGCGCGACCAGCGTCCCGACGGATCCGAGGATCATGAGGACGAGGCCTCCCACGATCAGCGCGAGGCCGATTCCGGCCATCGGGTTCTTCTCCCCGCCGCCCGATCGGAGGGCGATCGGCCCGATGAAGCGGGTGCAGATCCACCCGATGTAGCCGAGGACCATGATCCCGAAGATCAGGCCCGTGAGCCGGATGTTCAGTCGCATGTCGCCGTGCACGATGTGGCTGAACTCGTGGGCCATGACCCCCTGGAGTTCATCCCTCGAAAGGCGCTTGACGCATCCGGTCGTGACGCCGATCACGGCGCTGTCGACGGTGAAGCCCGCGGCGAAGGCGTTGATGGACTGGTCCTGGATGATGTAGACCGGCGGCACCGGGCACCCGGATGCGATCGCCATCTCCTCGACGACGTTGAGGAGTCGACGTTCGTCCTTGTCGCGACTGTCGGGATGGACGAGCGTCCCGCCGAGCGCCTCGGCGACGGCCTTGCCGCCCCCGGAGAGCTGTGCCACCTTGAAGAGGGATCCCAGGACCACGACGACGGTCGTCAAGCCGAGGGTCGCCACGAGGAGTTCCGGCTGCCAGAACCCGATCGGGTTCTCGGGGTCGGGGTTCGCGGCGACGAGCACCCCGGCGATCGCCGCGTAGAGCACGAGACCAAGGCTCGCGATCCCGGCGATCATGAGCAGCACGAGCTTCGTGGTCCGGCCACGAGCGCGGTCCTGGTCGCCGACGAAGTCCATCACCATGAATGCGGCCCCCAAGGTGGCCGCGCACCGTCGCTCAGATGCGGACCACGACCTTCGACGGATCGGCACCCGCCTCGTCGAAGATCTCGAGCTCGATCTCGTCGCGGTCGGCGAGGATCGAATCGGGAATCGCCAGTTCGGGCGCCGTGACGTTCCGAGCCGTTCGTTCGCCCGGGACACGCAGAGCGTACCCGCCGAGCTCCACTCCGTTGACCCGGACACGCCCCCGGGTCAGGCCTTCGAGCCGGACCGAGGCGGCGGCCCCGGACGCGACGGCGTCGCGTGGAATCGGGATCGTCGTTCGAACCCATCGAGGCGCGCGGGCCGCACGGGTCGGCACTCCGTTCCAGATCCCGATCCTCGGATCGGGCGACGTCTCGAATCGGCGGACCCTCCAACCGTTCTCGGGGACGAGCTCCTCGACGACCTCGAGCACGGCGACTTCGGTCGTCCGCCCCTCGTCGACGACGTGCTCGAGGGGAAGGACCGTGATGCGGTTCGCACCCGCCTTGAAGCCGTCGATGGAGCGGGAGCAGAGCACGAGCCTGGTCCCCGTCGGTCCAAAGACCGCATGTGGTTCGTCGTTGAGGACCACGACGCCTCCGGAACCGGGGGCGATCTCGAGGAGGACCCGACTCCGGCGCCGGTGGGTGAACGAGAGCTCGACGCCCTGGTGCGAGGTCAACTCGCCATCCGCGGCGCCGGGAACGAACGACGCCACGGAGAACGGGTCGATCGGTTCGAGGTCGACCTGGCGACGCTTCACCCCCGCGAGCGGCTTCACGGCGACGAGGGCACCCGGTCGATCACCGTCGCCCGGGGCGCGGACGCCGTCGACGAGTCGTGGCTGGTGGACCGCGAACACGGCGAAGTCGTGGGACCCCTTGGTCGTCTTCAGGGAGAAGCCGCCCGAATCCAGTCTTCCCGCGCCTTCGCCGTCGAGCCAGATGCCGCCGTCCTGGAGTCCTCCGAGCAGGCGGATCGACCGGCTCCGCGAATCCGGGACGTCGATGGATGCCGTGAACCAGGCGTGATCCAGTCCCGCGCCGATCGCGGACAGCCCGAGCGGACCATCCATCGGGATCGACCTGGGATGCTCCGGATCCCAGGGATCGGGTTCGGACCAGGCGGACCATCCACGGTTCCGGCGGGTCCGCGCGGCCAGTCGATCGCGGACCGTCGGCTTCGAGACGCCGCCGTCGAGACCGATCCGGAGGGGGGGCTCCTCCCCGGAGGCGACGACGGAACCATCGGCCTCGAGCGAGGCGACGTCGAGGAAGATCGCCTCGTCGTCTCCGAGGATGTCGCCGGTCCTTCGCTGGTCGAGCAGCACGATCGTGAATCGACCGGCCGAGGCGATGGTGGGCCGTCGGGTCGCGGCCGACTTCGATGAAGCATCGGGTGCGGTGAGTTCGAGAAGCCTTCCGTCGATCGAGATCTCCACGGTGCTCCTCGACGGAGCCGCGAGGAGGAGGAGCCTTCCCCCCACGAGGGCGAGTGGGGTCGCGGAGGCGAACTCGAGTCGACCATGTCCGTCGAGGTCCGCGTCGAACAGTCGCCAGTCGGACGGAAGGTCGGAGAAGTCGAAGGTCATGCGACGACCATCCTCGTCCACCAGCGTCACCTCGGGATCCGCGGGCGTCCCGAGACCGAGGACGAGGTCGCCGGTGCCGCCGCGACGGGGCACGACGATGGAGTGATCGGCCGCGTGGTCCGGATCGCGCACGATCGGTCGATCGTCGGGATCGAGCTCGGCGACCAGTGAACCGAAGTCGCGGACGAACCTGGCGAACCTCGCCACCTGGCGGCCTCGCGAAGTCGTCGCTCCGGTCGCATCGACCAGGGGCGAGGTGAAGGGCGCGGGCGAGATCTCGCCATGCTCGTCCCGTCCACAGGTGCCGGCGGGGAAGACGGCGTCCACGGCGTGCGCCACGACGGGCTGGCCACCCGCGGCGAGGACCCGCGCCATCCGATCGACGATGTCCCGGCCTTCCACGGCACCGCTGCCACGACCGGGGCGGTGGAACGCCTCGGGCTTCGACGATCGATCGATCACGCAGAGCCGGGGCACGGACGGCTGGATGACCGACATCTGCCGGACGTTCGTGAAGAGATCGTCCCAGCCGAACCAGGTCTCGACCGCGCCCTCGACCGGCGCCCAGAAACCATTCGCGGTCAGGATCGGGACGGACAGGCCGGACTCGCGGGCGAAGCGAACGAGCTCGCGGAGATAGGACTCGCCCGCCTCGTGGGATCCACATCGCCAGTCGTGCTCGAGCTGGATGGCGAGAAGGGGGCCGCCGCCGTCGCGATCGGCCTGGAACTCCCGCACTTCGGCGGCGATGCGACCGAACCAGGAGGAGACCAGCTCGAGGAAGCCGGCTTCCCCGGATCGCGACTCGACGTCGGGACGGTCACCGATCCAGGCGGGCAGGCCTCCACCATCGAAGGGACTGCCGACGACCGGTCCGATCCGGAGGATCACCTGGAGATTCGTCGACCACGCGTCCTCGAGGAACCCACCGACATCGAGACGTCCCTCGAAGTCGAGACTGCCGGGGGTCCTCTCGTGGAGGAGCCAGGGGCAGGAGGCGAGCACCGTGTTGAATCCGAGGGAGCGGAGGCTCTTCAAGGCGACCGGCCTGACGGACGGATCCACGCCGGCGTACTCCATGCCGGCCCCCACGATCGTGGTGCGGCGGCCATCGAGGAGAAAGCTCCGGGCATCGGTCGTGACTGTCGGCATGGCTGTTCATTCGCTCCGTTGACGGACTCGGACTCGGTTCTCTCTCGACCTCTGCCCGAAGACCGAGACCACCCGGGTTCCCACCCGGATCCATACGACGGTCGACCGGCCCGGGATCGCGCGAGTCCATGTGGTTATCGGAATCACGAACGCATCCGGTAGGATCACGCCCTCGAAACGGAACCGGAGCTCCGTGACATGACGTCCTTCCTCTCCAGAACCACCCCCTTCATCCTTCTCGGCCTGGTCGTGGGCTGCGGGAGCCAGCAGCTCCAGCAGACGACGATCCGGACCGACGAGTTGATTCGGAAGGGATCCGATCCGCTTGCAGGCGGGGGATCCTCGGCCCCGGAACTGGCGACGTCGTCCTACCCGGAGGGAGACCCGTTCCCCGAGGCCGAGGAGTCGCCGGACACCATCGACCCCGTCGCGTCCGACCTTCCCTTCACCGCCCGGACGGAGGCGGAGTCGGAAGCCGACGCCATCATCGAGCGGATCAGGAACCTGGCCGCGGCCCCCGCGGATGCCACGCCCCTCGGCCTCGACGAGGCCATCGCGTTCGCCCGGGTCAACTCCGTGGAGTTCACGGGCGCCGAGCAGACCTACCTGCTCTCCGCCCTCTCCGTCATCTCCGCCGAGTACCTCTTCCAGCCCTCGTTCTTCAACGACACGACCTTCGAGATCGGCAAGGGCATCGATCCCCGGTACGACGCGGCCTTCCGGGCCGTCAACGACTTCGGCGTCCGCCAGCGACTTCCCTACGGTGGCGAGGTCACGGCCCGCTTCCTGGCCGAGATCACCCAGTCCATCGACGGGGCGTCGAGCGACGACGGTGTCCAGAGTGCGACCTTCGTCCTCGACGGACGCATCCCCCTCCTCCAGGGTTCGGGTCTCGCCGCCCGCGAGTCCCTCGTGCAGGCCAGGCGCAACCTCGTCTACGCCTCCCGGTCGTTCGAGGCGTTCCGTCGCGACTTCTACGTCTCGATCGTGACCGACTACCTCGATCTCGTCCTCGGACTCGATGCGATCGCCAACGCCGAACGGGGGGTGGCCCTGAACCGCCAGGTCGAGGAACGCGAGGCCGCGCTCGTGGCCGCGGGCCGGCAGGATCCGTTCCAGGCCGACCTCGCCCGACAGGCGACGCTCTTCGCGCTCGACGACCTCGCCGGGCAGCAGGAGGGCTTCCGCCTCGCGGTCGATCGCTTCAAGGTCCGGATCGGCATGCCGGCGGAGAAGTCGATCCTCATCGTGCCCACTGAACTCCAGCTGCCGGTTCCCGGCGCCTCGCAGGACGAGGCGGTGCGATACGCCCTCGACTACCGGCTCGACCTCCAGACCGAACGCGACCAGCTCCAGGACCTCCGGCGACAGGTGGACCTCGCCGAGAACGGCATGCTCCCGGCCCTCGACCTCGTGGGTCGGATCCGGACCAACGATCCGCAGCTCGCCGACGGCGTCAACTTCGACTTCAGCGAGTCGCTCTACAGCGGGGGCATCAACCTCAGCCTCCCGCTCGATCGCATGGACGAATCGGTCGCGCTCCGGGAGGCGCAGGTCCGCTACGCCCAGGGCGAACGGGTCTACCAGCGGTCGCTCGACGACGCGGCGGTCGAGGTCCGCCGCGATCGCCGCGAGATCGATCTCGCGCAGTTCTCCCTGCTGCTCCAGGAACGGAACGTCGACATCGCCCGCAACCGGCTCGCCTCGATCGACGCCGCCCCCGACCGCGCCACCGCCCGCGACCAGACCGACGCCGTCTCCGGACTCCGGGACGCCGAGGACAGCCGCGACCGCGCGAAGCGCAACCTGCAGGTCGCGATCCTCGGCTACCTGCGTTCCGCCGGCCTCCTTCGACTCGATCCGGAGGGTCGCCTCCAACCACTCGCCGACATGCCGGTCGGCGAGGTGGTCGACGGCGGCTGACCCCCGATCAGTCCGCCCACTCCTCGAGTTCCACCGCGGTCCACGGCTGCCGGCGATCCGACGTCGCCTTGCGGACCTCGGCCACGAACTCCGGCGTGACGGCCTCCGCATCGTTGTCCCACGCCTGACGGATGTAGGTCATGATCGCCGCGATGTCGGCATCCTTCTTGAACGGCGCGGCCGGCATCGACTGGTCGTAGACCATGTCCTGCACCTCGATCCGTCCCTGGACGCCGTGCAGAAGGATGCGAGCGAGTCGTTCGGGGCTTCCCGTCACCCATCGACTCTCGTCGAGCGGGGGATAGACGGGGGGAATCCCGCGACCATTGGGTTGGTGGCATCCCATGCAGTGGGCGAAGAGCGTCCTGCCGCGAGCGAGCAGGCCGGCGGTCGACGTGTCGAAGTCGACGACCTGCTCGAGCCCGGGCCTCCCCGGCCACGCGAGCGTGCTGTCGACGAGTCGGACCTGCTCGACGATGCGCTCGTCGCAGTCCCCCGGCGCCGCGGAGATGACCCGGGACCATCCCGCCGGCTCGCCCCGGAGATCGAGTCGCTTCGGTCGCTTCGAGCCCGGCGTGGTGCGGGCGGCGACCCGGTCGAGGAGCAGGAGGCTCGTGCCCGTCGCGTCGTCGGACCAGCTCGAGGCGAGCGCCAGCAGCGCCGTCGCGTCGGCCGCATCGCCGCGCTTCAACATGCCGTCGACGAGTTCACGGATGAAGACCCGCTGGCCGGCCCCGGGATCCGAGAGCCAGGATCGCCGACCGGGCGCGGCCTGCGTGCGAAGCATCTGGAGTTCGCGGCCCCCGAGTCCCGAGACGATCGCCCGGCGGATCGACTCGTCCTCGGCCCGGGCGGAGAGCACGGCGTCGAACGCCGGCAGCGCCTCGGAGGATGGAAGCGAACCGATCGAGAGGACCGCCTGCATGCGGACGCGGGGGGACGGGTCGTCGGCGAGTCGTTCGAGCACGCCGATCGCAAGGTGCGACGGAAGCGATTCGGCGAGCCTCGCCGCATGCTCGCGCACGATCTCGACGTCGTCGGTCGCCGTGGTCTCGACGATCGACGAGGCGAGGGCGTCGACGCCCTCCAGCGTCCAGAGCGCCTGGATCCTTCGAGCCGGATCGACGTCGGGATCGAGGGCGATCGATCGGAGATCGGGTTCGACTTCGGACGCCATGCGTTCGACGAGGAGACGCTGCGCCGTGTCGCGAAGGAACCCGTTGTCGTCGTCGCGGATGACGGCGACCAGTTCGAGGTCGTCCATGGCACCAAGGTCGCGACGTTCGACCATCGTCGGCGCGTCCTCGTCGACGATCCGCCAGATGCGACCCATGCCGATCGGCGTCGCCAGGCCACGGTCGTCCACCTGCTTGCGAAGCCACGTCGTCATGTAGATCCGGTGCTGCACGATCCCGCGGGCGAAGTCGACGACGTAGAGGCCGCCGTCGGGACCGGTGGCGAGGTTCACCGGGCGGAATCGCTCGTCGGTCGAGGCGAGGAACTCCGACTCGTGGTGCACGGGCGTGGCGACGGGGACGCCGTCCCGGTCGGCGAGGTCGTAGCGCTTGACGAGGTTCCCCGCCGTCTCGCACACGAACGCGTCGCCCCGGGCGCCATCGACGAGGGTGCCGCGGAACACCTCGGGTCCGCAGGCCGCGGTGAAGGAACGGAGGGTGCCGTCCTCGCGAAGGGTCCGATCCTGGTACCCGCGGTTGACCCCGGGGTTGATGCGGATCGGCCACGTGGAGCGGTCGTTCGCGGCACGACGCGGGATCCCCGGAAGGCCGGCGGCGCCGGTGTTCCGGACGGCGTAGTGCTTCGGGAACGCGTCGTTGATGAGCGGATCGCTGTTCGGGGAGTAGAAGAGGCGACCGAAGTCGTCGCGGGCGACGCCCCACTGGCCGTGACCGGGGACGCGTCGCGTCTCGACCTCGATGCGACCGTCCCGACCACGGTGGATGCGGAACGACTGTCCGTGCTGGGACGTCTCGTACCAGTTGTCGATGCCGTAGCGGAGCCCGTTGCCCGCATGCTCGGGGTTCTCGATGCCGCCGAAGCCCGAGACCAGCACCTGCGTCTCGTCCGCGACCCCGTCGCCGTCGGTGTCGCGGCAGAAGAGGAGGTTGGGGGGTTCGACCACGAGAAGACCGTCGAACGCGGGCGCGATCGCCCGCGGAAGGACGAGATGGTCGAGGAAGACGACCGACTCGTCCATCGCCCCATCGCCGTCGACGTCCCTGAGCCGGACGATTCGACCGATCGGCGCCTCCTCGCCGGTGCCGTCGGCGTTCGGCATGTATCCCCGCATCTCGCACACCCAGAGATCGCCGGCGGCGTCGAACACCGCCTGGACCGGATCGCCGATCATCGGTTCGGCGGCCACGAGTTCGATCCGGTGTCCGGGCTGGATCACCATCGCCTCCATCGCCTTCTCGGGAGTCAGTGGCGGGGAGGGGGGCAGGCGCCACGCCTCGGGAAGATCGCGCTGGACCTCGCCCGCACGGTCGCCGTTCTGCGCAGACGCGGCGTGGCCGGCGGCGATGACCGCGACCAGCGGACCGACGAGGATGGCGAAGGGGGAGCGATTCCGCATGGCCCAAGTCTACGGACTGGGGACCGACCTTCGAACCATGAATGGCATGTCCGACTTGAGCGGCATGGTTATCCTCGACCGCATGCCCATCCTCGCGATCCTTGCGTCGACCGTCCTCGGGCTCCAGGCCGCACCTGCCGGATCATCGGCGTCCGATCCGCTCGAGCGCGGGAGGCCGTGGTGGAGAACCATCGAGACGAGGCCCCTCTTCCCGGAGGAGCTCTCGGAGAACGGGCTTCCGAGGGGGTGGAAGGTCGTCGGTGGACCGGCGCAGTACCGGTTCGAGGCGGGTCCCGACGGGGACCGGATCCTCCATGGGAGCGGAAACTCGCCTCGCAACGCCTTCCTCGTCGATCCGCGGGTCACCGGCGACTTCCTGCTCGAGTTCGAGGTGCTCATCGATCGGGACGGTGGAAACTCGGGGGTGCAGGTGCGAAGCGCCGTCGACGGCGGGCGGATGGTCGGCTACCAGATCGAGATCGATCCTTCCCCCCGATCCTGGTCGGGCGGCCTGTACGACGAGGGGCGACGAGGCTGGCTCGCCTCCCTCGCGGACAATGCGGACGCCCGATCCGCGTTCGTTCCGGGTCGGTGGAACCGCTACACCGTGCTCGCGATCGGTCCGCGCATCAGGACGTGGATCAACGACGTCCCGGCGATCGACCATGTCGACTTCATCGATGCGGCGGGTCGGATCGGACTCCAGGTCCATGGTGGTCGGTGCGAGGTTCGATGGAGGAAGCTGCGGATCGCCGACCTCGGTGTGCGCAGCCTCGCGACCTGGTCGCCGGACACCGGGAAACTCTCGGTCGGCGGCGCGGCGATGCCGGTGGTGGTTCCAACCGACGGTCTCGACGTCTCGGTCGAACCGGCGATCCCGGACGCCCCGACGACGATCCGGATCGAGACGACGTTGAAGCGGGGGGCGCTCCATGTCGAGCTCCGGAAACCAGGATCGGACTCCGGATACACGCTGGCCGTTCCATCACCACTGGGCGTCGGGAAGGTGGGGGTGATCCGCCTCGTCCGGGACGTCGACGCGATCCGGGCCTTCGTCGACGACGTCCCCATGGTCCCCGGGCCACCGGATCTCGAGGGCCCGCTCCGACTCGCGATCCGGGCCGACGCGGGAACCGACGCCGTGATCCGGAGGATCGACGTGACCGGGCCGTCCGAGACGGAATCGAGGGTGATCGAGGAATGGCGTTCGAGGGACGTCGACCCCGGTCGATGACGATCCGGATCGACGGCGGTTCAGCCGGCGATCGAACGGGGCCAGTCGGCCGGATCGGCACGAACCACTCGGTTCCGCCCCTCCGACTTCGCCCGGTAGAGGGCGGTGTCGGCCGCCTTCACGAGACCCTCGGGGGTCGGTGATCCCGCGACGCAGGTGAGATCGGCCACGCCGAACGAGCCGCTGATCGACACCTCGGGGCGGTCCGACCATTCGACTCGCGAGAGCGCGGTCCGGCATCGATCCGCCACCTCGACCGCTTCCTCGACCGTGGTTCCAGGGAGGATGATCGTGAACTCCTCTCCGCCGTACCGACAGGCCACGTCCTGGCCGCGACCACCGGAGAGCACCATCGCGGCCCTTTCCAGGACCTCGTCGCCGAAGGGATGGCCGTAGGTGTCGTTCAATCGCTTGAAGTGATCGAGGTCGGCGATGACGAGCGAGACGTTCGAACCATGGCGAAGGGCTCCGGAGATCTCCTTCGAGAGACGGTCGTCGAAGTACGCCCGGTTCCAGAGACCCGTGAGTCCGTCGAGCTGCGCCCGCTGCGAGAGCATCCGCAGGAGCCTCTGGGTTCGGAGGGCCGATCGGACCCGGGCCCGAAGCTCGGTCACGTCGAACGGCTTGCCGATGAAGTCGACCGCGCCGAGATCCAGTCCCCGAACGCGATCCATCGTCTCGGCGCTGGCCGAGACGAAGATCACCGCGAGGTCGCGGGTCCGGGGATCCGCCTTCAGCCTCGCCAGGACCTCGAACCCGTCGAGATCCTCGAGGTCGATGTCCAGCAGGATCACGTCGGGCTCGAGCGTTCGGGCCGCCTCGATGCCCTCCTCGGCCGTGTGAACCGAGTGGAGGTCGATCCGCTCGTGTCGAAGACGCGCGCGAAGCAGTCGATGGACGAGATCCGAATCGTCGATCGCCAGTACTCGAGGTCGTCTTGGTTGCTCGGTCGTCATCTCGGCTCCGCCGGAATTGGTGAACGATCAGTTGTCCGAGGGTCGCACCGCGGCACGACACGTCGTCACGAGATCCTCGACCCGATCGCCGATGGTCGATTCCGCCGCCTCGTCGCCGCGAAGTTCGTACTCGAGCCTCCCGGCGGCGTCTCCGATGGGATCGAAGCCGTATCCTCCGGCCGATCCCTTGAGCTGGTGGGCGATCCGGCAGAGCTCGGCGAGGTCCCGCTCGTCGAACGCCCGTTGGATGGAGGCGATCCGACCGTCGAGCTCGTCGACGAACAGAACCACGAGATCCCTGAGGTCGGGATCCTCCGCGAAGCTGCTGTGGAGCGGCGGAAGGGTGGAGATTCGATCGGCATCGGGGGAGTGCATGCAGGGAGGATCGGTCGACCCCCGGGAGGCCTTGCGATCCCCTCCCGGGACCGATCCGACGAGGCCGCCATCGCCCTCCGCGAACCCGCACGACCCGCACGACCGGCATGGGTGGGGCCGAGAAGCGGTTGTTAGCATGGTCGCTTCCTCTTCTTCCACCGTCGGGGTCGCCCTCGACCGCTGGAGTTCCAACATGCTTCCAAAGCCACCGCCCCGCGACGGGCAGGCCGGGTTTCTCTATCTGCCGCCCATCCGCCTCCACGGAATCAGTGTCGCGGGCGAGCAGACCACGCTGACCATTCCCGAGTTCGACCTCACCTTCGACATCGGGCAATGCACGAGGGCGTCGATCGCCACGCCTCTCATCGCGCTGACCCATGCCCACATGGATCACGTGGGCGGGCTTCCGTACTGGTTCAGTCAACGTCACTTCCAGAAGCTCGAGGGTGGACGAGTCGTCTGCCCGGTCGAGATGGTCGAGCCGATCGAACGGATGCTCTCCTCGTGGGTGGACGTCGAGAGGCAGAAGACGCCGTTCCAGGTCGAGGGGATCGAACCGGGTGGCGAGATCGAGATCCGCAAGGAGGTCGTGCTTCGGGCCGTCCAGACCCGGCACACGTGCCCGAGCGTCGGATACGCGGTCGTCGAGAAGCGCAGGAAGCTGAAGGAGGAGTATCGGGATCTTCCCCAGTCCGAACTTCGGAAGATCCGGGCGTCCGGTCGGGAGATCACGTTCCAGACCGAGATCCCGCTCGTCGCGTACACCGGCGACACGGATCGGGGGGACTTCCTGGAGTGCGACGAGTTCCGGAAGGCGAAGGTGATGGTGAGCGAGTGCACCTTCCTCGATCCCGATCACCGGGACCGGGCGCGCATCGGTCGTCACCTCCATCTCGACGACGTGCGTGAACTTCTCGACGTCTGGGAGGCCGATGACGTCGTCCTCGTCCACATGTCCAGGCGCACCCTGATCTCGGATGCGCGGAGCCGGATCGAGGCGCTCGAGCAGGACCGGGGACGGGTCCACCTGATCATGGACCATCGCACCAATCGTCGTCGGTACGAGGGTCAGTTGGAGGCCGCGCAAGCAGCTCGGGGCGACGATGTCAATCCGCCTCGCGAGGAATCTTCGGGGGTCGGTCAAAGTTCCGGAGGAGGCGATCGAAGCGGTTGACGATTCGCCGGCGTCGGTCTACATTCGGCGTCTCGGCCTGCGGTGGGCACTGCAGGTCGGACGAGAGTCAAGTCGGTGCGTGCGCGGATCCGCGTCTCCGGGGGACGGGATTCGAGGGGTGCCGGTACCACGCGGAGGCTGTCTGCATGTCGAAGCCGGATCCTGAACTGCGCCGATCGCTGATCTCGCACCTCCGGTCCAACTACCCGGACATGTGCCGAGCGTGGTTCGACGACATCGAACCCGTCGACATCTCCAACGGCGTCCTCAGGCTCTGTGTCCGTGAACCGGTCCAGCTCCGCTACCTGCAGCGATGCTGCATGGACTCGTTCACGGAAGCCGCCCAGTCCGCGACCGGCCTGCTGGTCGCCGTTCGGTTCATCTCGCCCGAGGAGTGCGAGGAACCCGCGGCGGGACACGTGACCAGGCCGACCGGCGATCGGTCGGGGTCGACCGGGTCCGGCAGCAGGGTGGCCGATGGGATCGACCTCGCCGCCGAGCAGATGGTCCTGAGTCCGGACTACGTGTTCGACAACTTCATCGTCGGGCCGGGAAACCGCCTCGCGCTGATGGCCGCCAACGCGGTCGCGGAGAAGCCGGGCCGGGCCTACAACCCGTACTTCATCCACGGCGGCGTCGGTCTCGGGAAGACCCACCTGCTGCAGGCGATCTGCCAGCGGATCCTCGCCGATCGTCCCGACGCCTCGATCTGCTTCATCTCCTGCTCGACCTTCATGGATCTCTTCCATGAGTGCGTGAAGGCGGGTCGCATGCAGGACTTCCGGCACCACTTCCGGACCGCCGACGTCCTGGTCATCGACGACATCCACTTCCTGTCGAAGCACGACCAGTCGCAGGAGGAATTCTTCCACACGTTCAACGCCCTCTACCAGTCCGGGCGACAGATCGTCCTGAGTTCCGACGCGGCCCCGTCGGAGATCCCGGATCTCGAGGAACGACTGGTCAGTCGGTTCAACTGCGGTCTCGTCGCGCGGATCGAGCGTCCCTGCTACGAGACCCGGGTCGCCATCCTCAAGGCGAAGGCCGCCCTCCACGACCTCGAGCTGCCCGACGACGTCCCTGCGTACATCGCGGCCCGGCTCGACAGCAACATCCGTGAACTCGAGGGGGCGCTGACGAAGATCCGGGGCTACGCCCTCGCCGAGGACCTGCCGATCACGCTCGAACTGGCCAAGCGGGCCCTGGCCGACGATCCCACCCGACAGGCCGGCGAGGATTCGGCCGCACCGTCGATCCAGGTCATCATCGACTCGGTGACCCGCTACTACGACGTCAAGCTCACCGACCTGCTCAGCAAGCGACGGCACAAGTCCATCACCGTGCCCCGCCAGGTCTGCATGTGGCTGGCTCGACGCCACACCCGATTCAGCCTCGAGGAGATCGGTGGCTACTTCGGTGGACGGGATCACACGACGGTGATGCACGCGATCCGGGCGATCAACCGACGTCGGGACGAGGACTCCTCGTTCAGCGACGACATCGATCGACTCGAGACGGCCGTGCTCGACCGCCACGCCTGACCCGCGATCACCACGACCAATGTCGTGAAACAGGAGAGGGATGCCTCCCCTGGGTGTTGTCCTTGCGCAAGAATCGTCCGCGTTCCTGATCGAGTTCATCCACATCGATCGTGGACAAGGCGCTGGCGAATCGACGATCACCGGTCGACTGGGGAGTCCTGGTGATCCGTCGATTCGTCGCGCCGACGTCGTCCCGGACGAGGATGACCCGGACGACGGCGCCAACGAGCATGGCGCGACAGCCAATCGACAGTGGGTTCAGCGCGAACAACGAGACCCAAGGGTGGATCGTTGATGGGTTTGTGTTCCCACCCCGAGGAGTTTCCACATACCGGCGCCTCTGTTACTACGAGGGAAGAGATAGATATCCCTTCATTCTCAGGAAGAGGACGTTCGATCATCGCTCCGAGTTGGGGTGGATCCGTTGTGGATCGGATGTGGACTCTGGCAGGATGGGCAGAACGTCGTTCCTCGTCCGCCGAGAACGACGCCGACAAGGATGTCGCCGCATCGGGGGCAATCGAGGCCTGCTCGACCGTAGACCTGGTGCGATGCCGTGAATTCACCGGGACGACCATCGGGAAGCCGATGATCCCGGAGCGTCGAACCACCCGCATCGATTGCTCGACGAAGCACGGTTCGGATGGCTCGGCAGAGTCGATCGACCTCATGACGTGACAGCTCGTTCGCAGGCCGCTCAGGGGACAGGAGGGCCCGGTGGAGCGATTCGTCGGCGTAGATGTTCCCGACGCCCGCCAGGACCGCCTGGTCCAGCACGGCGGACTTGAGGGCCCGTGAGGTCTTGCGGAGTCGTGGCACGAGTTCACGGACCCCGATCGTCGTGGCTTCCGGTCCGAGGCGTCCGAACAACCGGTTCTCGAGATCGGATCGGTCCGCCGCGAGGTGCACGCCGCCGAACCGACGCGGGTCCACGAATCCGAGACGGACCGGTGGACCGGCCGGGGTCTCGAACGTCCACAGCACGTGCTGGTGTCGGGGGATGGGGCGGGCGTTCTCGACCACGTCCACCCTCCCCGACATCCCCAGCCTGACCACCGCGGCCACGCCGGAGGAGAACTCGAGCGTCAGCTGCTTGCCTCGCCGACCGACGCGATCGATCCGGCCACCCACGCCGAGGTGTTCCTTCGGGATCGATCCCCGGCGCCGGCCCCGGGAATCACGAAGGACGTCCCGGCGTCGGATCTTCACGTTCGAAAGCACGGCCCCCTCGATTCGGGGAGCGATTTCGCGGCGAATGGACTCGACTTCCGGAAGTTCCGGCATGGGTCTCGCTCGATCGGGACCGGGGGGGGCGGGACTATACTCGCCTGGACCCCGGTTCCAGCCGGGATCGACGTTCGCGACGACTCCAGGCCGGCCCAGGGAACCGTATGACCACCCCACCGCTCCATCAAGACGACGAGGCGGCCGCCACGGCCGCCGTTCGAGAGATCGCCGATCGAATTCGAGGCGAAGTCGGCAAGGTCATCGTGGGCCAGGAGGAGGTGGTGGAGGAGGTGCTCCTCGCGATCTTCTGCGGCGGCCATGCGATCATCGAAGGCGTGCCGGGTCTCGCGAAGACGCTCCTCGTGAGCACGCTCTCCAGGACGCTTGGGCTCGACTTCTCGAGAATCCAGTTCACCCCCGACCTCATGCCGAGCGACATGACCGGGACCGAGGTGATCGAGGAGGACAAGTCCTCCGGCCGTCGTGAACTCCGGTTCGTCTCGGGGCCGATCTTCGCCAACGTGATCCTGGCCGACGAGATCAACCGCACCCCGCCGAAGACGCAGGGGGCGCTGCTCGAGGCGATGCAGGAGCGGCAGGTGACGGTCGGGGGCGAGTCGCACCGGCTCCCGGAGCCCTTCTTCGTGCTCGCCACCCAGAACCCCATCGAGCAGGAGGGGACGTATCCACTCCCCGAAGCCCAGCTCGACCGCTTCATGTTCAACATCCGGATCGGATACCCGACGGAGCAGGACGAACTCTCGATCGTCCAGCGAACGACCACCGAGACCGACGCCTCCGTCGAGACCGTCGTCGATGCGGCGGACTGCCTGCGGATCCAGCAGCTCGTGCGGCACATCCCGGTGGCGGATCACGTCGCCCGCTACGCCCTTCGTCTCGTGCGGGCGACGCGGGTCCGGGAGAGTCGGGACGACAAGCCCCAGATGATCCGCGACTACCTCTCGTGGGGCGCCGGCCCGCGAGCCAGCCAGTTCCTCGTGCTGGCCGCCAAGGCCCGAGCGCTGCTCACGGGCGTCCCACATGTCACGCCGGAGCTCGTCCGCGACGTCGCGCTGCCGGTGATGCGCCACCGCATCATCGTCAACTTCAATGCGGAAGCGGACGGCGTCTCCACCGACGACGTGGTCAGGAGTCTCCTGGAGTCGACCCCGGTCGACGACGCCGACGCCTCGACCCGTCGCACCCTCGACTCGGTCACCCGCTGACAGGTGACGGCCGGCCTCGGCCGGTCCCCCGGAGATCGCCTTGGTCGAATCCGCCCCGGAGTCCGGCGGCCTGCGTGCCGAACAGTACCTCGCGCCCCAGACCATCGGGCAGCTGGGGTCGTTCGAGCTCAGGGCCCGGATGATCGCCGAGGGCGTGATGAGCGGCATGCATCGCTCGCCCTACCAGGGGCTGGCGGTCGAGTTCGCCGAGCACCGGCAGTACGTCCCCGGCGACGACCTGAAGCACCTCGACTGGAAGGTGTTCGGTCGAACCGACAAGCTGCACGTCAAGCAGTACCAGCAGGAGACCAACCTCGACATCGTCCTGCTCGTGGACTCGTCCGCGTCGATGCGGTTCGGGACCCTCGAGGTCAAGCAGGGGTGGGGCGGGACGAAGGCCTCGAGGGAGGCGCGGACCTGGTCGAAGTACGACCATGCCACGGCGATCGCGGCGGCGCTCTGCTACCTCGGCCTCCAGCAGCGCGACCGGGTCGGTCTCAACCTCTTCGCCGAGGGCCTTCGGGCGCAGGTTCGTCGATCCAACGCCCGCGACACCTGGCGTCGCGCCGTTCGCACGCTCGCGACCGAACCGGTCGAGGACGGCACCGATCTCGCCAAGGTGATCGAGCAGTCGCTCGCGTCCGTCACCAATCGATCGCTCTTCATCCTCGTCAGCGACCTGCTCGTGCCGACGGAGGAGGTCGGCCTGGCGGTCGCGCAGCTCCGACACCGCCGCCACGACCTGATGCTCATGCAGGTGCTCGATCGACAGGAACTCGAGTTCGACTTCGACGATGCGGCACCCTTCGAGGGCCTCGAGGGCGAGGGGAGGCTCCCCGTCGACCCGCGGACCGTCCGCGAGGACTACCTCGCGGCGATGCGGAACCACTGCGAGGAGATCGAGAGGATCTCCCGGAGCCACGGATTCGACTACCTCAGGCTCGATTCCCATGGATCGGTCGGTCCGGCCATCGCCGCGCTGCTGGCTCGGCGTCGCATGTTGACGAAGGGGAGGTCGAGTCGATGACCCTCCTCGCCCCCGGACTCGCGATCGCGGGAATCCTCGCCGCGGCGGTCCCGATCGTCATCCACCTCCTGCTTCGTCGTCGTCGTCGGCCGGTCGAGTGGGCGGCGATGTCGCTCCTGATGCAGGCGGTTCGCCGGCACCGAAGACGGGCCCGCATCGAGCGGGTGCTTCTCCTCGCCCTTCGAGCCGTGCTCCTGGCGGCGCTCGGCGTGGCCCTGGCCCGACCGTCCACCGGCGATCGGACGACGATCATCGGATCGAGGATCGTGCACCTCGTCGTCGACGACGGCATCGCCTCGGGCGTCCGCTCCGGATCCGGGGTCGTCCTCGACGACTCGGTGGCCGCCGCCGTCGAGATGGTCGAGTCGCTCTCCCCGTCCGATCGGGTCACGCTCGTGCTCGCGGGCCGCCCCGTGCAACCACTGATCGAGGAGCCGACCGGGGATCATCGTTCGGTCGTCCGGACGCTCGAGGGTCTTCGACCGAGGGAGGGCCGGACCGACCTGACGTCGGCGCTCGCGTCACTCGTCGACGGGACCGCCGACGACGGATCGGGCGACCGCCACGAGGTCCGTCTCTTCAGCGATCTCCGACGGGCCGCCATCGACGATGGTGGACGTCCACCCGACCTTCGTCGCGAGAACCTCGACCTCCACGCCTCGACCCCCGCGACCGACGAGAAGTCGAGCACCCAGGTCGTCGACCTCAGGTCGGCGCGGGTGCCCCTGTCGCTCGCCGGTGGGACCGACGACCGGATCCTGCAGGTCGACCTGCGTCGGACCGGTCGGGCCGATGCCGCCACCGGCACCGTCCGCCTCGATGGAACCGCGGTCGCCGGACCCGAGTTCCGGACGGTCGACTGGCCCGCCGGGGTTCGCGAGACGACGGTCGACTTCCAGGTGAAGGTGGTTCCCGAGGGAGGCGTGCTCACCGCCTCGATCGAGGAGCAGGACGACCTCGATCTCGACGATCGCCGATCGATCATCGTCGAGGGGCGGGCGCCCCGTCGGATGCTCGTGCTCGAACGGGACGAGTTCGGTGGTTCGGGACGGGTCGATCGGTGGCGAGGAACCGACTGGTTCGAGCGGGCCACCCTGCCGATGACCGATCGGGTCCTCGAGGAGTCGATCGAGATCGATCGCGTCGATCCCGCCACCGCGAACGCCCGCGACCTCGACGGGGTCTATCTCGCCGTGCTCGGTCGACCCGACCTGGTCTCCGACGACTTTCGCCTGCTTCTCGCGGACTGGGTGCGCGACGGTGGCGTGCTCGTGACGATGCCTCCGGGATCGACGACCGTCCGACCATGGGCCTCGCCCCTGCTCGAGGCGCTCGGGATCGACTGGAGCGTCGCTCTCGAGGCGGAATCCGTCGAACCGTCCCGTCGACTCTCCGAGGAACAACCGGCGGCGAGCCTGACCCGTCTCCTCGACGCCGAGCTTCCGGGCCTGGCCCCCAGCGTCTCCATCGAACGGAGGCTGCCGATCGAGGGCTTCGAGGATGGTGATCTCGTGCTCGTGGACGACGCGGGGGATCCGGTGCTTCTCGATGTCCCGATCGGGCTCGGTCGCCTCGTCTTCTTCGCCGTGACCCCCGAGCTCGAATGGACCGACCTTCCGGTTCGACCGTTGATGGTGCCCCTCGTCCAGGAGATCGGCCGCCAGGGATCGGCCCTCGCGATGGCGGGCCGCGACGGCGTGGTGGGTGATCGACTCCCGACGCGTGGGACGGAGGGAGCGACGGTGGTGCTTCCCGGTGGCGAGCGGGCGACCCTGGTCGACGGCACCACCGATCGCATTCCGAGCCGAAGCGGCGTGGTGGAGATCGTCGATCTCGCCGATCGCGTGGTCGAGCGTCGAACCGTCAATCCCGCGGTCGATTCCGCGATGCTCGATCTCGTCTCGGTGGACGAGGTCTCCGAGTGGCTGTCGAGCGCCGGTGACTGGAAGGTCGAGTCGGCGGACGAGTCGATCGAGATCGCGAACATCGCGAACGCCGACCTCGCCGAGCCGTTGATCATCCTCGTCCTCGCCCTGGTCCTCCTCGAGACCGCCTTCGCTCGCTGGTTCGCGCGTGGAGGCGTCACCTCCCGTCGATCCGCCGGGCTCACCGGCGCCAATGCCGACGCCGAGGTCGCCCGGACGTCCCGAACGGGGGTGACCTCGTGAGCGACTGGACCAGGTGGTGGCTTGGGATCGAGGATCTCCCCGTCGGTTCGGAGGGACTTCGGTTCGTCTGGGAGCACCCGTTCGCCGGATGGGTCTGGTTGCTCGCCATCGTCGCCGCGGCGGGTCTCGGGGCATGGTCGTACCGTCGCCTCGATGCCACCGACCGACTTCGAGGCGTGCTCGCGATCACCCGCACGGTCCTGCTTCTCGTGCTGGTCGCCTGCATCTCGGGACCGATGCTCGAGCTTCCTCGCGAGCGGGTGGAACCCGACTGGGTCGCCGTCCTGGTCGATCGAAGCCGGAGCATGGGGATCCGGGACGGCGAGATGGGGCCCGACGGCCTCCGGGATCGTCGCGACACCACCATCCGGAAGGTGCTCGAGGACGCCGGTTCCTCATGGAGCGATCCCGGCGAGACCCGGCGCCTCCTCTGGCTCGGTTTCGACGACGGCGTCGTCGAACTCGAAGCGGCTTCGGGCGAGGAGGGGGGATCACCGGTCCGGATCCCGGCTGCCGAAGGGTGGCGGACGCGCCTCGGTCCGGCCCTCGACGAGGTGCTTCGCCGCACCGCCGGTCGACCCGTCTCCGGCGTGGTGGTGCTTTCCGATGGAAGGACCGATGCGCCGCCCGATCGCGAGGTGATCCGACGACTCGCCGCCGCGGCGGCACCGGTGCACGTCGTTCCGCTCGGTGCGGCCGAGCCGGTCGGGGACGTGGCCGTCGACACGGTCTCGGCGCCTCGGCGGGCGTTCGCCCGCGACGCGGTTCCGGTCGTCGTGAGGCTCGAGAACCGGGGAAGACGCGAGTCGGTCGTCGTCGAGCTGGTCGACGACGCGACCGGCCGGGTGCTCGACGGTTCGGAGGTGGTTCTCGACGGGGAGTCCGACCAGGAGGAGCTCGTCCTGAGCGCCACGCCCGGGACGGCCGACGACATCCTCGAGGGGTCGAGGCGCTGGACCGTCCGGATCACCGGGGAAGACGACCTCGTGCCCGAGAACGACGTCGCCTCGTTCACCATCGACCTCGTCGATCGACCGTTGCGCGTCCTCTACATCGAGGGTGGTCCGCGATGGGAGTACCGCTACCTCAAGAACCTCCTCGTCCGGGAGCCGTCGATCGAGAGTTCGGTGATGCTCCTCTCCGCCGATCGCGACTTCGCGCAGGAGGGCAACACGCCCCTGGCGAGGCTCCCCCGCGACGTCTCCGAGTTCGCCCGCTTCGACCTGATCATCCTGGGGGATCTTCCCGCCGGCTTCCTCACCGAGGGTCGGCAGGAGGCGATCCGGGAGGTCGTGGAGCGACGCGGTGGCGGACTCGTCCTCGTCGGCGGTCCTCGATCGATGCCGGAGACCTGGGAGGGCTCGAGGCTCGCCGACCTCGTTCCCTTCACCGGAGGCTTCGATCTCGACCGTCGCGCAGAGCCGGCGATGGCCGCGCCGCCCGAGATCTCGGAACGACTCGGGGTGCTTCGACTCGACGACGAGGCACCCGGGGGCTGGCCCTCGGATCTCTCGGATCCCACCTTCGGCTGGTCGCAGCTCCAGTGGGTTCAGCGGATCGACCCGGAGCGGGTGAAGCTGACCGCGGAGGTCCTCGCGACCGCGGAACCGGCCGACGGCGACCCCCTCGACGCCACGCCGCTCGTCATCTCGATGAGGTACGGCGCCGGCCAGGTCCTCTACATCGCGACCGACGAGATCTGGCGATGGCGCTACGGTCGTGGTGAACAACTCTACGAGCGGTTCTGGGTGCAGCTCCTGCGACTCCTCGGACGGGAGGCGGTCGAGTCGGACGTGCCGGTCAGGCTGTCGGTCGGGCCGGATCGGGTCGAGCTGGGACGGCCGGTCCTCCTGACGGTCGATCTCCTCGACGAATCCCTCGGTCTCGAGGTTCCGGAGACGGTCGCGATCGATGCGGTGGACGAGCAGGGGACCGTCGTCAAGACGCTCGAACTCTCCGCCACCGACGTCGCCAGCTGGTCGGGTTCCTGGATCCCCGAGCGACTCGGTCGATTGGAGCATCGAATCGCCGATCCGGCCCTCGCGGTCCTCTCCGGCGACCGGACGGTCTCGATCGAGGTCGTGCGCCCGGACGACGAGCTTCGACTCGCGGATTCCGACCACGATCTCCTCGAGTCGCTCGCGACCGACACGGCCGGGGCCGTCCATGCGGTTCGCGATGGTTCGGGTCGGTCCGTCCTCGATCGCGTCGCCGAGGCGCTTCCCAATCGAGCGGTGATCACCGAGACTCCGTTGCGAGAGCGGATCTGGACCTCGCCGCTCTTCTTCCTGGTCATCC
>JAYZBK010000127.1:0-3543 GCA_036339295.1 Planctomycetota bacterium
CCGCCATGTCGAATCCCAACCTCGAAGTGGCCCGTTTCCTACTCGAGCTCGGGTTCGACCCGAACGTGACGACGCGCAACGGCAACACCGCCTATCTCGTGAATGCGGCCTGGGGCGTGCTTCCGGGCGCCTTCCCACTGCTGGTCGAGTACGGCGCCGACCCGAATGTCGCGCAGCTCGGCCTGGACTCCCTCGCCAACATCGGGGGGATCAACAAGACCGAAGGCATGATGGCGGCCGCGATCGATGCGGGGACCCGGGTGCGAGCGATCCCGGGAGACGGGTCGACGACCCTCGGCTGGGCGGTGAAGAACGACTCCCTCGACCCGCTGGCGACCCTCCTCGAACGAGGCGTCGATCCCAACGTGGGGACGCCCCCGGTCCTGGTCGAATGCGGCATCCTCTCCAACCGGCCGGAGATGGTCGGGCTTCTCCTCGACGCCGGTGCGGACCCCGATCGGCTGCTCGAGTCGGCCCGGCTCGCCTCGACGTTTCGAATGCTGACGCCGGGCTCGAACGCATTGATGGGGGCTGCGTTCAACCTGACCGAGGAAGCCGCGGCGGTGCTGCAGGCCTTCGTCGACGCCGGCTTCGACGTCGATGCCGCCAACCGTTCCGGAACGACGGCGCTCATGATGGTCGCGAGCCGTTCGATCGACCTCGGCAAGCAGACCGTGCCGATGCTCCGCGTCCTCATCGACGCCGGTGCGGATCCCACGCTCCGGGACAAGCGAGGTCGTACCGCCCGCGATATCGCGGAGTCGAACCCGAAACTCGAGGACGTCGATCTCGAAGCCGCCTTCGCCCCGCCCGTTTCCAACGCCTGATCGCGACGGCCGGCCGATCGCCCGACGCGGATCGTTCAAAACGACCGCGACACCCCGCGTCGCAGCGCCGGAAATCGATGCGATTGCTTGGCTCATGTGATCGACGACTCGCGAGCGGCGCGCGAGCCACGAATGACTGCTAGCCTGCGACGATCCGGAACCGTCCGGACTTTCGACACATCGATGCCCAGGAGAAGGACCAGCCGATGCTTCGTTCCATCACCCGCGGTCTCATGAACACCGCCTGCCTGCTCGCCGTCACCATCCCCGTCACCGCCATGGCGCAGGACGCCATCGTCACCCGGGAGGGCGACGAGCGTTCCCGGAAGATCGAGGCCTTCCTCGACGGCTACCTCGAGGGCGACTTCTCCTCGGCCGACACGCTCTTCACGCCGGAGGCGAGGTTCTACTGGGCGGACATGAGCCAGGCCATGTCCCTCGACGACTGGCGCGAGGCGGTCGCCCTGCAGCACCAGGCGCTGCGGGACTTCAAGATGATGAACCGCGTCATCACGACGACCGAGTACCCCGAGTACGGCCCCTGGACCTACGTCTGGACCAACTGGCAGGCGACCAGCAAGGCGACCGGCAAGCCGCTCGACCTTCCGCTCCACATCATGTACCGCTGGGACGGCGACCGCGTCACCGCCGAGTTCGGCTACTTCGACAAGGGCACCTTCGAGGCGTTCCTCGGCGACACGCTCGCCCGGATGGAACCGACCGACGCCCCGTGCCCGTGGGACTGGCTCGTGGGCGTCTGGAAGGCGACCGGCGGTCCGCTCCCGGACAGCGTCGTCAACTGGACGAAGCTCGACGGCAAGGACTTCCTCGTCGGCGAATGGGTCGACGCGAACGGACTCCGCACGAAGCAGGTCGGGGGCTGGGACCCGTCGAAGGGAACGATCTCCTTCGACTCGTTCGGGACCGACGGCTCCTCGATGCGGATGGACCTGACCGAATTCCCGTCCCGGACGAAGATGTCGGGCACGTACCGGAGCCGGACCGCCGACGGGAAGGTCGGCGGAGGCGCGCTCGACATCGAGCAGATGGGTGGCGAGAAGATGGTCGTCCGATTCACCGACGCCGACGGCACCGTGATGGAGCGGGTGTTCACCCCCGCCGCCGAGGACGACCCGATGCGGATCGGGATCGCCCCCGCGATGTCCGCCAACGACTGGCGCACCAATGCGATCAACGAGATGCACGCCAGCTACCTGAAGGCGGACATCGACGCGATGAAGCCCATGTTCGCGAAGGACGCCGTGCACATGTGGGGCGACCCGAACACCACGGCCGACAACGCCGAGTGGGCCGAGGGGCTCGCGATGCATCACGCGGTGTTCAAGGACATCTCGTTCGAGAACCTCTACACCATGACCGGCGACTACTCCGACGGGAACACCTGGACGGCCACCTGGTTCGAGTGGAACGGCACCGATCGCAACACCGGCGAGAAGGCCGCCTTCCTCGTCCACGGCGCCTTCCGCTGGGACGGCGACACCATCGCGGAAGAGAAGATCTTCTTCGACGTCGACCGGTTCAAGAAGCATGTCGAGGCCGCCATGGCCCAGTGAACCGCATCGCGTGCATTCCGCGATCGGGGAGAAAGACCGGCGGCGAGGCCCATGCCTCGTCGCCGGTTTCATCATGGATCCCGGTGCGGTTCGGCTAGGCTCCCGGGCATGAAGACACTTCTCCTCCTCGCGGTCATCGCGTTCGTGCCATCCACCACCACCGGCGACCCGTCCGACGGCACCGAGGTCGAGGGCCCGATGATCGGGGGCGTCGGCGAGGACACCGTCTCCATGTGGATCCGCTCGCCCGAGGGGGAACCGATCGAACTCGAGATCCTCGACGCCGGAGGCGAGGTCGTCGCGTCACGCTCGGTCGAGGCGCCCGAAGACGCCGACGGTTCATCGATCGTCCGCATCGAGGGCCTGGCGCCGGGGACCCGCCACGCCTACCGGATCGACGGCGTCACGAATCCCGGCTGGTGGTTCGCGACGCGACCGGCCGACGATCGCACGGCCCGGATTGCCTTCGCGAGCTGCGCGGACGAGGGCGAGGGATCGGGACGGGTCTGGAAGCGGATGGACGCGGACGCGATCGACGCCCTGGTGCTGCTCGGCGACACGCCGTACATCGACACCACGAAGCTCGCGCAGCAGCGGCGTCGCTACCGAGAGTTCGCCGCGTTCCCGCCGTTCGCGGAGCTCGTCTCGCACGTCTCGGTCTGCAGCGTGTGGGACGACCACGACTTCGGCCGCAACGACGTCGATGGACGCCTGCCCGGCAAGGAGAACAGCCGGAAGGCGTTCACCGAGCACCGCCCCAACCCGTCGTTCGGGTCGGGCGACGAGGGCATCTTCACGAGCTTCCGGATCGGACCGGTCGAGGTCTTCGTCCTCGACACCCGCTGGTTCGCCCGCACCGCGGGCCTGCCCGACGATCCGACCCTGCTCGGGGCGGCGCAGTGGGCGTGGCTCGAGCGCGGACTCGCGAAGAGCACCGCTCCGTTCCGCATCCTGACCTGCGGCATGATCTTCAACGACGCGACCCGGCCCGGGAAGACCGACCACTGGGGGATGTACCCGAAGGAGTTCGCCCGACTGCTCGGCGTGCTCGAGCGGACGGGGAGCGACGGCGTCCTGCTCGTGAGCGGCGACATCCACTGGTCGAGGGTGATCGAGCACGACACGAAGGCGCGGCTCGGCCG
>JAYZBK010000128.1:0-11054 GCA_036339295.1 Planctomycetota bacterium
TCGGGGTCCCCGGCCCCCCCCCGGCGGGTGGTTCAGGGCTTCCCGCACATGTGATTCGGGGTACTCCACGCAATTGGGGGGTTAAACACAATTAGCGGAGAAGCGACTCGCGGAGGCACTTGACCCCCGCCCGGTGGACCCTACCCTTGCGGTGTGGACGACGCCGCGCTCGCGGCGTCGTCCCGTCCCATCGTCCCCAGCAGAAGACACGACATGCCTCGAACCTCCTTCGCCGTTCCCTCGAAGCGTTCCGTGATCTCGGCCTCCGTGGTCGCGATCCTCGGGCTGGGAATCGCTGCGCCGTTCGCGATCGCCGGTGGAGGCAAGGGCGGTGGCGGTGGGCAGGACCAGCTCCCGACGTCCCTCGAGGACTTCGAGTCGCTCGGCACCGCGGGCAACTCCGACTCGTTCGAGATGCGGCCGATCGCGTCCTCGGTCAGCTGCTCGTTCTGCCACGGCGACTACGACCTGCAGGCGGCGCCGTACGACACCTGGGTGACGAGCCTGATGGCGCAGTCCGCCCGCGACCCGGTCTTCCACGCGGCCTTCACGATCGCCAACCAGGATGCCGACAAGGCCGGCGTCTTCTGCATCAAGTGCCACGTCCCCGCCAACCACTACCGCGGCGCGAACACGACCGGGGAGCTCCCCTTCTTCAGCGAAGAGGACATGGACGGCATCAACTGCAACTTCTGCCACCGCGTCGTCGATCCCGCCGGCACCGCCGAGGGCTACCCCGGCGACCCGGCCGATCCGGACGCCCCGATCCTCGCCGACCTCGTCGCCGACGGCCTCATGCCGGTCTCGATCGGCAACGGACAGGTCGTCCTCGACCCGTCCGACTCCCGTCGCGGGCCCTACGACGACGTGCCCGCGAACTACCACGGCGTGGACCAGTTCGGGAACCTGATCCCGATCATCACCTCGCCGTACCACCGCGACAGCGCGTTCTGCGGAACGTGCCACGAGGTCAGCAACCCCGTCTTCGTGGTGAACGAGCCGGGCGAGCCGGGCACCATCACGCCGATGGGCTTCGAACACCCGACGCACGACCTGGACAACATGGTCCCCGAGCAGCGGACCTACTCGGAGTGGGCCAACAGCACGTTCGCCGACGGTGGCGTGGTCTTCCCCGACGGCCGGTTCGGCGGCGCCCTCGACGACTCGCTGCCGATCTCGAGCTGCCAGGACTGCCACATGCCCGACCAGGTCGGCGGCGCCTGCGCCTTCTACGAAGGTCCTCCGTTCTTCGAACGACCCGACGTCGGCGCCCACTCCTTCGCGGGCGGCAACACCTGGGTGCTCAGCGCGATCCGCCAGCAGATGGGTGGCGACGCCGACTTCTACGGCCTCACCGAGAGTCGCGTGGACGAGGCGAACGCCCGGACCGAGCAGATGCTCCGGGACGCGAGCGACATGGAGCTCAGCGTCGACGGCTCGACCCTCGTGGTCCGGGTCATCAACCAGAGCGGCCACTCGCTGCCCACCGGATACCCCGAGGGCCGGCGCATGTGGGTCAACGTCCGGTTCTTCGACGACGCGGGCAACGTGATCGCCGAGGACGGCGGCTACGACTTCAAGACCGCGACCCTCGACTCCGGGACGACCAAGGTCTACGAGAAGCTCATGGGCATGACCCAGGAGGTCGCGGACGCCGTCAACCTGCCCGCCGGCAAGTCGCTGCACCTCGTGCTGAACAACGAAGTGATCTTCGACAACCGGATCCCGCCGCGCGGCTTCACCAACGCGGCCTTCGAGGCGTTCGGCGGCGGGCCCGTCGACTACTCGTACGAGGACGGCCAGTACTGGGACGACACCCGCTACATCATCCCGGCCGGGGCGACCACGGCCCAGGCGGTCCTGTACTTCCAGACAAGTTCGCGGGAGTACATGGAGTTCCTCCGGGACACCAACGTCACCGACGACTTCGGCCAGACCGCCTACGACCTCTGGGTCGCCAACGGCAAGTCCGCCCCGCTCGCGATGGACTCGATGGTCATCGACATCGAGGTCTCCGACCCGTGCGACATCAACGGCGACGGCCAGATCAACGGTGCCGACCTCGGCAGCATGCTGAGCCAGTGGGGCAAGTGCGGCGACTCGGCCGGCTGCTCCGGCGACCTCAACGGCGACAACGTGGTGAACGGAGCCGACCTCGGACTCCTCCTCAGCTGCTGGGGCTGACCCCCACCCGACCGACCACCCCGGTCGCGACGAATCCACTCCACGGACGAGACCTCGGTCTCGTCCGTGTTCCTTTCGGGGGGTTGCAGGTTGGAACGCCGTCGCCCGGGGAGGACGACTACCTGGTGCCGGCCAGTCGCCGCACCGTCATCATGAAGCTTCGCTTCATGCTCGCGTGCATGCCGAACACGATGAAGCCGTAGACGACCGCGGCGATCGCGCCGCCGATGAGCAGCGCCACGTTCGCGGAACCGACCCCCTCCTGGAGGGACGCCCGGACCAACTGGTCGGGCAGGAGGGTCGCCACGATGAGATTGACCGGACTGGCCGCATTCACGACCGCGCCGACGACCGGGATCGCCTGCCCGGCGAGACCGCAGAGGCCGACGACGCCGGTCACCACCGCGAGGACCATGACCGCGGCCACGACCGAGCCGATCGTGCCCTTGCTCCGGATGGACCACTGCAGGCCGACCATGACGGCGAACGCCGTGAACGCCGGCATGAGGAAGAGCATGCCGATCACGCCACCGTAGGAGACGAGCGGGACCGACAAGGCGTTGCCTCCAGCCGCCGTCATCGTGTCGACGCTCGTCGTCTTCTCCGGATTCGCCAGCATGTAGACCAGCACGATGCCCAGCGAGACCACGGGGACCAGCAGCATGGGCAGGAGGTACTGGACGAGCCCGCGCAGCTTCCCCGCGATGTACGGGCCGGGCTGGATCGGCGTGGTCAGGATGATGTCGAGCGTCCCGTCCTCGCGTTCGCGACTCACCGCCGTCGCGCTCATGTTGATCGCCGCGAGGATGACGATCGCCACCTCGGCGACCACGATCGCGAGCAGGGTCGCTCGAAGGTCGGCGAGGCCGATGGTCGACGTGTGGAACAGCCACAGCACGAGGAGCGTGGTGATCGAGGCGATCGCGATGAAGCCCCACCGGCCGATCAGCCCGATCGTGCTGAGGGTTCGCGAACTGGTCTCGCGCCAGGCGATCGGGTTGTTCCCGGGGCTGCGGGCGGAGCGTTCGCCATCCTCGTTCCGGACATCCATGCGAAGGAGGCGGCGATACCAGGGGACCTGGCCGACCTTCGCCCCGATCACCCGGAGGCGGAGCGTCGAGAACAGGACGAGCAGGAAACTGGAGAGGAGGGACATCCAGACGAACGCCGAGATCGGACTCGAGAGCCACCATCGAAGCGGCCCCCACGTTCCCGGGCCGGGATCCGCGGCGACGTACCGATTCGACTGGAGCAGGCTCTCGAGGGCGAGGAACGGATTCAGCGGCGTCACCACCGTCGTGGCGTCGGCGAGACTGCCGACGCTGATCGGCGAACGAAGGCGACTGTCGACGAGCCACGTGACCGCGAGGTAGACGATCACCGACACGTAGAACGTGAACACCGCTCGCCGCCCCGCCGTCCGGGTCACGCTGAGGGTCACCGCGCTCGCCGCGACGAGCAGGGCGCTCCCTCCGGCGACGAGATAGCCCAGCACGATGGAACGCCCGGGGACGCCACCGAACGCCTGGATGAAGAGGAAGAGCGGCAACGACGAGAGCAGGAGCGCGAGGATGAAGAACAACCGGCCGAAGAGGTTGCCGAGCACCACCTGCAGCGAATTCAGCGGCGTCGTGAGGAGGATGTCCCAGGTGCGGGGATTCGCCTCCTGGGCGATCGCCCCGGCCATGAAGATGGGGGTCAGGAGGCAGATGAGCCCGACCTGGCCGAAGGCGACGACGGCGAACGCCCCTTCGCCGCTCTGGGCGAGGTCTCGAAGGCTCGTCGCACCGGCCGGGATCAGCTGGATCAGCAGGACGACGATCAGGATCGCGAGGTAGCCGCTCCGGACGAGAAGGTGCCGGGAGCGGGTCGACCCACCCTGGACCAGGCGGATGACGATCGGATTGGTCGGCAGCAGATCAGAGAGCCACTGGATGGGTGCTGGCATGGGACCTCCGGAGACCGCCGAGCCGAACTGAAAACCGGCTTCCTGAGCTGGAAATCGGGGTGATACGACCGTTTCTTGACACTTCCGACCGGCCCGCCATACTAGCGACCAGCAATCCGGTACGGCTCACGCGGTGGGTCGCCGGTCCATACGGCAAGGCTCGGCCATGCGGCCGGGTGACGGCCGATCTTCGGAGGGTCCCGAGTCGACCCATCGTCCCCGAACCGGGGCGAGGCGACCCGCGACCCGACGACGGCTCCCCGCAGGATCCATCGCTCGAATGGAGCGACCGGTCATCGGGAGCCGCATAGATTTCTTCTTCGTTCTTGCTTCGTTCTCACTCGATCATGCAGGCTTCCAAGGGACTTCTCCCGACCTGAACCCCCCCCCTTGAATCTCCGATCGGCCCGGCACCTCCCCCATGAGGTGCCCCACCGCTGCGTCTTCCGGACGCCGGATCCCCCTTTGGGGGAAACCGAAGGCCGGGCAAGGGACTCCTGATCGAAACGAATCGGATCGCTGAAGACCGTCCCCGACCGTTCCAGGCTCACCACCTGGTGGGGTCGATTTCCAGATAGACGGAAGAGACGATCATGACATTCCAATCCAGTGCCGCACTGCTCGGCAACATCGAGCCGATCGGAACCCTGATCGGACTCGCGATCGGGGTCGCCCTCGGCGGGATCGGGGCATGGCTCGTCATCGCGGCCACGACGGGCAAGTCGATCCGGACCGCGCGAGCCGAAGGCGAGTCGATCGTCGAGAAGGCGCGGAGCGAGGCCCAGGCCGAGGTTCGAAGGATCGAGTCCGAGTCCGCGCAGCAGGTCGAGGAACGACGAAAGTCGGCCGAGAAGGACGCCACCGCCATGCTCGCGGAAGCGAAGGAGTCGCAGGCCCGGGCCACGAAGCGCGAAGAGACCCTCGACCAGAAGCTCGACCAGATCACCCGTCGCGAGGAACGGCTGGAGAAGAAGGAATCCAGGCTCGACGACCTCGTCGCGGAGCGGGAGGCCGCCACGGCCGAGGCGAAGGAACGGGTCGACGATCTTCGGACCCGGCTCGCGGAGGTCGCCGAGATGACCCGCGAGTCCGCCCGCGAGGAGCTCCTCGAGGAGACCCGGCAGGAGATCGGCCACGAAGCGGCGAAGATCGAGCAGGAGGTCATCGAGGGCGCGGAGGAGAAGGCACGCGAGAAGAGCCGCGAGATCACGCTGATGGCCATCCAGCGATACGCCTCGGAGAACGTCAGCGACAGCACCATCCGAGCGGTCAAGATCCCGAGCGACGACATGAAGGGTCGGATCATCGGCCGCGAAGGCCGGAACATCCGGGCCATCGAGAAGGCCACCGGTGCCGACATCCTGGTCGACGACACCCCGGGCGTGATCAGCGTCAGCTGCTTCGACCGGGTCCGCCAGGCGATCGCCGCGGAGAGCCTGCAGAAGCTGGTCGCCGATGGTCGCGTCCACCCGTCACGGGTCGAGGAGATCGTCGCCCAGACCAAGCGGGACATCGAGGAACGCATCAAGCAGTCGGGCCAGGAGTCGATCGTGGAGGCGAACCTCCGCGGGATCCATCCGAAGGTCGCGGAGGCGATGGGCAAGCTGTCGTTCCGGACCAGCTACGGACAGAACGTCCTCCGGCACTCGATCGAGGTCGCCTTCCTCTCCCAGATGATCGCCGACCAGCTCGGGCTCGACGGCCAGATCGCCCGTCGCTGCGGCTTCCTCCACGACATCGGCAAGGCGATGGACCACGAGATGGAGGGCGGCCATCCCGCGATCGGCATGGAGTTCGCCCGCAAGTTCGGCGAGAAGTCCGAGGAGGTGCTCAACGCGATCGGCGGCCACCACGCCGACATCCCCGCGACGACGCCGTACACGCCCATCGTCATGGCGGCCGACGCGATCAGCGGCGCCCGGCCCGGCGCGCGACGCGAATCGATGGAGATGTACATCAAGCGGCTCGAGCAGCTCGAGGGCATCGCGACCGACCAGCCGTACGTCGACGAGGCCCATGCGATCCAGGCCGGACGCGAGGTCCGAGTCATCCTCAACGCGAGCAAGGCCGACGACGCCACCGCCCACAAGATCGCCCGCGACATCGCCAAGCGGGTCGAGGACGAGATGACCTTCCCCGGCGAGATCAAGGTCACGGTGCTTCGCGAAGTCCGCGCCGAGGCCGTCGCCCGCTGATCCCGGCATCCCGGGAATCCGCCTCGATCCTCGGGCGTCCGGAGCCCGGCCGCCCTCGTCGCCGGACCGGCTCCCTCGGCTTCCGGACGGCCGCGCGGCCGACCAGGTCCGCCACCAGTCGATGAACCTCGGCACCCCCACCTCGACCGGGGTGGTCGGTTCCCAGCCGAAGTCGCGTCGCATCGGCCCGACGTCGGCGGCGCTCGCCTCGACGTCTCCGGGCTGCTTCGGCAGGAGGACCGTCTCCGCCTTCCGGCCGAGCGCCTGCTCGATCAACTCGACGTACCGAAGCAGGTCGACGTTGGTGTCGTTGCCGAGGTTGTAGATCCGGAACGGGGCATCGCTTCGATCGAGCCGTGGATCCGCCGGATCGAATCCGGGGTCGGGGGCCGCCGGCTGGTCGAGCACCCGCAGGACACCCTCGACGACATCGTCGATCCACGTGAAGTCCCGGCGATGGCGACCGTGGTTGTAGAGCTCGATGGGACGACCGTCCTCGATCGCCTCCGCGAACCTCCAGAGCGCCATGTCGGGCCGCCCCCACGTCCCGTAGACGCTGAAGAACCGGAGACCGGTGCTCGGGATGCCGTAGAGATGGGCGTAGCCGTGGGCCATCAGCTCGCCGCTCCGCTTCGTCGCCGCGTAGAGCGAGAGCGGATGATCGACGGGATGCTCGGTGCCGAAGGGAAGCACCTCGTTTCCACCGTAGACCGAACTGCTGCTGGCGAAGACCAGGTGCCGGGGCTCGACGGCCCTCGCGAGCTCGAGCACGGACAGCTGGGCGGCGAGGTTCGCATCCAGGTACTCGTACGGGGCGTCGATCGAATGCCGGACGCCCGCCTGGGCGGCGAGGTGGACGATGCGGTCGATCCCGCGATCGCGGAGTCGGTCGATGCAGGTCCGGTCGGCGAGATCGAGTCGCTCGAACTCGAAGTCCTCGCTCGAGGAGAGCCGCTCGATCCGGGCCTCCTTGAGCACCGGATCGTAGTACGCGTTCATCGAATCGACGCCCAGCACCGACTCGCCCCGCTCGAGCAGGGCGGCCGTGACGTGGTGGCCGATGAAGCCACCGCAACCGGTGACGAGGACTCGCAAGGATCGAACTCCTGGGTCCGGCCCGCGAACCGTCGCCGAGGGCGGTTCGAAGGCTCGGGAAGACACCCAAATGTAGCCGCTTCGGACGGACCGGCGTGGACGCCGGCCGTGGAGCGGCCATCAAACGGAGTATTGTCCAGTCACGATCGCCGAAACGTCGTCCCGGAGCCATGACATGACCATTCCGAGCCTCGTCGCCGCCGCCCTCCTCGCCGCCGGATCGTCGGCGGACCAGCCGGCGACCTCGATCACCATCTACTCGTCGGCCGATCCCGCCGGCTTCGATCCGACCCGGTACGTCGCCCAGCAACGGAACGGCTTCACGCCGAACGCGGCGTGGCAGGTGCCGGGGTTCGGCGTGGTCAAGCAGCTTCGCTCGTTCGAACTCGAGCCCGGCCGGAACCAGGTCTCCTTCACCGACGTCGCGGCGTTCCTCGATCCCACGACGGTCGGGTTCACCGATCTCACCGATCCGGGAACCAGCGTCCTCGAGCAATCGTTCCAGTTCGATCTCGTGAGCCCCAGCAAGCTCTTCGAGAAGTACCTCGACCGTCCGATCAAGGCCCGGGTCCCGATGGGCACGAACCAGCGGGTCGTCGAGGGCACCCTCCTCTCCGCGACCCAGGGCCGACTCGTGATCCAGGCCGACCAGGGGATCGAGATCGTCGACGCCGACACCGCCCAGGTCAGCCTCACCGAACTCCCCGACGGCTTCCTGACCCGGCCCACGCTCGTCTGGGACCTCCTCGCCGACCGGGGCGGCGAGCATCGGATCCGGACCACGTACCAGACCGCCGGCCTCACCTGGCGGGCCGACTACAACCTCGTGCTCAACGAGGACGACACCGAAGCGGACCTGACGGCCTGGGTCACCCTGCTCAATCTCTCGGGCGTGGCCTACCCGGACACGCAGCTCAAGCTCGTGGCGGGCGACGTCCAGCGGATCCAGCCGCGACCCCAGAACTTCGGCGTCCGCGCCCGCGGAGGCGCCATGGAGATGATGGCCGACGGCGCCGCGGGCTTCGAGGAGCAGTCGTTCTTCGAGTACCACCTCTACACCCTGCCCCGCCCCACCGACATCGCGAGCAACAGCACGCAGCAGCTGACGCTCTTCCCGTCCGTCTCGGGCGCGAAGGTCGTCAAGGAGCTCGTGTACGAACCGACCGGCCGCACCGGATTCGGCAACGATCCCTACACCAATCGAGGCTTCGTGACCTCGGGCCCCGGCAAGATCGGGGCGTTCGTGGCGTTCCGCAACACCGAGGAGAACCGGCTCGGCATGCCGATGCCGAAGGGACGCATCCGCGCGTACAAGCAGGATCCGAAGGACGGCACGCTCGAGTTCATCGGCGAGGACCTGATCGACCACACGCCTCGGAACGAGACGGTCCGGATCAAGCTGGGCGACTCGTTCGACGTCGTCGGCGATCGCAAGGTGATCGACTTCAAGGTCGACTCGAACCGCCGGACGATGACCGAGACCGTCGAGATCGAGGTCCGCAACCAGAAGAAGGTCGTGCAGAACGTCGTGGTCCGCGAGCACCTCTATCGATGGCGCAACTGGGAGATCGTCGAACGCAACGAGCCGTTCGAGAAGGTCGACTCGAACACCGTCGAGTGGAACCTGCGCATCGCCCCCGAGGCGACCGGACGGATCCGGTACGAGGTGGTCTACACCTGGTGACGCGAATCGGCGATGCGGGTCGCCGGAATCAACCGGCCCCATCCCCGCGCACCGCCGGACTCCCCAGCGATCGATGGAGCTCGAGCAGTTCCTCCGGCGACATCGACTCCGGACGCCTCGTCCCGTCGAGGTCGTCCGGCGTGGCGATCCCCATCCGCGAGAGCGTGGCACCGATCTGCTTGCGGCGCGTCCGGAAGAGCTCGCCCACGAAGTCGGCGAACACCTCGGGGTCCCCGATGCCGTGTCCCGCATCCGGGACGATCGAGACCACCGCACTCGTCACCTTCGGGGCCGGCCAGAAGCAGCCGGGCGGAATGGTGGCGACCCGCTCGATGGAGCCCATCAGGGCGGTGATGATCGAGATCGGGCCGTATTCCCGACCGCCGGGGCCGGCGGCGAGCCGGTCGGCGACCTCCTTCTGGATGAGCACCACCTGCCCGAGGCAGTTCGGCCGGCGAAGGACGAGATCCATCATCAGGGGGGTGGCCGCCTGGTACGGCAGGTTGGCGACCATCCGGAAGGGACGATCCGCGATCGACTCCAGCAGCACCGGAGCGAGATGCCGCCTGCGGTCGAGACAGTCCCCGTGGACCAGCCGGATCCGGTCGCCGACCCTCGACGCGACGATCGCCGCCATGTCGTCGTCGATCTCGGCGCAGATCACCTCGGCGCCCGATTCGAGCAGGGCTTCGGTGAGGGTGCCCGTGCCGGGACCGACCTCGAGCACGAGATCGCCCGGCTCGACGCCGGCCGCGTCGACGATCCGACGGAGCTGGTTGTGGTCATGGAGGAAGTTCTGCCCGAAGCGATGCTTCGGGCGGATGCCTCGGGCCTCCAGAAGCTCCCGGATCTCGCTGAGTGTCTGCACCCGGACTCGCTCCTGGCAAGACGTCTCCGACGCCGTCGGTCAGTCCTTCGAGAAGATCATCTCGATGCGATTGCCCGGGGCCTTGATCTCGACGTTGGTCATGTAGGCCCGCATGAGCATGATGCCGCGCCCGGAGGGAATCTCGAGGTTCTCGTCCTCGGTCGGATCGGGAACCGCGTCGGGATCGAAACCGGAGCCCTCGTCCTCGACCGCGAGCCAGATGCGGGAGGAGTCGATCTCGAACTCGACCTTCACCATCTTGGTCGGATCCTCGGCATTCCCGTGCCTGAACGCGTTCGCCACCGCCTCCTCGAGCGCCAGTCGGATCGCGAAGGTCGAGGCCTCGTCGAAGCCGCTCGCCTCGACCGCGGAGATCACCTGCTCGTGCAGCTGGTCGAGTTCCTCGCGGACGTCGTGCAGCTCGATGCAGCCCGACCGCGGACCTCCCCCTCCATCCCCATCGCTCTGCCTGGCATCGGATTCGACCATGACGTGTTCCGAGAGACCGTGACGCTGGAGGGGCGGGCGACGTCTTCAGCCGAACGACTTCAACGCCGTGGCGGCATCGTCGTGGATCTCGAACATCTGATCGAGACGGGTGATCTTGAAGACCTCGAGGATCTGCGGGCGGATGTCGGAGAGCCGCAGCTGGCCGTCACGGGCCGACACCGCATGACCGACCTTGATGAGCGCTCCGAGCGCCGCGGAGGAGAGATGCTCCACGTCGGAGAAGCAGATCAGGAGGCGGGGCCTCGGGCTGCCCTCGACGATCCGGGAGAGCTCCTCCCCGATCTGCTGGATGTTCGCCTCGTCGAGGATGTTGCGGTCGACGAATCCGACGCGGGTCACGCCGTCGATCTCATCGACCTTGAGTCCTGCCGCAGTGGGGTTCATGATTCGAGGAGTCCTTTCGGGGTCGTCGTCACGGTACGCGGCCGGAAGATCGAGTTCAACCGCTCACCCGCAGGGCGCATCGGCCCCAAGAAGGAACCGGCGCGACGGGGTCGTCGCGGCGGTTCGTGGTTCGGGTCGGCGCGTGCGCACCGCTCAGGATCCGAGGGAGGAGCCCGAACCGATCTG
>JAYZBK010000129.1:0-22968 GCA_036339295.1 Planctomycetota bacterium
AACCCCCCCCGGGCGCCACCCCCCCCAGCCACGCTTTACGGAGGGGGGGACCCCCGGCGCGGGGGGGGGGCGGGCCCGCCCCCCCGGCGACGCCGGCGTCGCCTTCGACGCGGCGGAGCGGGCGGCTCGCATGAACGCCTACGACCCCGGCACCCGGGAGCTCGCGGCCTCGTGCGCCATCGAGGCAGGTCGCTTCGACGACGCCCGTCGGCACATCCTGGCACTCACCATCCTCGAACCGGCCCAGCCACGCCACGCCAGGCGTCTCGAGGCGATCGATCGCCTGATCCGATCCCGCTGACCGCTCGAACACCCCGAACCAGGTCCGCGTATCACCATGCGGCGACTTGTCGCTTCGTCGACGGCACGCGCGTTCGTAGACTCGGGACACCGCCAAGGTGACGGAGCGTCGATGGTCCACCTCCAGCCCAAGAAGGAAGTCCTCGCCCGCAGGTGCCGCGCGACCCTCGGGGCGCTCGTCGTCACCGCGGCGACGGCGGCGGACGGTCCCTTCCTCCTCCTGCCGCAGGTCGTCACCTTCCCGACCCCGCACGCCCCGACCATGGTCGCGACGGGGGACCTCGACGGCGACGGCGATCCGGACCTGGTGGTGACGGGGCGAGGCGCCGACGGACTGGTCTACCTGCTCTTCAACGAGTCGGGAACCTTCTCGGCGCCCGTGCCGGTGGAGGTCGGGACCCAGTCCGACGCGGTGGAGATCGCCGACCTCGACGCCGACGGCGACCTGGACCTCGTGGTCGTGCTTCGGTCGCTTCGGGGCCGGCTTGCGGTGCTCGAGGGTCGAGGGGACGGGACGTTCCGGGAACCGGTGGAGCTTCGCCTCGGACGCGAGCCGCGGGACCTCGTCGTCGTCGATCTCGACGGCGATGGAGCCCTCGATCTCGCCGGGCTCAACCATCGGGAGCCGACCATCGATCTCTTCCGCAACCGGGGCTCGATGCAGTTCGAGCCCGCGGGTGCCGTCGCCTTCGCCGGCGCGTCCATCGGCATCCCGTACCCGCAGGCGATGGAACACGCCGACGTCGACGGGGACGGGGACGAGGACCTGGTCGTCGTCTGCACGGGCGGGAGCCGGGTGCACGTGGCGCGGAATCGCGGCGACGGGACGTTCGATCCGCTGGGCGGGTGGTTGCCGGTCCGGGTCGCGGGGGAGATCGGCGGCATGGGCGATCTCGTCCTCGGGGATCTCGATCTCGACGGCGATGTCGATGCGCTCGCCCCCCTGATCCTGATCGACTCGACCTCGCATGTCGGGGTCTACGAGAACACGACCGGGACGGGCGACGACGGCGTCGAGCTCGCCCGCGACGTCGCGGCGCCGAGCACCGACTCGAACGGCTACGCCTTCGCGGTGGATCTCGCGGATCTCGACGGCGACGACGACCTCGACGTGATCGTCGGGCACGCGCTGCCCGGACCCCTGGTCGTCCTCGACAACCGAACGGCTCCCGAGTCCGATGGCGGGGACGGCGTGATTCGATTCGAACCGCCCCAGGTCGTCGCCCTCGACAACTTCTTCCGCGGGATCGCGAGCGCGGACCTCGATGGCGACTGCGACATCGACGTCCTGGCCCTCGATCTCGTCTCGAACGCGATCTGGATCCTCTCGAACGAGACACCGCAGGCGGCGGACTGTCGCGAGGGACGCGTCGCTGCCGGAGCCCCCGACCGAGGGGCGACGACGATCAGGCGGACGGCACGCGGGGCGATCGATCCGTCGCGAGTCGTGGATCTCGACGGCGACGGTCGGATCGACGGCGTCGATCTCGCGCTGATGCTCGGCAACTGGGGCGGGGGGACGTCCGCGCCCGTCGCGGCATCGCCTCGCGGGGACGCGATGCCCGCCGGCTCGGGGGTGGCCCCGTGAAACGCCGCCGCCTCCACCTCCTGCTGCTCGGGCCGCTTCTCGTGCCGGGTGTCGCCCTCGCCGGCGACTGCGGTCCGGGACTGCCGCCGTGCGACGAACCCCACGAGGGTGCCGGCTGCCTGCAGCCGCAGTGCTGCGAGCTCGTCTGCGAGAACGACGTGTTCTGTTGCCAGACGCAGTGGGACCAGACGTGCGCGGATCTCGCGGCGGATCTCTGCGTCGACGTCCGGTGCCCCCAGGAGGGCGACTGCTTCGAGGTGCGGGACACCCCCGGCTGCATCGACGAGGACTGCTGCGAACTCGTCCGGCTCCACGATCCGTTCTGCGGATTCGGGACGTGGGACGAGTTCTGCCTCGAAGGGGCCCTGGAGTGGTGCGGCGGCTCGCCGCGATGCCCGATCGAGCCCGGTCCGGGCGCCATCGACGAGATGGAATCATGTCTCGATCGAATCAACGACGGCTGTCCGTCGGATGGATCGGGTCGGTCGACCACGACGCTCGCCTGCGGCGACGTCGTGTTCGGGAAGTCGACGACGTCGATCCCGCGGGACGTCGACGCCTTCGTCCTGGACCTCGTTCCGGGAAGCGCGGTCTCGACCACCCTTCGTGCGGAGTTCCCGGGGCGGCTCGCGCTCGTCATCGGCGAGTGCGACGGCCCGTTGCGCAGCGTGACGGGACCCGCGGCGGAGCCGTGCGGCGATCCGGTCTCGTGGAGCTTCGTCGTGCCGTCGGAGCCGTGGCACCTCGTGGTGGAGACGGGAATCGACGGCCGCGTGATGCGAAGCGGACTGCCCTGCGACGAGATCGATCCCGAGGACCCGCCCGACGAGGACGAGGAGCCGGAGCCCCGCATCTACGGCCTTCGGTACCTGCTGGAGATCGCCTGCGCCGCATCGTGCGACGCCGATCTCGATGGGGACGGCGTCGTCGGTGGGTCCGACCTCGGCCTGCTCTTCGTCGAGTGGGGGCCCTGTCCCGGGGCCTGCAAGGCCGATCTCGACGGGGACGGCGTCGTCGGCGGGTCCGATCTCGGCCTGCTCTTCGTCCGCTGGGGCGACTGCTGAGACGCGAGTTTCCCGGATCGGGGTTGGATCGCCGGTCGCCGCGGATCACAATGGGGATCGGAGAAAGTCATGAACCCGACCTCGTTCGTCATCGTCGCCGCGCTCCTCTCCTCGACCACGGCGACGGCCCAGTCCATCGAATTCGTCCTCGACTCGTCCTCGAGCTCCGTGACCACGGGGCTCGAGTTCGCGGTCCCGCTCGCCGGCACGCTCATCGGCGACTACGACGCCAAGAGCAACCCGGGGGGGACGCAGACCCGACCGGGCCTCTTCGGGGGCAGCGGGAACAACCCGATCGACTGCGACCTCACGATCGCGGTGGTCGGTGATCCGACACCGACGGCTCCGGCGGGCGAGATCGTGGTCGACCTCTCCGAACTCGAGGCGAGCCAGATGGTGGTCGAGTCGTTCCGGCTCGACCTTCTCGACGGTGCGACCACCTCGATCGGCGGCGAGCTGCGGTTCCTCTACGAGACGTTCAACACGATCAATCCGTTCTCGATCTATCCCGGTGGCATCGAGATCCCGATTCCGCTCACCGATGCGTCGCTTCTCCGGAGTGAACTGGTCGCCGCCGGCGCGTCGGCGCTGTTCGCCGGCGAGGTCGACGGGGAGATCGTCTTCGAGGGCGTCCTCCCGGTCACCTGGTCGATCGAGTTCGATGCCGGGACCGGCACGCAGTCGCAGGAGATCCCTGCCGCCATCCCGTTCGCGGGAACGATCTCGGGCGCAACGGGCGATCGGACGCTCCAGTTCGGGGGAAGCACCTCGAACGCAGGCTCGGAGCCGCTCGACATCCCCGTGGGCCCGATCCCGGTGCCGCTGCCGACGATCCCGCCGGGAAGCACCGCGAACCTCCTGTTCTCCGGAGCGATCACGAGCGTCGACTTCTCGTTCGACTTCGCGATCGACGCCCTCGCCCGGGAGACCGATTCCGGGATCTTCGGCGACCTCAACGGGGACGGACGGGTGGACTCGGCCGACATCGGTCTCGTGATCGCGTTCTGGGGACCGTGTCCCGGGTGCGACGCCGACCTGACGGGCGACGGCATCGTCGATTCCTCCGACCTCGGACTCGTCATCGCGGCCTGGACGAGCTGAACGGGCCGGCCGGCCGTCACGTCGGACCGAGCAGGTCCGGCACGGCGGCGAGATCGAGGTTGCCGCCGCAGAGCACGACGCCGACGCGTCGCAGGCCGCGATTCCGGAAGGACGGGTCGACGGCGACCGCGACGCCGAGGGCGGCACTCGGTTCGATCACGAGCTTCGATCGCTCGAGGACGAGTCGCAGCGCCGACCGGATGTCCGCCTCCTCGACCCGGACGATCTCGTCGACGAGATCCCGGACGATCGGGAAGGTGCGTTCCCCGAGCGTGGTGCGGAGCCCGTCGGCGATCGTCCTCGTCGGATCGCCGACGTGCGGCTGGATCGATCCCGCGGCCTTCGACCGGAACGCATCGTCGGCCAGCGCCGGTTCCGCGCCGATCACCCGGATCTCCGGGGCGATCGCCTTCACCACCGTGGCGATCCCGGAGACGAGTCCGCCACCGCCGACCGGGACGATCACGGCCTCGAGATCGGGGACCTGTCCGAGCAGCTCGAGCGCCAGCGTGCCCTGCCCGGCGATGATGCGATCGTCGTCGTAGGGGGGGACGATCGAACCACCCGTGTCCGCGGCCACCTGCCCGCATGTCGCGAGGCGACTCTCCAGCGTCGGTTCGCAGTCGTGGACGACGGCCCCGTATCCCTCGACGGCGCGACGCTTGACGGCGGGGGCGTTCACCGGCATCACGATGTTCGCGGGAATGCCGCGTATCGCGGCCGCCCAGGCGAGGGCCTGGGCGTGATTGCCCGAGGAGTGCGTCACCACGCCGTTCCCCGCGGTCGAATCGTCGAGCTGCAGCACGGCGTTCATCGCACCGCGAGCCTTGAAGGCCCCGACCTTCTGGAGGTTCTCGCACTTCAGGTGCACTTCGCCGCCCGATCGATCGTCGATCGTGCGGCATCGGGCGATCGGCGTGCGCTGCACGTGCTGCTCGATGCGACGGGCCGCGGCTCGCACGTCCTCGATGGTCGGGTGGGCGTCCATCGCCCCATGATCGAGGCTCCCGGGGCTTTCGTCCAGCAGGACGCCGGGCGGTCCCGAAGGACCGCCCGGCGCGACGAGGGAGGGATGTCGTTCGCGGCACCCGATCAGGGGCAGGCGCCGAAGGCCCCGAGCATCAGTCCGAGGTCGCTGCTGTCCACCGTGCCGTCGCGATTGATGTCCGCGAGGGATCGGCTGGCGCCCCAGCTTCCGAAGAGAATGCCCATGTCCGCACCGTCGACGATGCCGTCGGCATTGAGGTCGGCTCGGCAGTCGAGCCGCTGGTCGGCGGCCTCCTGGTCGATCTTGAGGTCCTCCTCGGTGCTGAAGGCGTCGGGGTCGTTCCACGGCGTCGCGCTGGTGCTGCTGGTCGAGCGAGCGATGCGACCCCGGGTGGCCTTGCCGTTCATCGGATGCGATTCGTCGGCCTGGATCACGTCGCCGAGGCGATAGGCGTGGGCCTTCCGCTTCTGGTCGACCACGACCAGCGAGTCGCCGTCGAGGCTGACGTCGATGATCGGGAAGGTGGGCGCGCCCTGGACCTGCGTCGGCTCGAAGCCGCCGCCTCGCTTGAAGAAGGTGAGCTGGCCACCGTCGAGGAGGAGCGCTCGCTCGCCCGCGACGATGAAGCGGGCGTCCGGCCCGAGATCGACCGCCGGGAAGGAGGACAGCTGGAGGGAGCGGCCGTCGGCCTTCTGGATCACCGTCGCCACCAGTCCTTCGCGGCCCATGAGGACGTGCGCCGCAGGGGCTCCGTTGGCGGTGGCCTCCCGTCCCAGCGGATCGGCCATGGCGATCGCGTCGGCCGAACCGGGCAGGTCGAGCACCTGCACGGCACCGTTCGCGCCGATCACGGCGAGTTGCTTGTCGATCGCGACGAGGGTCGAGCCGAAGCGGTCGACCGCGATGTCCGCGATGGGGCCCTCGGGCACCTCGGCCGCCCGCTCGAGCTTGGCGGTCGCCCGGTCGTAGATGTAGACACCGTCCTCGAGCTCGACGACGAGGCGGGCGTTGCCCGGCATCGGCACGAGATTCCGGATGCGCTCCGGGAGTTCGATGACCGGGGGCACCCATCCGGGATTCCAGTCGAAGACGGCGAAGTCGAGGTGGAGGAGGGTCGAGGGCGTGAACGGATCCCACGTGAATCCCGACTTGGGAGCGATGGCGGTGTAGCCCTCGAGTGCGCGGATCCGCGTGTTGCTGTTCCACGGCTGGCCGAGCAGGTCCATGTCGACGGCGTTGCCGGACCACGAGACCGTTCCTTCGGTCAGCGACCAGAAGTTGGTGCGGAACGCCTCCTGCTGGTCGTCCGTTCCCTCGGCGGCCCAGGGATCCCGGGTCCCGAGGATCTGGAGGCCGCCTCCGGCGATCGCGGCGTTCACGGCGACCCGGTGTCCGCCGGGGCGGCTGGTGGCCACGAAGTCGCCGTCCGAGTTGAAGGAACCCCTGTATCGGCCGTAGCTGATCATGCCGATGGCATTGGTGCTCGCGTTGCGGGCCGCGATGTCGGAGAGTCTCAACTCGGTGCCGCCGCTGAAGCTTCGCACGTCGTAGGTGACGTCGAACAGGTTCCCGATCCGCGCGACCAGGGCATTGAACGAGGCGGTGCCGGTCGCGCCGCATGGCGTGCCGCCGGCGCCGGAGCTCACGCTCATCTCGTCGCCGAGCGTGTCGATGATCGCGGTCGCGGCGTCGTAGTTCATCTGCGACTCCCAGCTGAACAGGAACGGCACGCCGGGTTCGACCTCCGGGTAGCCGTGGGTCGCTGCATAGGCGAGGAGGTCGGCCGACGATGCGGGTACGCAGTAGCAGACGCCGTTGTTGGGAAGGTCGCCGAGACGCTGCTGGTCGAAGTCGGGCATGTCGTAGGCGATGTAGGCGAACGAGGAGTCGCTGAGATAGTTGTTGACGACGATGTCGGCCGCTAGCGACGAGCCGACACCGATGGTCGCGGTGATGGTGGCGAGGCGGGAGATGAATCGTGCAGGTCGGGGAATCATGGTGGGTTCGGCTCGAGGGCCGCTCCGGGAAGGGGACTGGATGCGAGGGGACGGACCCTCGGCGGGCTCCGGTAGTCGGGCGACCGTCCTGCATGACGCCTCGTCCACCGAATTCCTCGAAACCGGGGTGCCGCGAAGCCGGGCCACTCCACCCGGTCCCGCCACCCGCGGCGTCCGGCCCCGTGGGGATCGATCCGCGCACGAAGAAGGCCGGGCGGTCCCGAAGGACCGCCCGACCGGGGGATGAAGAGGGGGGAGTCGACGAACGATCTTCAGGGGCAGCGGCCGAAGGCGCCCAGCATGAGTCCGAGGTCCGAGGCGTCGACGGTGCCGTTGCGGTCGAGATCCGCGATGGACCGCGAGGCGCCCCAGTCCCCGAGGAGCAGCCCGATGTCCGCGGCGTCCACCTCGCGGTCGAAGTTCAGGTCGCCGAGGCAGTCGAGCTCCACTTCGCGGTCGTCGAGATCGGCGTCGGTCTCGTCGATGAGCAGTTCCGAACCGCCGTAGGCGTTGCTGGTCGATCGGGCCACCGCGATCCGCCTGCCGGCGATGAGGCCGTCGAGGGCGTGCCGGGTGTCGCGTTCGAATCCGTTGGGCCCGACGCGGTGCGCCTCGACGAGGCCCTGGCCGTCGAGGAGACAGAGCGTGTCGTTGTCGTCGACCGCGAGGTCAACCCACTCGCCGTCGCGGGGAATGGGCATCCCCAGCCGCTGGAAGCCACCGTCGACGATCTGCATGGGGTTCAGGATGCCGTCGCTCAGGAGGAACAGCCGTCCCCCGGGGAGCATGTCGATCGTCGAGCTCGCGAGCACGAGGGCGTCGTCGGGCAGCGGGAGCTCGACCGCGAACGGTCCCTTCTTGCCCCGGTTCACCGCGACCACCATCTCCATCTCGGGCACGAGGACGTGGACGATGCCGTTCTCGATGGCGATCGAGGTCCCCTCTCCGGGAAGGCGGAAGACGGAGGGCTGGCGGGGATCGTCCCAGTCCCAGGAGACGAGCAGGTCGCCGCCCACCGCATGGAGCCGACGATCGGCGTCGAACGCGAGGTCGCTGGCGCCCATCCACTCGGGGAGGTCGATCGGCAGTTCCCGGGGATCCGGGAACGGGAAGGGGCCCCGCTCGATGCGCACCACCTTGCCGTCGAGGATCGCGGCGATCTCGAGGTCGGACGGTCCGAAGGCGACCGACGTGGGCGGGGCGGGGACCTTGGTGGTCGTCGAGGAGGCGCCGAAGATGGACCACAGCGGGGCCGTCGGGGTCAGTCGAAGGATGGAGGGCGTGAATTCGTCCCAGGAGTAGGCCGCCTTCGGGGCGATCGAGAGATAGCCCTCGAAGATCCGCATGCGCAGCTCGCCCCCGCTCGTGTAGGTGCCGTTCAGCTGGTCGATCACGAGTTCATTGCCGAAGATCTCGACGTCGCGCCGGGTCACGTCGAACCAGTGGGTCGCGAACTCCGACTGGGACGTGGTGCTGTCGGTGGTTCCCGCGGGGTTGCGGAGACCGAGCTTGATGAGGCCGCCTCCGGCGATGGCGCGGTTCACGGCCTCGAAGTGACCGCCGCGGCGGTCGCTCCAGCCGTTCGCGACCTTCCAGGTGTCGCCATCGAACTCGCCGGTCCAGCGGCCGAAGAGCATCAGCCCGACCGCCTGGTCGGACTTGCCTCGGAACGCGACCTCCGCCGTCGACGGGGCGTACCCGGTCGCGGAGTTGAAGTACGAGTTTCGCACCGTGAACCGGTCGCCGAGCCGCGCGATCAACTCGTCCTCGAGCGCCGACTGGCCCACCCCGCACGAGGTGCCGCCGGCGCCCGAACTCGTGCCGGTCGACGTTCCGATCGTCGCCATGAGGTCGGAGATCTCCGCGTAGCTCGACGGAGTGAACCACGAAATGAAGGGGATGCCCGGCTCGACGTCGCCGAAACCGTGGGTCGCCACGTACCCGAGGAGATCCGAGGTGGATGCGGGGCCGCAGTAGCACACGCCGTTGTTGGGCAGGTCGCCGGCGCGGACCTGGTCGAAGTCGGGCATGTCCTGGACGATGAACGCGAAGGTCGAGCTGTCGGTGTAGCTGCTGTAGGCGATGTCGGCGGCCGCGATGCCGGCGGGGATGCCGGCGATCAGGGTCGCAAGGACCGTTCGGGTCGCCGTCGAGGGTGCGTGGTGCCGCATGGTTCGTTTCTCCGGTCTTGATCGGGTCGATGCGAGGGCGTCGGGGGTCTCCGGAGCCCCGACGAGAGCTTCCGTCGCACCGGAGGCGATCTCACACGTCGGAGCCCGGATTCCGCGAGGTCGACCCTGCGGTTCTCCATCCAGTGTGACGGGGGCCCTCGTCGATCCGGCCACGAATCCTGATGTACGCCGCCATCTTGTCGCCCCGAAGGGCCGATACCCGTTCGAATCCGGGGGGGTCGGGTCCGATCAGTGGCTAGAATCCGGGCCGCCACGCGGGGCGTCCCGACCCGGATCGGGACTGAGAAGCACCCGTGGAACCTGATCCGGTTGAGACCGGCGGAGGGAACGTGGCCCGCGGAGCTCGTGCCCGCGTCGCCTCCCGCCGCCTTCGAGACCCATTCGGGGCCCCGTGCCCCCAGAGGAGAGATCCCCGTGATCACCCCGCGACCCGACTCGGCCTGGACCCTGCCGTCCCATGGCGCCCACGACCCCGCCTCGACCCCGACCGGCACCACGCCGGGTTCGTTCGCGAACAAGGCCGACGTCGGTGGTCCGCTGGCGTACAGCTCGCCGGACACGCCCGGCATGCCGGCACCGAGCGACAAGACGGCGTGGGACTTCCTGCCCGAGGGCTGGACGATCGAGGCGGCCCCGGATCATGCGACCGGATGTGGTGGACACAACCAGTCGTCGGTCGGCGAGTTCGTCCGATGCGTCCCGACCGGGGACTTCACGCCGGTCACCCAGCTGGAGTCCGCCCGCCTCGGCATCATCACGCCCGAGATGCGTCGGGTCGCCGAACGAGAGGGTCACCTCACCCCGGAGCAGGTCCGCGACGAGGTCGCCTCCGGTCGGATGGTCATCCCGGCCAACGTCAACCACCTCAGGCACGAGCTCGATCCGATGGCGATCGGCCGGGCCTCCAAGACGAAGATCAACGCCAACAGGGGTGCCTCGCCGGTCTCCAGCTCGACCGACGAGGAGGTCGAGAAGCTCAAGTGGGCCGAGCGATGGTCCGCCGACACCGTGATGGACCTGTCGACCGGCGGCGACCTCGATGCGACGCGCTCCGCGATCATCGAGAACTCGACCGTGCCGATCGGGACCGTCCCGATCTACTCGATGATCATCGGGCGGAAGCTCGAGGACCTCGACGAGGAGGTCATCCTCGAGACGCTCGAGCACCAGGCCCGGCAGGGCGTCGACTACTTCACCGTGCACGCGGGGGTCCGCAAGGCGCACCTGCCGCTCGTGAAGAACCGGGTCATCGGCATCGTCAGTCGCGGCGGCTCGCTGCTCGCGAAGTGGATGCTGACCCATGACAAGGAGAACCCGGCGTACACCGCGTGGGAGCGGATCTGCGCCGTCATGCGGGAGCACGACGTCACCTTCTCGATCGGCGACGGACTCCGGCCCGGCGGGCTCGCGGACGCGACCGACGCGGCCCAGCTCGCGGAGCTCGAGACCCTCGGCGAACTCACCGAGCGGGCCTGGCGCTGCGGCGTCCAGGTCATGATCGAGGGTCCCGGCCACGTCCCGTTCGACCAGGTCGAGTTCAACATGAAGCTCCAGCGGACCCTCTGCCACGGGGCGCCCTTCTACGTGCTCGGCCCGCTGGTCACCGACATGTTCCCCGGCTACGACCACATCACGTCCTGCATCGGCGCGACGGCCGCCGCGTATCACGGCGCCTCGATGCTCTGCTACGTCACGCCGAAGGAGCACCTCGGCCTTCCCAAGCGGGACGACGTCAAGCAGGGCTGCGTCGCGTACCGCATCGCGGCGCACGCCGCCGACGTGGCCCTCGGCATCCCGGGGACCCGGGACCAGGACGACGACCTCACCAAGGCGCGGGCGGCCCTCAACTGGCAGAAGCACTTCGACCTGTCGTTCGACCCGGACACGGCGAGGGCCTACCACGACGAGGACCTCGACGTCGACACCGACTTCTGCGCGATGTGCGGCCACGACTGGTGCAGCGTCCGGATCTCGAAGGAGATCCAGGAGTTCGCGAGCGGCAAGGCGGATGGTTTCGACCGCGGCAAGCCGATCCGCTCCGACGCCCTCACGCCCGAGCAGCAGGAGATCCTCGAGAAGCGGGGGGTGCTCTCGCCCGACGAGATCCACAAGCTCGCGAGCAAGACGAAGGAGGGGGTCGGTGCCGACGACGGCAAGGCCTCGTGCCATTCCGACTACGTCGACCCCGACGAGGCGAAGCGGATCCAGGGGGAGCAGCTCGTGCAGCTGAACACCGCGCCGGCGCACAACCTTCCCAGCCACGATCCGCTCATCTGACCGGGTCGCATCGGCCGATCCTCCAGTGATGACGTCGAACCCACAGGGCGGAAGCGCGGGAGCGGAGGCATCGACCTCCACGTCGGTGGTGATCGCCGCCTACAACTCCGAGCACTGCCTCGGCGCGACCCTCGATTCGTTGTCGGCGCAGACGCGACGACCCGGGGAGGTGATCGTGGTCGACGACGGGAGCGAGGACGGGACCGCCGCCCTCGCCCACGCCCATCCCGCGGTCGACCGGGTGATCCCGCAGGAGAACGCGGGCTACTGCGCCGCCCGGAACACCGGCATCGAGGCCGCCCGCGGGGACCTCCTCTTCATCCTCGACAGCGACGACCTGTGGCATCCGGTCTACGTGGAGCGGATGGTCGCCATGATGGACGCCCACCCCGAGGCCGGCACGGGGTTCGCGCGGTACACGACCTGGGAGCATCCGGAGGAGGATCCGGATCCCTTCGAACCGACGATCGAATCGACGCATCGGCCGCTCGACTTCGGCGGGTTCGCCACGACCATGATGCAGGGTCTCCCGTACCTGCCGAGCGTCCACGTCGTCCGTCGCGAGGTGCTCGGTCGGCTCGGGCGGCGCCCCTATCGCGAGGACCAGGTGCAGGGCGAGGCGGCGTACATGTTCGCCCTCTTCGCCGCGATCGCGCCGTGCGTGGAGCACCGGGAGTCGATCGGGCGATACCGGATGCATGCGAACGCCGTGACCGGGGACGAGATGGACGCGGCCCGTCGGGTCGAGCCCTGCATCGACGACCTGCGGGAGGCCGCGGGCGGAGGCCTCGGCCTCGGTCTTCGATTCGATCCCGCCGCGATCGCCGCGATCGACCGCCATTCCGCGGACTGGTATCGCCGATGCGGTCGTCGGCTCGGCGGCGGTGGCGATCGGCGGGCGGGGCGACGCCAGTTGAGGAAGGCGGCCCTCCTCGGGGATGCCCGATCCGCGGCCCTCCTCCTCGCGACGTTCGTCCCCGGTCTCGGACGACGGGCGTGGGTCGACTCCTGGCGTCCCGACTCGGTCCGTCGATCGGAAGGCGTCGAGGCATGGCGGGTGCAGGAGCCGTGATTCGGGTCCGAGGTATCGAACCGGGCCGCGGTTCGGTACGTTGAGGACGTGATGAGCGACGCCGACCACGACCAGCCTGCCGCCTCCGGCGCGAACGACGCCGCTCCGGGACCTTCGGGCACTCCCGGCATCGTCGACGGCGCGGGCGAGCAGGTCGGCTGGTTCGAGCTGCCCGAACTCCGCTTCCCGGAGCACTACTTCTGGCTGATCTTCGTCGGCAGTCTCGACATCATGCTGACCTGGGTCATCCTGCGGAACGGCGGCGAGGAGGTCAATCCGGTCGCGAAGCTGGTCATCGATGCGTGGGGACTCAACGGGGCGATCCTCTTCAAGTTCGCCCTCACCGTCTTCGTCATCGTCGCCTGCGAGGTCGTCGGCAGGGTCCGTCCGCTCACGGCCCGCCTGCTGATCTGGTTCGGCGTCCTGATCAGCTCCTTCCCACCGGTCTGGTCGATCGCCCTCCTCGCCACGCACTACGACCACCTCTGAAGATCCGTTCGGGTTCAACCTGCGGCCCGATCCCTGCCGATGTGATCGGCATCCCCAGTTCCGGAGTCACCGATGACCGCATGCATCCGACGACACGTGATCGTCGCCCTCCTCTCGGCACCGATCCTCGCGGGTCCGTCCGCCTTCTCCACCACGGCCGTCGCCGAACCGCGATCGCACGCCGAGGAGGACGCCCGGATCACCGCGCCGGCCCGCCAGGTGATGGAGGAGCTTCGTCGGACCTATCGGGGCAGTGCCGGGATCAGCGTGATCATCTCGGGCGAGCGGACGGGCGAGTCGACGGGATACATGCCCTCGCGGAAGCGCCTCCTGATCTCGGCCACGGGTGACGTCAAGGTGCTGACCCCGTCGTACGACCTGACCATGCTGAAGGGCGTGGCCTACATGAACTCGCCCTTCTTCCCCGGCTACATCGTCAAGGCGCGACCGCCGCGGGTGCCCGATGCCGCGATCGAGACCCTTGAAGGACTGTGGCCGATGGATCCGCTGACCCTCGAGGTCCGGATCCGACTCGGCTCGACGGTGGAGAAGACGTTCGAGCCGTGGCTCGCCGCCATCGGCGAGAAGGGCACCGTGACCTCCACGGTGGGGGTCTTCTCCGACAGCGCACCTTCGACCGCCCTTCGGTTCCAGGGGGGTGACACCGACCTCGTGGTCTGGGTGGATCAGGCGACCGGCCTCGTCCGCGGCGTCCGCGGACGGGTCGCGCAGGGAGGCCAGGTCGTCCAGATCGACGAGCTTCGGGAATCCCAGGCGGTCGACCGAAGGCCGCAGGTCGTCGTCGCGACGACCGGTCGAATCCCGGTGGACTCGTTCGACGCCCTGCGGGAGGCGTGGGGCAGGGTCTACACCGTCCCCACGAACTGACGAGCCCGGTCAACCACGGTCGGCCATGGCCTTCTCGATCGCCGCGACGGTCCGGGGGATCGACCGGGTGAGGTTCACCGGTCCGTCCCGGGTCACGAGGATGTCGTCCTCGATGCGGACGCCGAACTTCTCGTCGGGGAGGTAGATCCCCGGCTCGATCGTGATGACCGCCCCCTCCTTCAGGGGACCGTCCGGGGTGATGTCGTGCACCTCCAGCCCGAGGTGGTGGCCGATCCCGTGGATGAAGGTGTCCCCGTAGCCGGCCTTGGTGATCAGGTCCCGGGACGCCTTGTCGATCTTCGCGAAGGTGGTGCCGGGCTTCGTCGCCTTGATCGAGGCGTCCAGCGCCTTCAGGACGAGGTTGTAGATCTCCTTGTGGCGGGGCGAGAACTTCCCGTTCGCCGGGATCGTCCGCGTGACGTCGGCGGTGTAGCCGCCGTAGTCGGCGCCGGAGTCGATCACGATGAGGTCGCCGTCACCGATCGGCTGGTCGTTGGCGATGTAGTGGAGGACCGTTCCGTTGAGGCCGGCGCCCACGATCGTGTTGTAGCCGGGGCCCCGCGAACCGTTGGACCGGTAGCCGTGCTCGAGCGTCTCCATCACGTCCCATTCGGTCTGTCCGGGTTCGACGCTGCGGAGCATCGCGTCGTACGCGACCTTCGAGATCTCCGCCGCCTTCCGGAGCATCCTCTGCTCGGCCTTGCTCTTGACCGAGCGCATCTTCGCGAGGACCGCGGCGCGATCCTCGATCTCGACGCCGGGATACCGCTCCTGGAGCTTCCGGAACAGGGCGAGGTCGGGGGAGACGGGCTGGTCGACCCAGCCGAACGGATGGAGGCAGGCGCAGGTGCGCGTCCGCTGCATGCATCCATCGAGCATCCGTCCCAGCCTCGGGGTCCGGAAGATCTGGCCGATGCCGTACCGCGTTCGGAGCGAGGACGCGATCTCGTCCCGCAGTCCGTCCCACTTCTCCACCTCCGGATCGAGGGGCCGGAGGAAGAGGGTGGCCTGGCGACCCTCCGGGGCGGATCCGTCGAGGAGGAGGATGGCCCCCGGCTCGTCGACGATGCCGGTCAGGTACTCGAAGTGGGGGTGCGGTCGGAACTTCGAGTGGAGGTCGCCACCGGAGTCGCCGGCATGCACGAGTCCGATCGACCGGCCGATCGCCGAGACCACCTTTCCACGGCGACGGGCGTACTCGGTCAGCGGGATCTCGGGCATGCTGGTTTCGGTCTTCTTGGCGGGCATCGTGGGTTCCTCGGGAAGGGTGACGCCACGACGATAGCGAATGCCCGCGTCAGGGTCGCGGTCGGCCCGGGATCGAATGCCGGCAGGGTCGTCGACCGCGACCTCAGGTCCCCGCGGTCTCGCCGTGCTTCTCGAGGATGCGGCCGGCGTACTCGTTCATCGCGTCGCGGAGCTGGGCGAAGGAGTCGAGGACGTAGAGGATCGGCTGGTAGTGGTCGATCTCGAAATCGGTGTCGCACACGCGGTCGAGATCGAACGGCCGGCGGTCGACCTCGGCGCTCTCGAGGGCGTGCTTGCTCTCGCCCGGGGAGGAGATCAGTCCCGATCCGTACAGCTTCAGCCTTCCCTCCTCGCGGATGAGGCCGAATTCGACGGTGAACCAGAAGAGCCGGGCCAGTCGCGTGGTGTCCTCCTCGTCGGTCGCGGTGAGCGCCGCTCTCCCGTAGGTCTGGAGGAAGTCGGCGAAGACCGGGTCGGCATGCAGGGGCACGTGACCGAACACGTCGTGGAAGATGTCGGGCTCGGGGAGGTAGTCGATCGACTCCTTGGGCCGGATGACGATCGTGGTCGGGAACTCCCGCCGGGAGAGGCAGGCGAAGAAGGCCTTGGCCGGGAGGTATCCCGGCACCGCCCGGCTCTGCCATCCGGTGAGTTCGTGCAGGAACCGGTTGATCGACTGCTCGCCGTCGAGGTGCGGGATGTGGTCGCGGACGAGGTTGATCGCGCGGGCGCCGTCGAGGTAGACGTTCGAGGCGCGACTCTCGAGGAACTCCATCTGGCGGTCGTAGAGGATCCGCCACGTCTCCTGGTTCTCCCCCGAGTACCCCTCGTACCTCTGGTCGATGTACATCCGGGCGGGATCGTCGTGTCCGGGGGTCCCGAAGGCGTCGGCGTAGGCCTGCGCCGCCTGGGCCTGGCCGTCGTCGATCATCGAACTGTTGAGGCTGTGGTTCATGCTCGCTCCATGCCGCGCGGGGCGTGGCCGGGACGGGGCTGGTCCCGGCGATGCTCATCATAGATCCCCGGCGGCGGCCTGCCGACCCGGTGGATCACGGTGCGGGGACGACGAAGGGTGCGACTCGTCCGGCGAGGGTCTCGACGATGTTCGTCACGCAGATGTCGGTCAGGTCCTCGCGGTCCTCGTGCGTCGCGGATCCGATGTGGGGCAGCAGGACGGCCCGGGGATGCTCGAGCAGGGCGGGGTGCACCCGGGGCTCGTGCTCGTGGACGTCGAGCCCCGCCGCCATCGGGCGTCCCGCGTCGAGGGCCTCCGCGAGCGCCTGTTCGTCCACGACCGGCCCCCGACTGACGTTGACGAGGACCGCCCCCGGCTTCATGAGCGCGAGCCGCCGGCGATCCATCAGGTGCCTCGTCTCCTCGTTGAGGGCCGTGGTGAGGACCACGGCATCCGCGACGCGAAGACCGTCCTCGAGTTCACAACGCCGGGCCGAGATCGGAGCGGCCTCGAGGCCGGGCTTGGGACTCCGCGCGGTGTAGAGCACCTCCATCTCCCAGCCGATCGAGCGTCGCGCGACGGCGGCCCCGATGCGACCGGCACCGACGACCAGGAGCGTGCCGCGATGCAGGCGATGCCCGAGCAGGAGCCGGGCGTCGTAGCCGCCCCAGGTCCCGGTCCGGACGAGGTCGATCCCCTCCTGGAAGCGGCGGATCGTGGCGAGCAGGAGTCCCCAGGCGACGTCCGCGGTCGGCTCGGTCATCGGCGGCGGGCCGTTGCAGACGACGACCTCCCGCGCAGCGCACGCCGTCCGGTCGATGTTGTCGAAGCCGACCGCGTAGTTGGCCACGACCCGGAGTCCGGGACCGGCGGCGTCGAGCAGGGCCGCGTCGACCGCGATGGTGAGCGGCGCCAGGAGGGCCGATGCCCCCGCGACCGCGGCATGCAGGTCCTCGGGGGACCGGACGCCCGCGTCGGCGACGACCTCGACCGAGGCTCCGTCGATGCCGGCCGCGTCGAGCGCCGCCTCGAAGCGGGGCAGCGGATCCCCGACGCATTCCAGCAGCACCACGATCTTCGGCACGTCGATGTCCTCCACGGGTGGTCCCGGTGGGCGGGGTCAGGCCCCGAGAAGCGCGTCGATCTCCCGGTCGGCGGTCTCCGCCGAGTCGAGGACGACTTCCGACGGGACTCGAACCACGTCGAACCGTCCACGGACGTCGAGGCCGAGCGGGTCGACGCCGACCAGCCGGGGTTCCTCGATCTCGACCGACACCGTGCGCTGCACGGCGGCCCGGAGAGCCGCGACGTGCCCGTCGTTCACCCGTCGGCAGATCGCCGCCTCCGCCGGGGCGAGCGGGTTCGCCTGCATGACGGCCTCGCCGTCGAAGGCGAAGCCCCCGAACTTGCAGAAGTCGACGGTCATCGCGGCCCAGCGGACGTCCTCGGGTTCGCCGTGGTAGATCCGCCAGCGATCGGCGAGGGCGCCGTCCGGGCCGTTCTCCTCGAACCGCTCGAGGGACACCATGAGCTGGGCGATCTCGTCGTCCTGGTCCTCCGGCTCCTCGGGCAGGTAGATCGCGCAGTCGGTCGAGAGCAGCATCGATTCCATCACCGGGGCCACGAGTCGGCCGTCGGGGGCGAAGACCACCCGGATGGGGAGGTACTCGGTGTCGAATCGGATGAGGCCGCGGAGGTGGCCCCGCATGAAGGCGAGGGCGGCACGGAGTTCCTCTGGCAGGTCGAGCATCGCGGAAGTGTACCGATGGAACGTATCCTGACCGGTCATGACCTTCCTCTGCGTCCCGATCTTCGTCGACTCCTCCGAGGACGTCCCGCTCGCGCTCGACCGGGCGACGCGGGCGGTCGAGGAGGGCGCCCGGCTGATCGAGTGGCGACTGGACGCGGTGGCGGAGGAGACGGAGCCTCTCCCGGCCGTCGAGCGGCTGCTCGCGGAGTCGCCGGCCCCGTGCATCGTCACGATCCGGTCGGAGGACGAGGGCGGGACCTGGGCCGGGGATGAACAGGAACGAATCTCCCTCCTCGAGGCCATCGGGACGGGGCCCCACCCGCCGGCCTACATCGATCTCGAGTCGAAGGCGTGGCGCACCAGTGCGAATCTCCGCCAGAAGGTCAAGCTCGCGATCGACCACTCGAGCCAGGTGCGGGACATCTCGACCCGGCTGATCCTCTCGAGCCACGACTTCGGGGGTCGCCCTCCGGACCTGATGGCGAGGATCGCCGACATGGCCGAGGAGGAGTCGTGCGCCGTCGGCAAGCTCGTCTTCATGGCGAGAAGCGTCCGGGACTGCCTCGAGCTCTTCGATCTCCTCGCCACGCGGATCAAGCCGATGATCATGCTGGCGATGGGGGAGTACGGGCTGCCCACCCGCGTGCTGGCGCCCAAGTTCGGGGGCTTCCTCACCTTCGCGGCTTCCGATCCCGCGGGAGGCACGGCGCCGGGACAGCCGACGGTGGAGCACCTGCGGGACACGTACCGCTTCGACGACATCGGCCCGCGCACCGCGGTCTATGGCGTGGTCGGCCACCCCGTCGCGCACTCCCTCGGCCCGAAGGTGCACAACGCCGGCTTCACCGCCGACGGCGTGGATGCGGTCTACCTTCCACTGCCGGTCGCGCCGGGATGGGAGTCCTTCAAGGCGACGGTGGGCGAGCTCGTCGACCACCCGCGACTCGACTTCGGCGGTTGCAGCGTGACCCTGCCGCACAAGGAGAACCTCCTCCGGTTCGCGCAGGAGCGTGGCGCCTCGATCGATCCGGTCGTGGAGCGGGCGGGTGCCGCGAACACGCTGGTGGTCGATCGCGGCGAGGACGGATCGGTCTCGGGGCTTCGGTGCCTCAACACCGACGTCGCGGCGGCCATGACGACCATCCGCGACGGGCTCGTCGCGGCGGGGAGGGACGCCTCGCTGGCGGGCGTCCGGGTCGGCGTGCTCGGGGCGGGCGGCGTCGCTCGCGGCCTGGTCGCGGGACTCGACGCCGAAGGCGCCTCGGTCGTCGTCTGGAACCGGAACCCGGAGAAGGCGTCGGATCTCGCCGAGTCGTTCGGCGACGGGGTCGTCGCCGTCGACGTGGTCGACGAGTCGTGGGGACGGGACCTCGACGTGATCGTCAACGCGACCCCGGTCGGCATGGCGGGCGGACCCGATCCGACCGGGACACCGATCCCCTCGGTGGTCGATCTCGGGTCGATGATCGTGATGGACACGGTCTACGCGCCGCGAATCACGCCCCTGCTGCAGCGCACCCTCGACGAGGGCGGCGTGGCGCTGGACGGCATGGCGATGTTCACCGCCCAGGCCGAGGCGCAGTACCACGCGTGGATCGGACACCGCCCGCCCACGGGCCTCTTCGATCGACTCGTCGCGGGTCCCGGGTGATGGCGGATCCAGGACACGAGGAGGCCGCGGGCACGATCCGGCGGGTGCTGTTCGATCGCCTGCTTCCGCTCGGGATCAAGCGGCGGACCTCGGTCGGAACGACCGTGGTGGTCGTCACCCTGTCGATCGGGTTCGGTGTCTCGATGTCGATGGCGTGGGTCACGGGGGACTCCCTCCTCGACACGTTCCTTCCGATCGTCTTCGGGAGCCTCCTGCTCTTCCTCCTTCCGATCATCCTGGTCGCGATGGTCCGCTGGGCGATCTCGTGGAGGGCCTGGTCCAGGCTCGACGACGACGAGAAGAGCCTGGTCCGGGCGATGCGTCGGCTGCCGAGGGGCCGCCGGCCGCGTCGCATGGCGCCCGACCGCTGCCAGGCGGTGATCGACGCGGCCCGCGTGCTCGAGCCGGGGGCGTCGGCCATCGCCGGGGCTCGAGCCTTCAAGGCGCTGTCGGCGATCCCGATCCCGGAGGGCCTTCCCGAACCCGAGCCGCTGGCGGACGGCGGCATCACCCGGTTCAACTGGCGGACGGGACTTTCGATCCTGTGCGGACTGGTGGTGCTCGCGTCCCTCCCGCCGGCCTTCGCCCTGGCTCGATCCGGAGAGCCCCTCGGGTACGGCTGCTTCGGGTTGGCGATGCTGTCCCTCGTGGGGCTGGTCGTGCAGAGCCCCTGGGCGGTCCGGTGGATCCGCCGGCTCAAGCGCCAGTCGGCGGCGACGTTCGCCGGCCCGGGGGTCGTCGTCTCTCGGCACGGCCGGTGGACTCGTGACGACTCGGTCCTCGTCGCGCATCATCCGCTCGACGGTCTGCACCTCGAGGCCACGCTCGTCGGCCCGGCCGGCATCCTGCGACTGCGGTTCGACCAGCGGGCCGACACCGACCTCGTGAACTTCTGGCAGCGATGGGCCCACTCGGAGGTTCGCCCCGACCTGGCGGAGATCCTGCGGTCGCGGCTCGACACGGGCCTCTGACTCGCCACCCCCGTCGATGGTCCCGAATCGGGCTTTGCCGGCGGAGAATGGCGGTTTTGCCCGCGGCGTTTGCCGGGAATCCGATTGTCGATGGGCCCCCGCGGTTCTAGACTGGAGAAGTCGAAGGGCGTGAGAACCCCTCCGGCGTGCGTCGGATCTCCGGCGTTCAAGAGAGCACCCGGCGATGGGACGCCGGGTGGATGAGAGTGCTCGGCCGTCCTCGGAGGTCGAGCGGGAAAAGGAAGGGCATCACCCGAAGAAGGTCCGACTCCTGGCGACGTCGTCGCGTCGAGGTCCGCATGGCGGCCTCGTGCTCGATGCAGCCGGGATGACCTTCGACGGACCGTGCCGATCCAGTCTGGGAAGAGGCCGTGACGTCACGTCCGAATCACCTTCCAGCGGACGCCCCTCGGGCGACCGTTGCCGACGAGGCCGAAACCGCGCCGCCGGGCGTCGCGGAGTTCGTCCACGTGATCGGTGGTTCCACCCTGTGTGTCGACGTCGCCGGACTCGCCGACTCCTCGAGACCGCTGCGATCGAACGATGGACTCGAGTCGATCTGGAGCGAGATCCGCCGGACGATCGACGTCTTCCCGTCTCCGCGTCACGGCCGCCGGGCGGAGTTCCGCACCGGCATCGCCCGACGAAGGCTGGAGGAACACGCCCACCAGCTGAGGCAGGAGGCGGAGGTCGACCTCGTGCTCGATCGAACGCTCGTCGGGGGGGTCGCGGGGATCTCCACCGTGGAAGGCGCCCAGCACCCCACCTCGCTCCGGACCGGGTGGTCCCCGCCGCGGAGATCGGACGGTCGGGCATCCACCGACTGGCCGACGACGCGATCGACCTGTCTCGGCGTGGTCGGCGTCCTCATCCTGGTCGCCGCGTTCGTCGCGCTCCTGTTCGACGCGCTGGTCGTCCATGCCGGACTGGCCACCTCGGCCCTCCTCCCGCTGGGGCGGGCGAGGGTGATCGATCGCAGCCGGCGATCGAGGAATCGTTCGCTCTTCGGTTCGGAGCGGATCAAGGTCGGGCGGGGCTGGCTGGAGACCGGGTCGGGCCGTCGACGGTTCGCATCGAGGGCGATCACCATGATCCTGAGGGAGTCCTGCGACTCCGAGGCGATCGAGGTCAGGATCGTGAGCGATGCCCGGGTCGTCCGGCTTCGCTTCGACTCCGTCGACGATCCCCGGTTCCGCGCGTTCTGGACCCGGTGGGGCGCCCGTCGGATCGAATCGGCCTCACGCCGGGCCGCCTGAGGGCTCTCCGACCGTCGCTCGTCGGCGACGACCACGGACCTCCTTGATCGACCGGGGCGTCAGTCGTTCCGCCAGGGCGGTGGGAACGACCGCGAGGAACCCGCGAATGAACTTGTTCGGCGTGCCCGTGAGGACCACGGCGCGGTTCCGCTCGCACGCACGCCAGCCTTCGGCGACCACGTCCTGCGCGTCCTGCCACATCCACCGCGGCATCGTGGACGCGACGTCGGGCATCCCGAGTCGCTCGTGGAACTCCGAGTGCGTGAAGCCCGGGCAGACCGCGGTGCAGTGCACGCCGGTGCCGAGCAGCTTCCGCCGGATGCCCCGGCTGCTCATGACCATCTGCGACTTCACCCCGGAGTAGAGGCTCGCAGGCGGCTCCGGCGCGAAGGCCGCGAGCGAGGCGACGTTCGCGATCCGCCCCCAGCCCTGCTCGACCATCCCGGGCGTGAAGAGGCGGATGAAGTGCAGCCACGAGACCGCCATCACCTCGAGGAAGTCCCGCACGTCGGGCCAGTCGGTCTCGAGCAGCGATTCCGGCAGGCCGTATCCCGCGTTGTTGACGAGGACGTCGACGTGGATCTCGTCGCGGGCGAGCTCGTAGTAGATGCGACGGGGGGCATCCGGTTCGGCGAGGTCCGCCGGGATGACGCGGCAGTCCACCTCGAAGCGATCCTGGATCTCGGCCGCCACCTTTCCCAGCACGTCGAGCCGCCGTGCGGTGAGGACCAGGTCGAGCCCCTGCGAGGCGAGGTGCTCGGCGAAGGCTCGCCCGATGCCCGTGCTCGCCCCGGTCACGAGGGCCGTTCGTCGTGGTTCGTCGGTCATGCGTTCATTCTTCCATGCCTCGGCCCCGCGTGCGCTCAGAGCACGAATCGGCCGAGGTCCTCCTCCGAGACGAGATGCTCGATCCGCTGCCGCACGAACTCGCCGTCGACGAGCAGGCCGCGATCCCCGCGCGTGGCGCGGATGTCCGCATCGAAGGAGACCTCCTCGAACACCTTCTCGATGATCGTCATGAGGCGCCGCGCACCGATGTTCTCGAGCCGGTCGTTCGCCTCCGCGGCGAGGTCGGCCATCGCCTCGATCGCGTCGTCGGTCACCTCCACCTCGATGCCCTCGGTCGCGAGGAGCTGCTTCTGCTGGTCGACGAGGTTGGCCTCGGGTTCCACGAGGATCCG
>JAYZBK010000130.1:0-5888 GCA_036339295.1 Planctomycetota bacterium
ATGACCCGTTTCGCGACCCAGGGCATCATCGAGGGCACCTGGACGGCGCTCGACCCGGTGGTCCAGTCACCTCCGGGAGTCATCGACTACGACCGGGGCTCGATGGGCCCGACCGAGGCCGAGGCGCTGGTCGACGGTCACGCCGCGTGGATCGATCCGATCGCGGGCCCGAGCGAACGACCCGCCTGAGACCCGACGCCGTCGACCCGCTACTCGAGGCCCGCTACTCGAGGCCCGGGGCGAATCCTCGTCGCATCGCGTTCTCGGTGATCGCCCTCGGTTCGACGAACTGCAGCAGGTAGTCGTGGCCGCCGGCCTTGGAGCCGACCCCCGACATCCCGAAGCCGCCGAAGGGCTGTCGACCGACCAGGGCGCCGGTGATGCCGCGGTTGAGGTACAGGTTGCCGACGCGGTAGTCGCGCCGAGCCCGATCGAGGTGACTCGGCTTCCGGCTGAAGACGCCGCCGGTGAGCTTGTACGCCGTCCCGTTGGCGACCTCGAGCGCCTCGTCGAAGTCCCGGACCCGGATCACCGCGAGGACCGGTCCGAAGACCTCCTCCCGCGCGAGCCTGTGGTGCGGTTCGATGCCGCTGACGATCGTCGGGCCGACGTAGGGGAGGCCGACCGCCTCCTCGAGTCCTTCCGGCACGGGCAGCTCGATCTCGACCTTGCCTTCCGATCGACCGATCTCGATGTACTCGCGGATCTTGTCCCGGGCGTCGGCATCGATCACCGGACCGACGTCGGTCCCGGGAAGCCTCGGGTCGCCGACGACGAGGGATCGCGTCGACTCGACGATGCGTTCGAGGAACGTGTCGTACGCGGTCTCGACCACGATCGCCCGACTGCACGCCGAGCACTTCTGGCCGCTGAAGCCGAAGGCCGAGTGGCGGACGCCCAGCACGGTCTCGTCGAGGTCGGCGCTCGCGTCGACGATCACCGCGTTCTTCCCGCCCATCTCGCAGACCACCTTCTTCACGTGGAGCTGGTCCTCGGGGGTGGTGCCCGCGGCCTTCAGGATGTCGAGGCCGACCGCCTTGCTCCCGGTGAAGGCGATGATCGCGGTCCGGGGATCCCGGACGATCCTCGCGCCCACGGTCTCGCCCCGTCCCGGCAGGAAGACGCAGGCGTCGGCGGGGCAGCCCGCCTCCAGGAGGATCTCGTGCATCACCTTCGCGATGCCGGGGGTCTGCTCGGCGGGCTTCACGACGCAGGTGTTCCCGCACACGAGGGCCGCGACGGTCATCCCGGTGCAGATCGCCAGCGGGAAGTTCCACGGGCTGATCACCGCGGTCACGCCGCGGGGCTGGTGCAGGACCTCGTCGATCTCGCCGATGAACCGGCCGAGCCGTCGGGGCTCGAACAGCGACACCGCCTCCCGGGCGTAGAACTCGCAGAAGTCGATCGCCTCGCAGACGTCGCCGTCGGCCTCCCGCCACGGCTTGCCGCTCTCCTTGACGACGATGCCGGAAAGCTCGTCGCGGCGTCGTCGCATGATCTCGGCGGCGCGGACGAGCACGGCCGCCCTCGCGCGGACCGGCGTGTCGCGCCAGGCGGGGAAGGCCGCATGGGCCCGGTCGATCGCTCGATCGGCGTCCTGCTCCGTCCCGTCGTTCGCGACCGCCGGCACGACGGCGGCCTCGACCGCCCGGGCGAACGCCTCGCGGGCGTCCCGGTCCGCGAAGTCGCGGAACGACTCGCTGAAGAACGGCCGGCCGTCACCGACCCCCGGATCGGCGGCCGAGAGTTCGTGGCGCTCGGGGGCGCCCTCGATGCGGGCGACTCCGGGATCGGATTCGAATCGACGATGAGGGGAGGCGAGGAGGGTCGAGGCGTCGACGCCGTCCATGAATCCAGCACGGAGCCAGGACTCGTTCGACGTGTTCTCGAGCAGCCGACGGACCAGGTAGGCCATGCCGGGGATCATCTCGCCCACGGGAACGTACTCCCGAACCCGGAAGCCCATGTCGCTGGCGGCCTGCTTCAGTTCCGGGGCCATCCCGTAGAGCATCTGGAGCTCGAGGGCCGACCTCGGAAGTCCTTCCTGCTCGAGGGTGGCCAGCGCCGCACCGATCGATCGTGCGTTGTGCGACCCGAGGGCGAGCTTGACGCCGCCCTCTCCCGCGGTCCGCGGCGTCGAGCGGATGAAGGCGTCCGCCAGCCGCGCGAAGCCGGCGTCGGAAGCGACCTTCCGGCTCCAGACGGGGACGGGCCAGCCCATCTCCTCCGCGTGGATCGTCTCGAAGTCCCAGTAGGCGCCCTTGACGAGCCGGACGGTCACCTGGCGACCGGTTCGACGCGACCAGTCGATGATCCGGCGGGCGTCGGCGTCGCCGGATCGGAGGTAGGCCTGCATGGCGAGACCGGCGGTGAAGTCGACCTCCTCGCAGCAGCGCATGAAGAGCTCGAGCGTGAGGTCCTTCAGCTCGTGCTGCTCCATGTCGAAGTTGACCAGCACGCCCTTCTCGCGGGCCCGTTCGAGCAGGGGACGCAGCGCGGCGACGAGCCCGTCGATCGAACCCGCCGTATCGATCGGATCGGTCCGGGCGTACAGCGAGGAGATCTTGATCGAGACGTTCGTCCTCGGGACGACGCCGAGGTGGTCGCGCTCGAGTCGCTCGTTGGCGGGCCAGCCGTTCACGGCGTCGGGCAGGTTCTCGATGAGATCCATGTACTTGGCGCGGTACGCGTCGGCCTCGGCATCCGAGACGCACGCCTCGCCGAGCAGGTCCACGCTGAAGGCGAGGCCCCGCTTCCACAGCTTCTCGAGGACCGGGAGGGCGTCGCGGGCGTCGGTGCCGGCGATGAACTTCTCCGCCATGCCGGTGATCTGGCTCGCCATCGTCTTCGCGAACATCGACTTCGCGACGCCGCCCGCCTTCATCGCGAGGTCCATGCCCGGCGGGGGGGTCACGCCCGGCTGGGAGAGGTAGTCGGCGAGGTGGTCGTGGATCTGCTCGGGCGTCCGGAGCATCGGGAACGCATCGACGAAGCGGAAGAGCTGGACCTTGAAGGCCTCGTCCTGCATCGCCCAGTCCATCAGCTTGTCCGACCAGAACGCACGGCTCAGCATGCCGGCCTTGCCGCCTCGGGCGCGCTCGAGGAACTCGTTGCCGAACTCGACGATGCGTCGTTCGACCGCGGGATCCGCCGGGGGGATCGCGGTGCCGGGATCGTGGACCGTCGAGCCTCCGGCCGGGGCCTGGGAGTGGGTCCCGGACGTCGGCTTCGAGGAGGCGGTCGACGCCTTCGACTTGAAGAACAGCGGCATGCTTGAAGACTCCGATCCCGCGCGGACGGGAGAGCGTCCGGGGGGATGCCGATTCTAGCGACGGGTGGCGTCGGGATGGGGCCTCGACCGGGTCGCCGACCGGCCCGGGTCCCCTCTGGAATCGCGTCCGGCCGACCGCCTGCCGGTCCCCGGGGCAGTCAGATCCGAGGCTGGTGCGGCTCGAGCACCGAGTCGTAGACCTGGCCGCATCGGATGGCGGCTCCGTCCCAGGTGAGGGCCCGGACCTCGAACCGTCCGTTGTCCCGGAGCGCCTTGCGAAGGGGCGGGCGGCGAAGCACCGCGACGATCTTGTTCGCCATCTCCTCGACATCCCAGAAGTCGACCTTGAGGGCGTGGGTCAGCACCTCGCTGACCCCGCTCGACTTGGAGATCAGGGCCGGGACGTCGTGGCTCATGGCCTCCAGCGGAGCGATCCCGAACGGCTCGCTCACGCTGGGCATGACGTAGAGGTCCGCGAGCCCGAAGACCCGCTTGATGTCGTTGCCGCGAAGGAAGCCGGTGAAGAGCACCTTGTGGCCGATCCCCATCTCGGCCGCCATCTCGATCATGCTCGACGCGAGATCGCCGCTGCCGGCGACCACGAACTTCACGTCCTCCATGACGTCGAGGACCCGCTTCGCCGCCTGGACGAAGTACTCGGGACCCTTCTGCATCGTGATCCGTCCGAAGTAGAGGACGATCTTGTCCTTGTTCTCGATCACCGGGACGCCGCGCTCGACCGGATCGAACTCGACGCCGTTGTAGACCACCTCGACCTTGGAGTCCGCGACGCCGTACCGCGCCACGCAGGTGTTCTTGGTGAGCTGGCTGACCGCGACGACCTTCATCGCGCCGTGCATGCCTCGTCGTTCGATGTTGTAGAGCTGCTGGTTGACGTGCTCGCCGGACCGGTCGAACTCCGTGCTGTGCACGTGAACGACGAGCGGCTTCCCGGTCAGCCGCGAGACCGCCAGCCCCGCGGGATAGGTGAGCCAGTCGTGGGCGTGGACCACGTCGAAGTCGGTCCGCTTGGCGACCTCGAGGCAGAATCCCGCGTACGCGTGGGCCTGGCCAACCATGTCGCCGGAGTAGTCGCTCGAGCTCGCATCGCGGGATCCCATCGTCGCGGCGGCGGGATCGCGCTCGGGCATCGCCGTCTGGAGGGCGGACGCATCGTCGATCCGGGTCGGGTCGCCGAAGGCCCCGGCCCGCACGAGGGTCTCGATCCGTCGCTCGTCGACGTCGAGCTCCTCGACCACCCGCGACCAGACCGCCTCCTGTTCCTTATAGACCGAGGCGACATCGACCGGCAGGTCGACGAAGGAGACGTTCCTGAACCGGGATCGCATCTCGCGCACGATCTCGACGACCCGCTGCACGCTCTCCTCGGAACGCGGCCTCTCCGTCGCCACGCCGCCCGTCTCCGCGGGGGGCGCCTCGAACTCCGGTCGCATCTCGGGCAGTTCGGAGGCGGGGCTCACGAGGGAGACCTTGGGCGCACCCTCGACCGTGCCGCTCGGCACGGACTTGGGGAGGACGAAGGTCGTCCTCATCCCGGCGCGGTCCATCGCCTTGACCAGCCCGTAGCACGCCGTGCCGAGGCCACCGGTGATGAACGGCGGGAACTCCCAACCCAGCATGAGCACGCGTCGCGGCATCGGTCGGAATCCATGGCGTCGGCGACGCCGGGTCTCAGTCCTCGTCCTCTTCGCCCGAGACGTCCCCGAGTTCGCGGAAAGTGGTCTCGTAGGCGATCAGCCAGGTCCCCGCCGCCTCCGCCCATCCCCGTGGTCGGGGACGACGTGCTCGAACACGTACTTGAGGTCCTCGCTCCGGAAGTGCCGGAACCGCTGGACGGGGGCGGCGTCGATCGGCCATCCGAGCTCGTCGAGCGACTCCTCGAGGAGTTCGTCGAGGGAATCGCTCGCGTGGTAGAGGTCGGCTTCGACCGATTCGCTGAGCCAGCGGTCCGGGGTCTCGAATCCGACCACGAGTCCCCGATCGGTGCTGGAGAGCACGTAGTGGGCCTCGGACTCGACGTCCCGGGCCCGACAACGGATCTGATCGCCGACCACGTCGACCGTGGCGAACTGGCCGCTGGATCGAAGGCGGTCGAGGAGGCTCGAGGAGGTGAGGACTGTGTGCACTTGATCGCTCCGGGTCGCCGCGAACGGCTGCGAGAAGGGGAATCATACCGCCTCCGGCGATCGCCCATCGATCGCCCCGTCGACGGAGTCGGGCCGCGCAAGAGTCGCCCTCCGGCGTACGATGGGGACGTGAGCGAAGACGGACCATGGACGACCAGGCGGCTCCTTCAGTGGATCCGCACCCACCTGGAGAGCCGGCGGATCGACTCGCCGCGAGTCTGTGCCGAGCTCATGGTCGCGGCGGCCATCGGCTCGGAGCGGCTTCGCCTCTACATGGAACCCGATCGCCACGCCTCCGACGAGGAGCGCGACCTCCTTCGCGACTGGGTGCGACGGGCGAGCCGGCACGAGCCGGTCCAGTACCTCGTGGGCGAGGCCTGGTTCCACGGGCTTCGATTCGAGGTCGACTCGAGCACCCTGATCCCCCGTCCCTAGAACGAGAACCACCTCAAGGCGGCGGGGGGGCGCCG
>JAYZBK010000131.1:0-16621 GCA_036339295.1 Planctomycetota bacterium
AGGCAGTCGCCGGCGGGCCTTCTCGTTTCGGTCGGATGTCGACGATCAGCCGCTGGACGCGGCCTCGAAGCGGTTGAGCACCTCGTCCGCCTCCTCGGCGGTGAGGTTCAGCGGAATGCGGAGTCGGAGCGATCGCGGGCCGCAGGGAAGGACCAGCAGCCGGTTCTCGTAGCAGCGGCCGAGCGCGGCGTCGCGGGCCGCGCCGTCCGGGTAGTCGACGGCCAGCAGCGACCCGACGCCGCGAGGGTTCGTGAACGCGGCGTTGTCGGCCGCGATCCGTCGGAGTCCCGCGAGGATCTGCTCGCCCCGGGCGGCGGTGTTGGCCGCGTAGTCGTGCTCGACGATCAGTTCGATGAACCGCCGCGAGCGGACCATGTCGACGAGGTTCGAACCCCAGGTCGAGTTGATCCGACTGGAACGCACGAAGACGTTCTCCTCGACCTCGTCGACCCTCGGGCCGGCGTAGATGCCGCAGACCTGTGCCTTCTTGCCGAAGGCGACCACGTCGGGGGCCACGCCGTGGTGCTGCCACATCCAGGGCTTGCCGCTTCCGAAGAAGCCGGTCTGGACCTCGTCGAGGCAGAGAAGCGCGTCGGCCCGGTCGCAGAAGTCGCGCAGGCCCTGCATGAACTCGGGTCGGAAGTGGCGATCACCACCCTCGCACTGGATCGGCTCGATGAGCACGGCGGCGATCTTGTCGCCGCCCGCGGGGCAGCGGGTCCGGAAGGTCTCGAGCTCGGCGAGGGCCGCCTCCTCGAGGGCCGCCACGTCGTTCGCGATGTTCCCGTCGAGGTCGAACTCGATCGCGGGGCTCGAGATCCTCGGCCACTTGAACTTGGGGAACAACCCGACCTTGTCCGGAAGGGTGTTCGTCATGCTCATCGTGTAGCCGGAGCGGCCGTGGAACGCGTACTGGAAGTGGACGATCATCAGGTCGTCGACACTGTCGTGGAAGTCCGTGCGGCCGAGCCTGCGGGCCTTCCAGTCGAACGCGGTCTTCACCGCGTTCTCGACCGCGAGCGAACCGCCGGCGATCCAGAAGTGGTGATCGAAGCCCGCGGGGGACGCGTGGGTCGCGAAGGCCTCCACGAACGACGCCATCTCGCGCGAGTAGAGGTCCGCGTTGGAGGGGTTGCACTTGGCGGCCCCGAGGAGCTCGCGTTCGAAGTCCGGATCGTCGAGTCCCGGGTGGTTGTAGCCGAGCGGCCAGGAGGCGAAGCAGGTGAAGCAGTCGAGGAAGTCCTCGCCTCGCCCTGCGTCGTGCAGCCAGGGGCCCCGGGACTTCTCGATGTCCAGGACCATGTCGTAGCCGTCGGCAAGCTGGTGACGGCCGATGATCTCGTGGACCTGCTTCGGATCGATGGTGGTGGCGACGCTCATGGTGTCCTCGTTCTGGAAAGGCGAAGCGGACATGGTACCGCCCGGAGCGGCGATTCCATCGGGTTCGGATGCCCCGGCTCCCGGATCTCGGCCGGATCCCGGGCGGATCCCGGGGTGATCTCAGGACCAGTTGCTCAGGAGCAGCCCGATATCGGCCCCGGTCACGGCGCCATCGCCGTCCAGGTCGGCCGGGCACGGTGCCGGGCACCGGCCCCACGAGGCGAGGAGGAACCCGAGGTCGCCTCCGTCGACGTCCCCGTCGCCGTCGAGATCCCCGGGGATCTCGGGAGGATTGAACCCGCTGTTCCGAAGGACCAGCATGGAGTCGTCGAGCTCGTCCACGAACACGAGGTCGAGGTCGCCGTCTCGATCCATGTCCACCGGCAGCGAGCAGCTCGCCGCGATCGGGGACACGAAGGACTCGTGGAACGAGAAATCCCCGTCGCCGTCGTTGGTGAAGAGGTACCAGTCGCCGCCGTAGCTCGACGTGATCCAGTCGAGGTCGCCGTCGCCGTCGAGATCGCCGATGTCGCTCGCGAGGGGGAAGGGATCGGTGTCGTGCCGGATGCCTTCGCCGAGCAGCCCGCTCCCGTCGTTCAGGAAGACCATCCCCTCGTCGGCGAAGGAGTTCACGCAGGCGACGTCCACGTCGCCGTCCCCGTCGAGGTCGCCCAGGTTGAGCTGCCACGTCCGACCGTTCACCGATCGGGTGCTCCGCGAGGAGAAGCCTCCGGATTCATCCGCCAGCATCACCCGGACGCTCGACTGGCCGCCGACGACGAGATCGAAGAGTCCGTCGCCGTTCAGGTCGTCGGCCTGGACGCTCCATTCGCCGCTGATGCCCGCCTGCAGCGAGGTCACGTCGCCGAACGAGCCCGTCCCGTCGTTGTAGAGGAGGCGGAGCGTGCTGGAGAAGTAGGCGCTCGAGGCGATGTCGACGTCACCGTCGCCATCGAGATCGAGGACGGTGATGCCGCGGGCCCCGTTGCCCGTCGAGACCGTCTGCGCGGGGGCGTAGGTGCCGTCCCCGTTGCCGAGGAGGATCGAGACGCTGTCGCCGACGATGTTCGCGGTGCAGAGGTCGGGGACGCCGTCGAGGTCGAAGTCCGCGGCCTCGGAGGGGCTCGGCACGGCACCGACCGGATTCGTCGGCTGGAGGAACGAGTCGATCCGGCACGTCCCGTCCGCCGAGTTCATGAAGACCCGGACGTCGTTGGTCTCCTCGTTCACGATCGAGAGGTCGATCCAACCATCGCCGTCGAGGTCGGTCGCGGTTCCGCCGTAGGGGATGACCTGCTCGCCCGGGAACGCACTCGTCGTGATCGACTGGACGACCTCGAACTCCATGCTCGAGGGGCGAGCCGCGGTCCAGTAGCGGTATTGATGCCCACGGGTCCGGAGCGGCGTGCCGTCGAGGGCCCGGATGCCGTTGCCGAGGGTCACCGTGACCGGTTCGCCCGGACTGGCATCCCGCGACGGGTCCAGCACGATGGTCCGACCGCCGTTGGTGATCGAATAGGAGCCGACCAGGGGTCCGGCGCCTCGGCTGAACGCATGGAAGGACGTCATGCCCACGGTCTTCGGATCGATGGCGCGGTCGAAGGTGATCCGGATCGATGCCGTCGGGTCCGCCTGCAGGGAGGCGGGTGCCGGGTTCACCTCGAGGACGCTCAGTTCCTGGGCGAGGCTGGTGCATGGGATGGCGAGTGCGACGACGAGGGCAGGGGTGTGGCGCATGCCATCATCGTCGCCTTCGGCCATGCGGAGTTCCATCGAATTTCCAGCGACCGAATCACCGACACTCAGGTCCGGGAATCGGTTCCGGCCTCGATCCGTCGAGCGGTGGCGACGAGGATCTCCTCGTGCGCGGCCGCGCAGGGCCCGTATTCCGCCAGCAGGAGGCTTCTCGCCGCCTTCAGCGACTCGGGGCTCGGCGGACCGCCCTCGCCCGGGACGGCGGACACCTCGAGCTCGGGCACGACTCCGGGCAGCGGGACGGACTTGGAGGAACTGGTGGTCGAAGACGGCATCGGTGTCTAGATCGGTCACGACCCCGGTCGAGACTTCAGTCTGGGATCGAGGGACGATATCAACCGAGGCCGTTCGCGCCCGCCTCGAGCACCGGATCGAGCGCGTCCATGAGGTGATCCACCTCCTCGGGGACGTTGTAGTGGACCGCCGAGACCCGGACCACGCCGGGCTCGGGCTCGATCCGCATCGCCGTGCAGAGCCGGTGGGCGTACATGTGACCATTCCTGATCCCCACGCCGGCCTCGTGCGCCGCGGCGACGATGCGGAGGGGATCCACGTCCCGGTGGACGAAGGAGACGGTCGCGACCCTTCGATCCACGTCCGGGGATTCGGGGCCGATCACTCGAATGCCGTCGTGACGTCGGAGCCGATCCATCAGTCGCTCCTGGACCGGTCGCTCGAGTTCGGTCATCCGATCGAACGCGGCCCGGACCGTCGCGTGGTCGCAGTTCCCGGCATCGGTCCCGGGCTCGCCGACGAGCCGCCCGAGGTACGGGGCGAGCGCGCACAGGCCGGCGCATCCCTCGTGGCTCGCGCCGCCCAGCTCGAACTTGTACGGGATCTCCTCGTCGGGGATGAAGAAGTGGTTGGGACCCCGGAGTTCGGCGAAGGCCTCGGTGCGGCCGAACAAGGCGCCCATGTGGGGTCCGTAGACCTTGTAGGTGCTCCACGCGTAGTAGTCGACCTCCCAGGCCCGCACGTCGATCGCCCGGTGCGGCGCGTATGCCACGCCGTCGACCACCACTCGTCCTCCGGCGGCGTGCACGATCCGGGTCGCCTCCGCGACGTCGACGATCTCCCCGAGGAGATTGCTCGCGTGGGGGAAGGCCACGATCCTCGTTCGTTCGCCGACGAGCTCGCGGAGATCGTCGAGGTCGAGGGAGCCGGTGACCGGGTCGACCTTCCACCAGCGGATCCTCGCCCCGAGGCGTTCGAGGTCGAGCCAGCAGCCGATGTTCGCCTCGTGTCCCTGCTCGCAGACCACGATCTCGTCGCCATCGCGAAGCGTGCGGCCCAACGAGGCCGCCAGCACGTGCATGAGGCTCGTGCAGCTCGATCCCAGCACGACGCGGCCGACGCCGTCCCCGTTCACGAAGCGATCCATGAACCGATGGGCCCGTTCGACCGTCTCGGTCGCCCGATCGCTCGCGGGGTAGCCCGCGCCGAGCTGGCAGTAGTCGTGCAGAAGGTGGTCGCGAACCGCGTCGGCGACGCATTCGGGGACCTGCGATCCCCCGGCGTTCTCCAGCAGGATCGAACCGCCCCCGAGTCCGGGGAAGTGATCTCTCACCGCTTCGACGTCCATCGGCTTCATCGACTTCCTCCGTCCTTCCCGCCCCCGAAGAGACCGTCGAGGCCGCCGCCGATGGCATCCTCGATCCCCTTCCGCAGGTCGTCCGGGATCTCGACCCCGGTCTTCCTTTCGAGATTCTGGAGCCCGCGGTCGAGCTGCGAGCCCGCCTCCTCGCGGGCGCGATCCGCGAGCGCGTCGGCACCGGCCTGCTGGAGGGCGTCGGCGAAGGCCTGCTCGTCGAGGGCGAGCGCCGGGTCGTCGAGCCGCCCGCCGATGTCGATGCGGACGGGAAGTTCCCGAATGGTGGCGCTGTCGCCGGCGATGCGGATGGTGCAGTCGCGGAGCGTCACGAGCAGCGGGGCGGCGATCGTGATGGTCGGCCGAAGCGTGAAGACGCCGGTGAGGTCCGCGTCGATCGTGCCTCCGCGGAAGGGGGGGTCCGCGGCGTCCACGAGCTGGCCGACGATGGTGCCCGCGGGAAGTCCGGTCAGCCGCAGCTCGAAGCCGTTCGGTGTCGGTTCCGTCGCGAGGCCGCCCAGTTCGAGGCCGGCGACGAGGGAGCCGTCGCTTGCTCGAAGCGCGATCGAGGCGGGGGTCGTCACCAGTCGCGGCTGGGTCGAGAGGGAGCGGATCGCCAGGTCGTAGGTCGGGCCTTCGCCATCGGCTCGTCGGATGGTCGTGGCCGCGATCTCCTTCACCAGGAGGGTCGGTGCGCCCTCGATGAGGTCCGGCGCATGAACGCCCGCGTAGCCGTGCAGGTCCACCTGGGATCGCAGCCACGACTCGAAGTCCTCGAGTTCGGCGTCGGACGAGGCGTCCGAGGTGCCCTCCGGCCCGGGCACCCGTTCGGCGATCGCCTCGACGACCCTGCGGACCTGTCGAAGGCGCTCGCGCCATTCGCTCGCCGTTCGAAGGAACTCCTCGAGGTTGCCCGGGGGAACGGGGTCGCCCTCGACGTCCTCCGGGCCTTCCGCCGGAAGCTCGGGGACCGGGTCCTCGCGCGGTTCCGTCCGGGTGCCGGGCGTGTCGCGGGTCGCCTCGATCACGGCGTCGTCGACCTCGACTCGGTCGATCGCGAAGCGTCGGCGAAGCAGTGAATCGATGTCGAGGTCGGCGGAGAGCCGTCGGGCCTGGACGAGGTTCCGGTCGAGCTGTTCGGGATCGCAGACCTGGAGCCCGGTCAGCTCCGCACGACCCCGCCACCAGTCGACCCGCAGCGACTCGACGTCGACCGTGGCGCCGTTGAGTCGGGTCAGTCGTTCCGCCAGCAGCCGCCCGGCCGTGGGGCCCGAGAGGAACCAGGCGGCCCCGACGGCGAGACCGACGGCGATCATCGCGGCCACGACCCCCGAGACGCGGATCGGCAGGCCTCGACGGGCGGCCGTCGCCGCGAACCCTTCCTTCGGGATTCCACCGAAGAGCACCCAGCAGGCCCAGCGGATCGGGGTGCGGGCGAGGAGCCGACGAAACGCGTCGCTGCCTTCCTCGAGACCCCCGAGCGTCCTGCGTAGCCTGAGGACCGCGGTCGAGACGACGATTCCGAGGGCGACGCCGAAGATGGCTCCCAGCACCAGGCCCCCGGCGGCGAGGTATCGATCAAGGCCCATCCACGCCGTGACCGGCGCGTTGACCAGCCAGCCGAAGATCGGTCGGGTCGGACCTTCGATGAGCAGGACGCCGAGTCCGAACGACACGGGGGCGAGGGCGATCGAGAGGAGCTTGGTGCCCGTCGCCACGAGGCCGGCGAGGAAGACGTTCGCGTTCAGCACGAGAAGAAGGACGAGGACGAGGAGAAGCGCCACGCCTCCACCGCCCGAGCCGGGCAGGAAACCCAGCAGGGAGCCGAGAAGACACGCGAACTGCACCTGGAAGGGTGTCGCCTTGCCGACCAGCGTCTTCAGGAACTTGCGAATAGTGAGCATGCTGACTCCTCGGGAGCAGGGAGGGTATCCGCCATCGGGCGCGGTACGCTTTCCGCGACCTCCCAGGAGCCAGGCCCCATGCGTACGCCCAAGGTTCGATTCCTCGTCCTCCTCGCCGCCTTCCTCGGCCTTCTCGTCCAGGGCGGTTGTTCCACGCAGGACCCGGTCGGCGTGCGTCTCACGATGGAGGACGACGGTGGAGGCACCATGGCGGTCGCGGCTCTTTCGCTTCCGGACGTCACCGAGGAGATCGCCTCGAAGAGCGCTGGGGTGAAGTGGGGCATGGATGCGAGGCTCGCGGTCACCACCGGCGACTTCGACCGGCTCGACGGGGTGTCCCTCGCGGATCTCTCGGTGCAGGCCCGTGATTTCGGCGAACAGCGAAGCGGGACGATCCGGATCTCGATTCCCTGCGGCAAGGAAGCGAAGTGGTACCACCTGCTTCACGTGCCACCGGCGGAGCGAGTCGCGCTCCGCAAGACCCTCGAGCAATCGATCAACGAGATCGAGCTGCACGAGAACATCACCATCGCGATGAAGGTCTCCGGGGCGCGGGTCGCCGGCTCGCTCGTCGAGCCCATCCCGCGCGTCAACGTGGGCTCGAAGAACGACACCTGCACGGTGGTCGTCCCCCTCGACGTGCTCGAGTCGCACACTCGACCCATGGTGCTCGTCGTCAACTGGGAGCGATCCTCCCAGGCGTCCTCCCGCTGACGGCGTTCCGGCGGCGGTCCGGAATCGTCGGTCGGCACCGTCAGTTCGGGTCGGGCCGCAGGGTGGTCGTCTCGACCGCGGGCCCCGGCAGCAACGGTGATGGGGAGCCGTTCGCCCACGCATCGTGGAGATCGGCGTAGTGGCTCGAACCGGGCAGCCCCGACTGGCCGCCCGGCGTGGTCAGGAGGCCGTCCTCGAGATGCGTCGGCGACGCCACGAACCGGGCGCTCGCACCGAACCCGCCCGACTGGACCCTCACGGCGCCCCAGTGCCCGGGCTGGGGAACCGAAGGCAGGTCGAATCGATCGCCCACCAGCGGATGAGCCATGCCCAGCGGATGACGGGAGCGGTTCCGGTTGCGTTCCGCCCATGGCGTGGTCGGATCCTCGAGGTGGGTCCCGATCGCCACGGTCGCGGCATCCTCGAGGAGTCCCTCCCATCCTCGCGCCCGGTCGCCGGCCGGAAGGAGCTCCCGATCCGCACCCTCGATCGCGGCGAGCAGGGTGGTGGTCCGGATCGCCTGGGCGGCGAGTCCGGCGCTTCGTTCGATGTCGGCTTCGTCGCCCTGCGCGAAACGGGCGACCAGCGCGGCCCGGGCGTTCGCGAGGAGCGTCGCGCGGAACGACTGGACGATGGGCGTGGCGAGGTCCGAGGCGGATGCCCGCCCGTCCCAGGCCGAGACGATCGCGAGGACCTCCTCTCGTGCCGGGGCCTCCTCCAGTCGGGCGAGGCCCTGGAGCAGGAGGTCGCGGTAGGGCAGGAAGCGCTGGATCGTCTCGTCGAGCTGGATCTCGAGGAGATCGAGTTCGGTCATGGTCTCGATCGCCTCCAGGTCGGCGCGGATGCGCCATCCCCGACCACCGTCCGCCCAGACCTTCCCGAGGCGAGCCGCCTGGGGAAGCGGCACGAGACGGTTGTTCGCGGTGTGGAGGACGCCGTTCGGCGGATCCGCGAGCCGTGGCCGCAGCTCCTCGGGAAGCCGACCGAACCATCCGCGGCCCTCGAGGTGCGCGACCGGCGAGAGTCCGTCGTATCCACGACGATCGGGCAGGTAGCCGCTGATCGTCCATCCGATTCGTCCTTCGGCGTCGGCGACCACGATGTTCTGCGACGGTCCGTCCCAGGCCGCGGCGAGGTCGAGTCCGGAGTCGAGTCCCCTGGCCTCCAGCAGGTCGACGATGCCGAGGTCCACGGCGCCGGGCTGGTCGGCGACTCGAAGCAGCGCAACCGGTCGCCCGTCGGGCAGCGTCTCGAGGACGGGTCCCCAGCGGGTGAAGCGACTGCGCACCTTCACGTTCGCGGCGCCGGCGACCTCGATCTCGATCTCGCGATCGTCGAACGCCTCGGTTCCACCGTCGACCCGGTACCGGTCGGGATCCTCCGGATCGACGTCGACGAGGACGAGATCCTCGAAGTCGCCCGTGGTGTTGGTGAGGCCCCACGAGAGGTGCTCGGTCGCACCGACCGGAAGGCCGGGCACTCCGGGAAGCGAGAGTCCGATGGCCCGCGTTCCCGGCCACGACACCGCCGCCCGGTACCAGATGCCCGGTGCGAGATAGGCGAGATGTGGATCGTTGGCGACGATCGCCCGCCCGTCGCGGCTTCGCGTCCCGGCGACCGCGAAGCTGTTCGAGCCCGGCGCCCATTCCTCGAGGTCCGGAAGCGAGGCGGCCAGCGAACGACGGTCGATCGTGTTCGACGATCGCTTCGGCTCGAGGGCCGGTCGAGCCGGGGTGAACTCCCTTTCGTCCGCCTCCACGAGGAGCGCGTCCCAGCGACCGGGCACCGAGAGCATCCACTCCGAGACCGCCGGCGTCGTCAGCTGTCGGAGCGCCATGACCGATGGCTCCTGGGCCGCCGAGTCCTGGAGCTGGTCGAACATGGAAAGGACGACGAGGATCGAATCGGCGGGCGTCCACGGCGTCGGACGGGCATCGAGCAGTCGATACTCGATCGGAAGGGTCTCGAGCGACGCGAGCCCCGCGTTCACGCCGGCCACGTATCGATCGAGCAGCTGCCGCTGCCCTGGTGGGAGCGCCTCGGTGAAGCGCACCGCGGTCTCGCGGCGGCGGGCCATCGCCGGCCCTCGGTCGGCGTCGACGAGGAGCGGACCCGCGAGCGCGGCGAGTTCGCCCGCGGCGCTTCGACGGGCCAGGTCCATCTGGAAGAACCGTTCGCGGGCGTGCATCCAGCCCAGGCCGGACCACGCGTCGTTCGGGTCCCCGGCGTCGATCGTGGGGATCGCGTTCCGGTCGAGCTCGATGCTCACCGGACCGCGAAGGCCCTCGACGACGGGATCGTCCGTCGAACTCGTCGGCGGCAGCGGCCCGGTGGCCAGGAGCGAGGCGAGTGCGACGATCGGGAGTGTGTTCAAGATCCGCCTCCGGGGCTGAAGCCGCTGGTCGTGACCGAGGACCGTAGCATGTGGGCATGCCACGTCACCCCCAGACCCGATGCCGCACGACCCTGCACGCCAGGTTCGGTCCGATCCTGCTCGCCCTGCTGGGGACGAGCCTCCATGTCGGATGCGACGCCGGGGACGACCCTGGAGACGCGGCGCCCACCCCGGTGGCGGTCGAGGAGGTCGCGCCGGGTTCCGGGGCCGCGAGCGAGGAGGAGGCGACGACCGGCCCGGTGGCCGGGGACGTCGAGGAAGCCCCGCTCCTGGGTCCGCCGCCGGAACCGGAGTTCGTCCCGGTCGAGCGTCTCGTGATCACCGGGGCGACGGTGCTCTCGAGCTTCGAGCAGGATGCCGAGGGACGCTGGACCGCCCAGATCCTCGAGGACACGTCGGTCCTCGTCGAGGAGGGCCGCATCGCCCGCTTCGTCGCCTCGAGCAGCTACCAGCTCTCGCTGGGAGACGTCGTGGTCACGGCGAGGGGCCGCTTCGTCGTCGCCGCGCCGATCGTCCGTGGCTCGACGACGGGGGAGTCGAGGATGTTCGACTGGCTCGAGGGAGGACGTCTCGTCGACGCGGCGCTCGCCGGCGTCGGGATCGTCGCGCTTCCCGAGGACGTGGTCGACACTCCCGCGGGTCGCTGCGTCCTCGACCGGATCGACGGACGCGAGATTCCCGCGGCCGTCCCGCTCGGCGTCGACGCCGAAACCTGGGCGGCCCTGGACGGGGCGATCGAGCTCGACGCCTCGATGTCGCCGGCCGACGCCCTCGAGCTATCGATTCGCGATCGCATCGCCGAAGGCGTCGACCCGTTCGAGATCCTCGCCGACCTGTCCCAGGGGCCCGCGGCGGCGCTCGGGCGGCCCGACCTCGGATCGCTCGAGGTGGGTTCGGAGGCTCGCATGCTGATCCTCGACGGGGATCCGACCGTCGACCCCACGGTCGTGCTCCGTCCCTTCGCCATGACCTTCGGTGATCGCGTCATGCGACTCGCGGAGATCCAGGTGCTCCGCGACGCGTCCGAACGCGGCGAGGCGATGCGTCGCGACATCCTCGCCCTCGAGGTCGAGGGCGTGGACGAGGACACCATCCGACGCTGGTACACGAGCACGCAGGGCCAGGTCTACGCGGGTCTCGCCGCCGGCGGCGAGGTCGGGGACATCCGATGCGCCGGGCGGACCGGACAGCCTCGATTCGACCGCATCGCGGGACGACTCCGGGCCGAGCCCGGGATCGGCGAGGCGAATCTCGACATGGTCTACACGGGTCCGCCGCAATCCTTCGAGATCGCGACCGCGCCGAGCGCGGACGGGTTGACGGTCGAGCTGGCGCTCGAGGGAGGCAAGGAGGTCACCGCGGCCGCGCCGGGTTCCTCCGCAGCGCCGATCATCGATCTCGCACTCGACCTCGACCTTCGCCGCGGACTCTTCCAGGCCGGGGAGGCGATCGAGCTCGAACTCCAGGAGCTCATCTACGGGAACGGCCCGATCGGCCTGGCGCCGCGCCGCTATCGCTTCACGCCGATCGCGTCGACCGACTGCCCCCCGTGCTTCGAGGCCATGGAGCAGGTCTGGCTGCTGGAGATCTTCGACCTCGACCTGGTCGGCGAGCCCATGGTGGCGACCGCGTTCGTCGCGTTTCGCGACGGTCGCCCGACGCGTGCCCGCTTCGACACCGGGGTCGATCCCGTCTGGGTCGAGGAATTCCCGCCGGTCGGGACCCCGGCGATCGACTGATTCGACTCGCCCTCAGGATCGAACCCGCCGGACGACGCGTTCGACCGCTGCCGCCACGCCTCGCGGATCCTCGACCATCGTCGAATGGCCCGTCTCGGGGATCACGGTCAGGACGGCGCCCTCGATCGCGTCCGCCCAGAGTGGCCCGGCGGACGGATCGATGATGCGATCCTCCGCGCCCCAGACGATCTCGGTCGGGCACTGGATGGACGTGTAGTCCTTCGGTGTCCCCAGCAGCACCGGCTCGAGCGATCGAAGGACCGCCTCGTACTCCACCGCCCGCGGCGCGGATTCGCGTCCGATCGTGGACCGCATCCAGCCGGGCATCCAAGGCGGCTTCACGAAGTTCAGGGCGTAGACGTGGTCGAAGCTCTCGCGGTCGACGACCTTCAGCATGTGCTCGTCGCGCTTCGCCGCGGCGAAGACCTCCGAATCGACCGGCGGTTCGATGCCCGCGGGACCGACGAGCACGAGTCCCGAGACTCGATCCGTGCGCGTGGCGGCGAACTGCGCGACGATCGCCCCGCCCATGCTCGAACCGACGAGGATCGGCCGTTCGATGCCCAGGCGGTCGAGGAGATCGTCGAGGGCCTCGAGGAAGGGTTCGATTCCCGGCGGATGCTCCGGTGCCCACGAGGTCGGCGGCTCGTGCTCGCCGAAGCCGGGGAGATCCGGGACGACCACGCGGTGGCCTCCCACCAGGCACCGCCCCAGTTGGAGCATCGTGCTCCCGTCGACCCCGAAGCCGTGGACGAGGACGATGGTGGGATCGCCCGCATCGGCGGGTCTTCCGCCCTCGAAGCGAGGCCAGCCTCGATCGGCCACGCGGCGAAGCCCGCTCGCCCGGGCGGCGAGGTGCACGATGCGACGAAGCAGTCGCCCGGTCCAGGTGACCGGGAGTCGAAGCGTGGCCTGGTCGGTGCTTGATCCCATGGAACGACTCCGGTTCAGTCGACGGGCGGTCGCAGCGGGGCCGGTGTCATCGCCGCCTCCACCGAACGGCCGAGTCGGACCAGGGTGCCTTCGTCGAAGAGTCGACCGATGAACGAGATGTCGCCGCCCCGGGTCCGCCCGTCGCTCGACGTCGGGAGGACGAGCGTCGGATGTCCGGTGGCATTGGTCACGAGGAGGAGGCCGGCGGCGAAGGGCGGCAGGACCAGGGCGTCGACGCGCTCCATGATCCCCGCCATGGCATCCATCGCCTGCCGTCGCACGCGATCGCTCTGCACCGCCTCGACCGCCGGGATGAACCAGCTCCGTCGGAACGTGTTCGGCCAGGCCTGCGGTGCCTGCCACACCAGCTCGTCGTCGCGGTCGCTCCGCGTCAGCGACTCGAACGCCGCAGCGGCCTCCGCATAGAGCGACACCAGGAGCGACTGGTAGGGAAGGTCGGGAAGATCGACCTCGACCAGTCGGCACCCCTCGGATCGAAGGTGATCGACGACGGCTCGCTCCGCCGGCCCGGCCTGCTCGAACCACGCCGGGTTCCAGCCCAGCCTGAGTCCCTCGACCGGCTTCGCGGGATCGGACGCGAACGGGACGCCCACCGACGACGGATCCCGGGCATCCACTCCGTTGACGGCCTCGAGCACGTAGGCGCAGTCGGTGGTCCGTCGCGTGATCGGTCCGATCTTGTCGAGCGACCAGCAGAGACTCATGACGCCGGCCTTGGACACGCGCCCGAAGGTCGGGCGAAGCCCGGTCGCGCCGCATCGAACGCACGGCGACACGATGGAACCGTAGGTCTCGGTCCCGAGCGAGAACGCCATCAGGCCGGCGGCGGTTCCGCTGGCGCTGCCGGCGCTGGATCCGCTCGACCCCTGCTCCGTGTTCCACGGGTTCCGGCACCGCCCGTCGAACCAGATGTCCCCGTAGGCGAGCGCCCCGACCGAGGTCTTGCCGAGCATGACCGCGTGTCGCGCGTCGAGTCGTTCGATCACCGTCGCGGTCGTCGCGGCGACCCGGTCCCTGAAGGGGGCCGCACCCCAGGTCGCGCGGATGCCTTCGACGTCGACGATGTCCTTGGCGCCGTAGGGGATCCCGTGCAGCGGACCCCGGTCGTCGCCGTTCGCGAGGGCCGCATCCGCCGCCCGCGCCTGCTCGATCGCCCGGTCCGCGGTCACGGTGATCATGCATCGAAGTTCCGGGTCGAGCCGGGCGATCCGGTCGAGGTAGATCCCGGTCAGGCGTTCGCTGGTGAGGTCGCCCCGTCGCATCCACTGGGCGAGTTCGGCGATCGAGGCGAAGGCGATGTCGGTCTCGGAATCGGGACACGCCCCGGCCTCGTCGACGATCAGGGCCGGGTCGCCGGTCGAGGTCGCCGGGTCGAGCGCCCTGCCGGGAGGAAGGGCCCGGAAGACGAGGGCCGGCGCGAGGTCGTTGGGAAGCTCGCCCGCCTTCACGCGGGCGTCGAACATGGCGACCTGCTCGCCGATGGTCCGGCTGATCGTCTCCCGTTCCTCCGCGGAGAACTCGATGCCCGCGATTCGTTCGGCCGCCTCGATCATCGCCGGGGTGATCGCGACCGCGGCTCCACCGGAAGGCCACGCGGCGGGTTCGTCGTCGGTCGACGGGGAGGTCGGGGGCACGGAGGCGTCCAGGGGACGGGAGAGGGAGGCCGCGGCGAGGGAGGCGGCGAGGGCGATGGCCTCTCGTCGGCTCGGTTCCGCGGAAGGCACGGCGTCGGGTCGTTCTTCCATGACCGCAGGCTACCTCGCCTCCGCCCGGGATCGAAGCCGGGAGGTCGGGGACCGTCGCGGGTCAGAGCGGCGTGCGGAAGCCCATCGCCCGGATGGCGCACCACCCGGACCATCCCTCGAAGATCGCGAAAGCGCCACCGATGCATGCGCCGATCCCGATGCCCGCGAGAAGCGGGTCGTCGCCGCCCAGGACGAGGAGGACGATCCCGGTCGCGGCGGAGAAGAGGCCGATCACCAGTCGGACCGCCTTGCCCTTCGCATCGATGTTGCACTTCATCGTGGGGTTCCGGGGGTGGCGATCAGAAGTCGGCGCTGCCGGGCGTCCGGGGGAACGGAATCACGTCCCGGACGTTCGCCATGCCGGTCGCGTAGGCGATGAGCCGTTCGAAGCCGAGGCCGAAGCCCGCGTGCGGGACCGAGCCGTAGCGACGCAGGTCCCGGTACCACCAGTAGTCCTCCTTCGGGAGGTCCATCTCGTCGAGCCGGGCGTCGAGGACGTCCAGTCGCTCCTCGCGCTGGCTCCCGCCGATGATCTCGCCGATGCCCGGGGCGAGGACGTCCATGGCCGCGACGGTGCGGCCATCGTCGTTCATCCGCATGTAGAAGGCCTTGATGTCCTTCGGGTAGTTCATGACCACGACCGGACGACCGACGTGCTCCTCGACGAGGTACCGCTCGTGCTCGCTCTGGAGATCCGTTCCCCACTCGACCGGGAACTCGAACCTGCGTCCGGAGTCCGCGGCCTTCTTCAGGACGTCGATCGCCTCGGTGTAGTCGATGCGTTCGAAGGGACTGTCGACGAAGGCCTCGAGCCGTTCGATGCAGGTGGGCTCGACCCGCTCCGCGAAGAACTGGAGGTCGTCGCCCCTCTGGTCGAGGAGCGTCAGGAAGCAGTGCTTCAGCAGGCCCTCCGCGAGGTCGGCGTCGTCCGCGAGATCGGCGAAGGCGATCTCCGGCTCGATCATCCAGAACTCCGCGAGGTGCCGACTCGTGTTCGAATTCTCCGCCCGGAACGTCGGGCCGAAGGTGTACACCTTCGAGAGGGCGAGGCACCAGCACTCCACCGCCAGCTGTCCGGACACGGTCAGGTGCGCCTCGCGGCCGAAGAAGTCCTGGGAGAAGTCGATCTCGCCCGACTCGTCCCGCGGAAGGTTCGCGAGGTCGAGCGTCGAGACGCGGAACATCTCGCCCGCCCCTTCGCAGTCGTTGGCCGTGATGATGGGCGTGTGGATCCACTGGAACCCGTCGGACTGGAAGAAGTCGTGGACCGCCATCGCCAGGCAGTTCCGAACGCGTCCGACGGCGCCGAAGGTGTTCGTCCGCGGACGGAGGTGGGCGACCTCCCGCAGGTACTCGTAGCTGTGCTTCTTCGGCGAGACCGGGTAGGTGTCGGGATCGTCGACGAAGCCCGTGACCTCGACGGCGCTTGCCTTGACCTCGATCGACTGGCCCTTCCCGCGGCTCTCGACCACCTCGCCCTCGACGATCACGGCGGCCCCCGAGGTAAGCCGGAGGACGTCCGACTCGTAGTTGGGGAGATCCGAGGGCGCGACGACCTGCATCGTGGCGAAGCAGGAGCCGTCGGAGAGCTGGATGAAGCTCAGGCCGGCCTTGGAGTCTCGTCGGGTCCGGACCCATCCCTGGATCCGGACCTTCCGGCCGGTCATCTCGGCGGCCGTCTGGAGAAGGGTGGCGATGCTCTGGGGTTCCATGGATCTCGATCCGGATGAGGGGTGACTGGGCCGTGGACGGTAGCGGCTCGGCGATCGGCCGGGCGGGGCGAGGCGATCGCCACGTGCCAGATTGGCAGCATCGCCGGGGCGTTCCCTCCCCGAGGGAGCCCACGGCGGCTCGATCCGTGGCCCTCGAGCGGCGGGTCGGGCCGATCCGGATCGGGCCGGCGGCCGCTCGAATCCCGCTCCAGTCGCCGTTGGCCCCCGTTCTGGGCCGTCCAAGCGGGGTCGCCTCCAGCCCGCCCATCCCCGCTCGTCCGGACGATCGGCATGGACGCCCCGACGGACATTCGGCACGGATCTTGTACCCGGATCCGGACGATGGCCCTCCATGCCGACCATCCAGCCACGGCCGACCCGGCCGCCCGACCCCGGCTGAACCTGCTGTTCTCGAGCAGCTGGCGCGAGGGCGTTCCGTCCGCGGAGCTTCCAAGGCTGCTCGACCCCATGGGCGTTCGATGCCTGGAGGCCCGGTGCGGTCGCGAAGCGGCCTCCCTCGTCAGCCGGGAGCAGATCCACATCGCCCTCGTCGACCTGGAGATGCCCATGGAGGCCGAGGGAGACGTCCGGCCCGCGGGACATCAGGTCCTCCAGCTCCTTCGGCGGGTCGATCCGGCACCGCCGATCGTCCTGGTGCGACCCCAGCAGGCCAGCCGCCGGGCGAGCGCCCGCGGCCTCAACGACGCCCTCCGCGAGGGCGTCTTCGCGGTCCTC
>JAYZBK010000132.1:0-16399 GCA_036339295.1 Planctomycetota bacterium
GCCGCTCGGCCGACACGAAGACCGAGGAACGCATGCCGCTCGGCAGGTTGAGCATGACGACGCCGTTCGCGTCGGTCTGCTGCACCACCCGGACGGGCACGCCGTAGAGGTCGCCTCCGACCTCGCGATCGAAGAACGAGACGCTCTCGACCGTGACACTGGCTCCGAGGACGCCCCCACCGGTCTCGGCGTCGAGCACCGAGAACATGACGGGGTCCCACCGCGTCGGGACCAGCGGGATGTCCATCACGCCGAACTCCCGGACCTCGTCCCACGAGGTGGCCATCTCGAATCGGCCGGTCTCCGGCTCGTCGCCGGCCTCCCGGAGCGAGACCAGCACGGGCTCGTAGCCGTCGCGGAGGACCAGCCAGCGCGAGGTCAGCCTCGGGACATCGAAGGTCGCGGTGCCGTCCCGGTCGGTGACCGCCACCGCATCCGCGGGGGCGTTCAGCAGGCCCGGCTTCTCGACGTGTCGGAAGATCCGGACGCCGTCGACGGGCATCCCGTTGTCCGCGTCGAACGCCACGACACCGAGCTCGGTCGTGTCGTACGGCAGCACGCAGCCGCCGAGCAGCCCGGCCGTCGCCGCGGCCATCGAGAGGATCACGGACCGAACGGCCCCCGAGAAGTGCGAGTCGAACAGCATGCGTCGCTCCGGCCGGATCGCCGCCCCCGCGGTCTCCGTCGATCGAGAGGGGGCCGTCGTGGTCATCGGCGACCGGCCGCGGGCCCTGACCCACCCGGCTGGAATCCGGATCACATGCGATCCGGGCCCCCGCACACATGCACGATGTCGTCGTTCTGGGACCGTCTCAGGCGTCCAGGACCTCGATGCCCGCCGCCACCCAGCTGGTTTCGGCCTCGGCCGCGTGCCGCTCCTCGACGAGCAGCCAGTCGGTTCGATACGTCGACAATGCCATGACCGGGACACCGGCCTGCGCGAGCGGCTCGACGAGCCCCGCGAGCACCCCGACGAGACTCGGGTCGAGCGAACCCGGCACCGAGTAGGCGATGAACGGACCCAGGCCCTCGCCGGTCCAGGGTCCGATGCTGCTTCGCTCCTCGGGAGTCGCGGTCGCGCAGACGAGTCCCGACCAGCCGTCGGGGGTCGCTCCCACGGAGGCGTCGCTCGAGCGGATGCCGTGCAGGCTCGGCCATCGTTGGAGACGGCGGGTCGATGCGGGCGGGGAGTCGGTCATGACGGGGGGTTCCGAGTCGACCGGGGCGGGACGCGAACGGGATCGAGGGTCCGGATCACGGCCCCAACCGCCGATTCCGACCCCGTGGCGGGGGTCGATCGCGAAGTCGGTTGACCACGCACGGGCGAGCGGTAGAATTCGAGGTCCACTTGGGGATTGGTGTAACGGTAGCACAGCTGATTCTGGTTCAGTCAGTCCAAGTTCGAATCTTGGATCCCCAGTTCTCGACCCGATCGACGCTCGAAGGTCCCGCAAGGGACCTTCTCGCGTTTTGCCTCGCGAGGTCGGGCGCTTGCCTGGTCACTGGACCCGGAACGGGACCCGCTGCACCGATGGACTCCGTACGGGATCACCGCCGCCGGTCGGGGCGAACTCGACCACGAGATCGGCCGCGTCGACCGGAAGGCTCGAGAGCCCGATCGAGGAGAGGTCGAGCGCGAATGCGTACCCCTGACCGATGATGTCGTCGATCGCCGCGAGGGGCAGCACCTCCTGCTCGAAGACCCACTCCGCGAGCGGTTCCTCCGAGGCGCCGATCACCGGATCGACGCTGCCCATGGGGTAGTAGAGGAATCGAAGCGTGCCGGCCGAATGCCTCGGGGCCGGATAGGGACGGGAGAAGAGGTAGACGGCGACGTCGAGTCGGTTAGGGAACCCGTTGCCGTTGGTGTCGATCGGACGCTGCGACTTCAGGACCGCCAGCGTGTTGATCGCGGTGCCTTCCGGGGTGGGTGCCGCGGTCCGCGGTTCGGGCGGCACCGTCCGATTCGAGGAGGTCTGGACGGAGTCCGTCACGCAGCCCGCCAGCGAGGAGGTGGCGGCGAGGACCAGGATCGAGCGTCGAATGCCCAGGCGTCGGGGTCGCATCAGTTGACCTCGGGGTCCGCGGACGGTTCGGAGACCTCCTCGAACGAGTCGTACCGGGCATCCGGGTTCCCGTCGAGCTGTCCCTTCCGGAACTGCTCCCGGAGCTCCTCGGAGAGGGGCAGCTCGTCGATCGCCTGCCGGGTGCGCTCGATGAGCCCGGTCTCGGTGTTCGAGCCGACGACGTGCGGCGTGAGCACGATGAGGAGTTCGGTGCGGCGGCGGGTCTCGGTCTCGCTGCGGAACAGGCCGCCGATGAGCGGGATGTCGCCGAGCACCGGCACCTTCATGTCGCGTCGCTCGCTGTACTCCTCGATCAGGCCGCCGAGCACGACGGTCTCCCCGTCCTTGACCGTGACCGTCGTCTGCGCCTCCCGCTTGTCGATGATCGGGCTCCGGAACGTCTCGCTGATCTCGGTGGTCCGGTCGCTGAGACGCGAGAGCGTCGGTTGGACCTGCATCCGAACGAAGCCGTCGGGGTTGATCGAAGGCAGCACCTCGAGGATGACGCCGAGGTCCTGGGCGACGACGGAGGAGCTCTGCGAACCGAACTCCGACGTCAGCACGGCATCGGGGAGCCGCACCTCCTGGCCGACCTGGATCCGCCCCTGCTCGTTGTTCGCCACGGTGATCGAGGGATTCGAGAGGATCTGCACCCGACCCTGGTCGTACATCGCGCTGAGCACGAGGCTCAGGTCGCTGAAGCCGACCGAGAACGAACCGGTGATGGGCTGGCTGAAGAAGTCGGGACTCGAGAACTGGACGCGGCTGGCGAACGGGATCGTGCCCACCTTGTCGTTCAGGGTCACGCCGAAGTCGCTGTTGTCGTCGAGCGTGATCTCCGCGAGCATCACCTGGATGAGCACCTGCGGCGGATCGACGTCGAGCTCCTCGATGATCGACTCGACCTGCCTGATGTACCGCGGGGACGCGTTGACCAGCACGGCGTTGCTCTTGGCGTCGCCGACGATCGTCACCTCGCGCTCGAGCAGCCTCGCCGCCGAGGGCAGCTGGTCGGAGCTGAGGGTCTCGACGAGCTTCCGCTGGTCCTCGCTCACGAACTCGCTCACCACCCGGGCGACCTCGTCGGCCTGGGCGTTGCGGAGGTTGTAGACGAGCGTCTCCCGCTCGTTCGCGTCCTGGGCGTCGAGCTCGTTCACGACGTTCGCGACCAGCTCGAGGTAGCGGGGCGTGCCCGAGACGATGAGCGAGTTGGTCCGGCTGTCGACCGTGATCGAGAGCGCCTGGCGTTCGTCGGGGACCAGCGTGAGGTCGGTCCCGAACATCTCCTCGCCGCCGCCCGGGAGCGGGGCCTCGCCGACGCCGCCGGGCACCTCGGCCACCCCGCCCTCGCGGGGCTTCAGGACGTAGAGGCTCCCCTGCTGCCGGAGCTGGAAGAGGTCGGTGAGGATGTCGGCCATCGCGTCCGCGTCGGCGTTGACCAGCTTGAACACCTCGATCTTCTTCGATCCGGTGTCGCTCGCGTCGAGGTCGCGGATCATGCGTTCGATCAGCGTCATCGAATCGCTCGGGGCCGTCACGATGATCGTGTTGGTCCGGACGTCGGGCGTCAGGCCGATCGATTCACGGATCGCGGTCGAGACCTCGACCTCCATGCCCTCGGGCTCCTCCCCGTCCATCTCCTGGAGGTAGCGGAGGATGGTCCCGACCTGGCCTCCCCGGCCGCGGCGACCCCCGCCCCCGTTGAGGACGGTCTCGATGAGCCCCACCATCTCCTGCGCATTCGCGCTGGCGAGCGGGATCGACCGGACCTCGACCACCGAGCCGGGTCGTTCGGAATCGAGCCGCGAGACCAGGTCGCGGACGGCGCCGACGTCGCCGGGCGTGCCGGAGACGAGCAGGGCGTTCAGGCGGTCGTCGGCGGAGACCCTCACCGAGTCGGGACCGCGTCGACGGTTCTCCGCGTCGGCGTAGAGCTCCTCCACGAGATCGACGAGCTCGCTCGCCCGGTTGTTGGCGACCGTGACGATCTCGAACGACTGGTCGCCGATCCGGTCCTGCTCCGCCGCGACCAGGAGATCGACGAGGTCGCGGACGACGACCTGGTTCTCCCGGCTCGCCGCGACGACGATCGCGTTGCTTCCGTCGAGCGGCTCGATCGAGACGCGATCCGACGGCTGCCCGGCCTCGCCGAGGCTCTGGGTCCGCTCCCGCATGAGGGCCTCGATCCGCGGTGCGATGTCGCGGGCCGAGCCCGAATCGAGGGCGAGGACCTCGATCTCCACGGCCGGGTTGAGCGGCGTGTCCTCGAGTCGCTCGACGAGATCCTCGATCGAGCGGCGATCCTCGGGGTTGGCCGCGACCAGCAGCGAGCTGCTGCGGGGGTCGGGGATGACCAGCGGACGGTCTCGACGGGCGACGTCGTTGGGGACGCCGGCGTATCGACGATCCATGACCTGCTCGATCGCCTGCGCGATGCGTTCGAGGCCGCCACGGGTCACCGGCACGACGCGGACGTCGGCCGCCATGCCGATCTGGTCCTGGTCGAGATCCAGCACGAGGCTCTCGATCACCTGGAACGTCTCCTCGCCCGCGGCGATCACCAGGGCGTTGGCGAGATCGTCGGACAGGACGACCGCCTTCTCGAGATCCGCGGTCTCCGGCTGCACCCGTCGGAGTCGTTCGAGGCGGGCGTCGACGAGCCGCTGGACCAGCGGGGCCAGCCGGCTCGCGGCGGCATGCTGGAGCGGGAGGATCCGGACCTCGCGGAACTCGGCCGCCAGCGGCGTGTCGAGGCGCTCGAGCAGCGACTCGAACAGCTGGAAGTTCCGAAGGCTGGTCGAGACGACGATCGAGTTCGTCCGGAGATCGGGGATCGCCTCGAGGCGATCCTCGTCGCGCCGGACCCCGCCCCGGGCGGCGGCCTGGGCCTCGAAGATCTCCTTCGCGAGCGAGGCGATGCGTTCCGCACTGCCGTTCTCCACCGCATAGATGCGGACGAGGGCGCCGGGGGCCGCGGCCTCGACGTCGAGCATCGCGACGAGGTCCTCGACGAGGGCGAGGTTCGGCGGGCTGGCGACCACGACCAGGGCGTTGAGCTGCTCGTCCGCCCGGACCAGCAGGCGGGAGAGCGGCACGAACACCTCGCTGTCGACGGCGCGGCGGGCGCCGTCGCGGAGCGAGCGAAGGCGGGCGACCTGCCGCTGGAGCGGCGTCGCCCCGGGAAGCTCGGACTGGCCCTGGACCACCACCTCGTCGATGAGATCGGCGAGGTCGGCGGCATCGGCGAACTCGAGCCTGATGACCCTCGGTTCGACCCAGCCGGTCACCACCTCGGAGTCGAGGCGGTTCTGCATGACCTCGACGAAGGCGACCGCGGACTCCTTGCCCGCGGCGATGACCGTGTTGGTCCGCTCGTCGACCGCCAGGGCGACCTCCTCGAGGAGGGCGGGGCCGAGTGCTCCCTCGGGCATCGCCGGGACGTCGAGCCCGGTGAGGGTCGCGAGGTCGCGGCCCTGCTCGAAGACCTGCTCCACGATGTCGACGAACCGCTCGGCGGCGATGTTGTCGAGCGGGAAGAGCTGCACGGTCAGCGACTCGGTGGTCGGCAGGCGGTCGAAGAGCCTCGCGACCTGCTCGAGCGCGGTCACGTTGGCGAGGTTCGAACTGATGATCAGCGCGTTGCCCTCGTCGTCCGCGGTGACGCGGATCGGGACGGCGATGTCGAGCGCGATCGGTTCGCCGTCGATCCCGCGAATCGCGAGGCGACGGATCTGCTCCTTCACCGCGGTCGCGATCCGGTTGCCGTCGGGGCCGCCTCCGGCCGGGTCGATCACCTGGTCGATGAGCCCCATGACCGCCGACGCCCTCGCGTTCTCGAGCGGCACCACGCGGACCTCGGCATCGGCCACCTCGGGCTCCGCGTCGATCGCCTTGAGCAGGCCGACGACGGTCTCGCGATCGGCGGGATTCGCCACGACGAGGAGGGCGTTCCGCCCCTCGACCCTGGACAGCTTGATCGGCTCGACCACCAGTCGCGAACTCGCGTCGGTCGCGGGTCGGTCCAGGCCGATCCGTCGGACCGTCCGTTCGGCGACGTCGGCGGGGACGTTCTCGAGATCGATGATGAAGATCCCCTGCCCGCTCGCGGGAGAGAGGCGGTCCATCTCGCGGACCGTCCGCTCGACCTCCTCGAAGAGCGGCCCGGTCGAGGCCACGACCAGGGCGTTCCCGACGGGATCGACCTGGATCGAGAACGGAAGCCGGTCCTGGCTGGCCTTCGCCGCGAACGCGCCGCGGATCGATTCCGCGACGCGGGTTGCCGGCGCCGACTCGAGCCGGACGACCCGGACCGAGAGTCCCTGGTCGTCGGCCTCCTGCTGGAGCGCGGTCGCGAGGGCGAGGATCTGCATGAACTCCTGGTCGTCCGCCCGGACGATCACCGAGTTGGACGCCCGGTCACCGACGATCCGGAGCGTCGGGCTCCGCTCCCCGTCGGGCAGGTACATCGACCGAAGCGCGTCGGCGAGGGCCTCGGGATCGCCGCTCTCCACCGGGATGATCCTGGGCGCGGCCAGGTTCGCGAACTCCGCGACGTCGATCTGCTCGACGATGCGTTCGATCTTGTTCAGGTTCCGACGGCTTGCGCTGATGATCAGGGCGTTGGTCTGAGGCTCGGCGCTCGCGCTCACCCAGTCCTCGCCCGTCATGAGCACGGTCGGGCCACCGCCCTCGCCCCGCTCGCGTTCGCCCTCCTCGCGGGCCCCGCGGCGGTTGTTGTTGCCCTGCTGCTCGCGACGGGCCTGCTCGAGCACCGGGCGGAACGCCTCGTTGATCGCCCGGGCGACGCTCCGCGCGTCCGCGTGCATGAGCGGCAGGACCTCGAGCTGCATCGAGGAGTCGTACTCCTCGGCGTCGAGCTTCCCGACCAGGGCGAGGATCCCGGTCCATTCCGCCTCGGCCGCCGTGATGACGAGGCTGTTGGTCGCTTCGTCCGCGATGATCTTGACGTTCTGCTTGCCGGGAGTGTCGGCCTCGAAGGCATAGGGACCGTAGAAGTTCCCGAGCGCGTCCGCGACCTGGGCGGCGTCGGCGAACTCGAGCCCGACGAAGTCGGTCTTCCGGGTGCGGACGGCCGGGACGTCGATCTCCGCGAGGATGTCGCCGATGACCTCGAACTGGTCGGGCGTCGCCCCCACCACCAGCTGGTTCTCGAAGCGGTTGTAGTCGATCGCGACGTCGCGCCAGTCGTCGCCCCGGGCCATGAGGAGCCGGTCGATCGTGATGCTGACGTCCGCCGCGGGGGCGTGCTCGAGCTGCACGATCCGGTACTCGACCGGGCTGCGGGCCGGCGCCGCCTCGAGTTCCTCCACGATCGCCTCGATCACGGGGAGGCTCTCCGGGGTCGCGGTCACGACGAGGGAGTTCGATCGCCGGTCGGCGACGATCGTCGCGCGGACCTCGACCGGTTCCTCGCCGTCGACCGGGGTGATCGAGATGCCGGTGGTCCGGCCGTCCTCGTCGAGCCGCAGGGTCTCCTCGAGGATCGAGACCGCGGCGTCGGCGTCGGCGGTGGTGAGTCGGTAGGTCCGGATGACGCTCTGGTCGGTGTCGTCCGGGGCGTCGAGGCGGGCGACCAGGCCCTGGATCTCGGGAACGAGGGCGGTCGGCGCGTTGACGAGGATCGAGTTGGTCCGGGCGTCCGGGGTGATGACCACGCCGTCGCCCCCGCGTCGCTCGAACTGGGCGCCGACGAGACGGGCGATCTCCGCCGCCTGCCCCCGCTCGACGCGGATGATCTCGATCGAACGGTTGCCCGAGCTGTCCGGTGCGTCGATCCGACCGACGAGATCCTCGACCGTCCGGACCTCCGCCTCCGGCCCCGCGACGAGGATCGCGTTCGCCCCACGCACCGGCGTGATGACGACCGTCTCGTCGATCCCGGTCGCCCGGGAGCGGTCCGCGAGGAAGCGGCTCACCGCGCCGGCGACGTCGTCGGAGTCGGCGAACTCGGTCCGGACCAGCACCACCTCGGTGTCGCCCCCCATCGAGGAGGCATCGAGGTCGGCGACGATCGCCTGCACGTCCGCCTGCTGCTGCTCGGTGCCGACCACCACGACGAAGTCGGCGCCGCGATCGGTCAGGACGGTGGCACCACTGTCACCCCCGGAGTCCCACCAGCGGCCCCGGCCGGAATCGGCGTCGATCGCCTCGCGCAGGACCTCCTCGAGAAGGTCCGACTCGATGCCCGCGACGCGATAGTGCCGGACCACCCGGCGTTCGTCCGCCGGGGTCGGGATGTCGAGCGACTGGATCAGCTCCTCGACGAGCTTGAAGTTGTCGCCTCGGCCGCTGACCACCAGGGCGTTGATCCTCTCCTCCGCCCGCACCGCGATCGAGCCGCGGGTGTCGCGGGTCGGCGTGGCGTTGCGACGCGAACCGAGCTGGCCGAAGAGGCCCGAGGTGAACACGAGTTCACCCACGAGCTCCTCGATGGTCTGCGAGAGCTCCTCGGCCCGGGCGTGCTTCAGTTCGTAGATGCGGTAGTCGTAGTCCTCCGTCGCATCGGTCTGGTCGAAGGTCCGGGCGAGCTGCTCGACCTCCGCGAAGGTCTCGTCGTCGCAGGCGACCAGCAACGTGCCGCCACCGGGCGTGCCGGTGATCGCCACCGAAGCCGACTGCGTCCGTCGCCCGCGTCCGGTCGAGAAGAGCCGGGCCCGGTCGGTGTAGAAGCGACTGATCGATTCGGAGACCCGGCCGGCGTCGGCGCGGGCCAGTTCGATGGTCCGCACGGGGAACCGGCTCGTCGCCTCGCGATCGATCCGGTCGAGCACGTCGCGGATCTCGCCGAGCGTGTCCTCGTCGGCCCGCACGAGCAGCACGCCCGACGGATCGTCGGCGAGGATCAGGGTGGTCGCCCGAAGTCGTTCGTCGGACCCGAAGACGGCCCGGTCGAGCACGCCCGAGGCGGACGAGGGGGTGGCGGCCGCGAGTTCGAGGACCGTGAGCGGATGCTGCTCGCGACCGTCCTCCACGTCGAGCTTCGCGATCAGCCGCTCGACCTCGGCGAGCTCCTCGGTGCTCGCGGTCACGATGAGCTGGTTGCTCCGCTCGTCGAAGGCGAACTCCGGCTCGTTGGTGCCGCCGCCCGCTCGACGCTGGTTGCGGAAGCGGGTGTCGAAGACCTCGGAGAGCGTCCGCCGCAGGTCGGCGGCCCGGGCGTATCGAAGCTCGAACAGTCGCAGCGTGGTGCGGTCGGCCGGCGGCGCCTGCTCCGTGAGCGAGACGAAGCGGTCGACGAAGTCGATCGCCGCGGGCGGGGCGACCACGATGAGGGTGTTGGTGGACCCGTCGGGAATCACGGTCACGAGTGCCGGATCGAACGTCGCCTCGGTTCGGACGCCGTCGGTGTCGATCGCGAGCGAGAGTTCCTCGAAGCGCGACCCTCGCGGCCTCGCCAGGAGCGTCCGCAAGCCCGAGGAGGCCCGGTCGACGCTCGTCTGCTGGAGCGGGTAGAGCCGGACGACGACCTCGGGCGCCTCCGGCGGGCGGGCGGTCGAGGCGATGAGGTCGGCGACGATCTCGAAGTCGTCCTCGCGGCAGGTGACGACGAGGGCGTTGGAGACCGGGTCGGCCACCACCATCGCCCGGCGGAAGAGATCGCCCCGGACGCCGCCGGCCGGGATCACCATCCGAAGCGTCTGGTTCACGACGTTGGCGAGCTCGCCCGCGTCGATCGAGGTCGGCAGCGGCACGGTCCGGATGACGCCACCCTCCTCGGGAAGGTTGTCCTCGACCGTGTCCGCGAGCTCCGCCAGTCGATCGAGCTCCCTCGGGGGCCCGAGGACGACGAGCGAGTTCGTGGCGGGATCGATCGCGATCACGACGTCGCCGCCGTCCGCGTCCTCGTCGGATGCCTGCGCCGCCGCGGTCGCGGGGCCGGGTTCGGGAAGTGTCTCGGGACGGGGTTCGGCGGCCGCCTCCTGGACGTCGACCAGCGAGACCGCGGGCCGGGGATCGGCCGCCGGGACGTCGACCGGCACCGCGGCGAGGGCCAGCCCCGCGACGAGCGCCCGCATCCCGCCCCGCGCGGGACGGTCGGCCGAGATCTTCCGCCCCGGATCATCCTTCTTCTTCCGGCGTTCGAGGAGCTCGTCGAGGGGCACGATCCGCACGCGATCCTCGCCGTCCCGTTCGAGCATCCGCTCCAGCACCCGCGCCACGTCCTCGGCCGAGCTGCGGCCCGGATCGATCGGGACCGTCCGGAGTTCGCGGGCCACGTTGACCGAGGCATCGTCGATGTCCCGGACGATCTCCTCGATCTGCTGGAACTGCCGGGCGTCGGCCCGGACCAGAAGCGTGTTGCTCTCGGCGTTGACCCGGATGAGCGGAGGCGTCGACCCGTCGTCGGTCGCCGCGAAGAGCTCGTCGAGGGTCGTGCCGAGCACCGCGGCATCCGCGTTGCGGACCTCGAGGACCCGGATGCGACGATCGTCGCCGCCGGCCGGCGCGACGTCGAGCTGGCGAGCGAGCTGCTCCGCGACGTTCAGGGCGGCGACCGGACCGGTCGCGACGACCGCATTGAGACGCTCGTCCGCCATGACCTTCACCTCGCCACCTCCCGACATCGACTGCTGGAACACGAGCTCCGCCCGCATCCAGCGCGGATAGCCGTCGAGGTCGACCTCGCCACCACCGGCGAGCATGCCCTCGATGAGGGGAGCGATCCTCGCCGCGGAGGCATGGTCGAGGAAGAGGGTCCGGACCTGCGTGCCGCCGCCACCGGCGAGGACCTGCTCGAGCTGGTCGGCCACGACCTGCTGGAGTCGGGGGGACGCGGTGACGATCACCGCCTCGGCCCGGGAGGCCGCCGCGACCACGGGCTTCGATTCACCGGGGCGGGCCGCCGCGGAGAGGGCGGTCGAGAGCGCGGACGCGAGTCCGTCGGCGTCCCCGGTCGGGACGGGATACACCCGCACCTCCACGGCCGCGTCCTCCGCCGTTCGATCGAGCTGCGCCAGGAGCGCCGTCGCCACGGACTGCAGCTCCGCGGGGGCGGAGATCAGCAGTCGGTTGGTCGCGACGTCGGCGGTCACCGAGGGTTCGGCCACGGGCAGCCCCGCCCGGAGCGCCGCCCGAAGCGACTGGGGCCATCGGCTGCGATCGCGAAGGACCGCGGAGATCGACGGCGCGACCGCGGCGGCGTCGGCGGTCGCGAGGTCGACCACCCGGAGATCGACGGCCGGCAGCTCCGGGACCGAGTCGTCCCACGAGCGAAGGAGGTCGGTCGCCCGCACGGTCTCCTCCGCCGAGCCGATCACCATGATCGTGCCGCTCTGGGGCTCGACCACCAGCTCGAGCGTGCTCCGGGTTCCCGAGGGCCGCGTGTCCTCGAGGACCCGGGCGGCACTCTCGACGACCTTCTGGGGATCGAGGTTCCGCGGGGTGAAGGAGGAGTAGCGACGCTCCGCGTCGACGTCGGGGCGATCGAGCTTGGCGATGAGTCCCTCGGCGAGGTTCACCGTCTGCTGCGGCCCGCTCACGATCAGGCTGTTGGTCCGGTCGTCGGCCTCGACCCGGACCTTCGGCGTGAGATCGACCATGCCCCTCGACCGACGGATCCGCTCGATCATGATGCGGGGATCGCTGTCCTGCTGGTCGTCCAGCAGCTTCTGGACGATCGGCGCGACCCGCGACGCGTCCGCGTGCACGAGTTCGAACGTCCGGGCGTCGACCGCGTCGGTCGCGGGGCGGGCGTCGAGCGGTTCGATCAAGGTCTCGACCTCCTCGATGTCCTGGGGGATGCCGACCAGGAGCAGGGCGTTGGAACCGGTGGCGGGCACGACCTTGACCTCGACCGAGTCGCCGGTGGCGGTGCTGGTCATGCTGGGAATCGCCTGCTGCAGGGCCGTCGCGACGATCGCGGCGTCGGCGAAGGAGAGCGGCCGCACGCGGACCGTCGGGTCGCCGATCGCCGATCCCGTCGCGTCGAGCGTCTGCACCAGCTGCTCGGCGATCGGCATGACGACGTCCGGCGCCGAGACGATCAAGGTGTTGGTCTTCCGGTCCGCCGTGACGGTGAGCAGTCGATCGACCTGGCCCACGTCGCCGGGAAGGTCCTCGCGGATCCGGGCCACGAGCACCTCGCGGAGCATCGGCGCCAGCGACTCGGCCCGGGCCTGGAGCAGTCTGAAGGTGCGCAGCGACGTGGTCGGGGTCAGCGGCCCCTGGCCGAGCGAATCGATGACCGCCCCGACCCGGTCGAAGATGACCGGGGGGCCCGAGACGATCAACGTGTCGCTCGCGGCGTCGACGCTGACCGAGATCGTCGTGCCCGCGTCGGTCGCGCCGAGATGCCCCGCGGAGGCGAGTTCCTCGATCGCCCGCGCCGCGGACTCGAGTTCGATCGCCGGCAGCTTCCAGGTGCGGATCTCGCTCTCGGCGACGATCTGGGCCTGGTCGAGCTGCTGCACGAGCTTCTCGAATCCGGCCATGCGCTGGATCGGCGCATCGACGATGAGGGCGTTCATCTGCGGGTTGGCCCGGACGACGACCTCGCGGGGCTCGCGAAGATCGGGCCGGGGCCGGCCACGGAAGTCGAGCGGCATGGGCGGCTCGGGATACATCTGGTCGATCGTCTGGGCGAGGTCCTCCGCCCGGGCCACGCGAAGGGGGAAGATGCGGATCTCGCGGCCTTCGGCGTCGACGCGATCGGCGTCGTTGAGTTCGGCGGTGATCGCCCGGATCTCCTCGAGCATCTCCGGGTGCGCAGCGACCACGAGGGCGTTGGTCGCGAGGTCGGCGGAGATGCGGACCGGTCGGTCGCGACGCTCTTCCGGGGTCCGGCGGTCGTAGGTGGCCATCAGCGCCTCCGCCAGGTTCGAGGCGTCCGCCGTGCGCAACTGGAGGATCCGGATGGGCGGGAGCACCTCGTCCTCCGGCACGTCGAGCGTGTCGACCACCGAACCGATGATCTCGTGCTCGCGCGGCTGCGCCGCGACCAGGAGCGCATTCACCGCGACCAGCGGTTCGATGGCCGGCGGCGATCCGCCCAGGACCGCGGCCGAGAGTTCGTTCCCGAGCAGCTGCTCGAGCATCGCCGCGACCTCCGCGGCATCGGTGTGCTCCAGGGTGAGAAGCCGGACGTCGGGGGGCCGGGACTGCGCGGATTCGAGCTGCCGCACGACCTGCGTGAAGCGGGCGAGGGACGCCTCCTCCCCCACCGCGAGGATGGTGCCGTTCACGACGTCCACCTCGACGTCGACCTCGCCGAACTCGGGATCGCCCTCGGTCTGTTCGGTGTAGAGCCGGGAGGCCCGGTCGGAGATCGCGGCGGCATCGCCCGCGGTGATCTCGATCACCTGCAGCGACCGCGCGACCGGGACCGCCTGCAGGTCCTCGAGGATCTCGGTGACCTTGCTGAAGGTGAAGTCGTCGCCCGCGACGATCAGGGTCCGGCTGCGGGGCTCGAACTCCACGGTCACCTCGACCGACTTCTCCCCGTTCGCCCCGGGCTTGCTCAGCACGCCCTGCCGGGCGAGGTTCGAGAGGGTGCGGGCGATCTGGTCGCCCTCGCCCCGGCTGACGTCCCAGGTGCGGAGCTCGGCCTGCGGCGGGAGCTCGATGCGGTCGAGCTGCTGGACCAGCTGCTCGAAGCTCGCGCGACGGGCGCTCGGGGCCTCGATGATGAGCGTGTTGGTGCCCGCATCCGCGCTGACGAAGACCTCCCGCGGCTGGCGCAGGTGCGGGAGCGGTCGCCCCCGCGAGTCGGTCGGCATCGGCGGCTCCGGGTAGAGCGTGCCGAGCGCCTTGGAGAGGTCGACCGCGCGGGCGAGCCGGAGCGGGAAGATCATCGTCTCTCGCTCCGACTCCGAGTCGCTGTTGCGGTTGAGCGAGTCCACGAAGGACCGGATCTCCTCGAACACCGGCTCGGCGGCCGTGACCACGAGCGTGTTGGTGGCGGCGTCGGCCTCGATCCGCACGGGCTCCTCGCGCCTGACGTCGGTCGGACGGGCGTCGTAGCGGGCGGTCAGCAGGGCGGCGATCTGGTTCGCGTCGCTGCCGGCGAGCTGGAGCATGCGGAGCGGCGGCATCTCGGTCGGCTCGAAGACGTCGAGTCGCTTCACGAGATCGGCGATCGCCGCCAGCTGGGCGGCCTCGCCCTTGACCCAGAGCGAGTTCGTCGGCTCGACGACCTCGATGATCGGTGCCGGGATCGGACGGCTCCCGAGGTCCACCGTGGTCGCGACCATGTCGCGCAGGTCGTCGACGATGTCGCCGGCCTTGACCTGCCGGACCTCGATGAGGCGGGCGGCGGCGGGCGCCGGCATTCGACGACGGACCTCCACGAGCGAGCGCTCGAAGGCCGCGACCGCGTCGGCCTGCCCGAGGATCTCGAGGCTCCCGGTCGCGGGATCGTGGATCGCCTTCGGGCGGGCCATGGCGTTCTCGGGAAGGAGCGCGGCCTGGCGGTCGAACGCCTCGAACGTCCTCGCCAGGAGGGACTCGCCGTCGAGGTCGCCGACCGGCACGACCCGGAAGGCGATGTCGCGGGGCTGCGCTCGGTCGAGGGTCGAGACGAGCTCCTCGATCACCGGGTACTGCTCCAGCGGTGCCTCGACCACCAGCAGGCCCAACGGGTCGACCGCCTCGAACACCGGGGCGACGAACGGGCCGCCGTCGCGAGGCTTGAGCATCGAGCGGGAGAGGCTCTGGAGCGAAGGCACGATCCGGCTCGGATCGGTGTTCGCGATCGTGAACTGGCGGACGGAGGAGACCGGCTCGATGGTCGCACTGGCGGCGCGGAGCGTGCGCTCGAACGCGTCGAGGGCTGCGGGCGTCCCCTCGAGCACGAGCGACCGGTCGGCGGACTGGAAGTCGACGGTCACGGCCGCGGTCGGATCGCTCGCCGACTCGGTCTCGTACATCCGGGTGGCCCGCTCCACCGCGAGCACCGGATCCACCGCCTCGACCGTGAGGTAGCGCACCTGCCGATCGATGGTCGCGGGACGGTCGACGAGCACCAGCGTGCGGCGGACCGCATCGAGGTCGCCGGCGGGACCGGCCACGACCAGGCTGCGTCCGTCGGGACCCGGCACGATCTTGACCACGGAGAGCTGGCGGGGATTGAGCACGGCCCTCACCGCGGTGGTCGCGGACTCGGGGGACGCGAACTCGAGGGGAAGCAGGGCCACCGTCTCCGCGCCCGCGGCGGGGCCGAGCGATCCCCCGCTCTCGAGGTCGGCGAGGAACTGGGTGGCCTGGTCGATCACCCCGGGGTCGGCGGAGATCGTGAGCCGGTTCGTGTCGGCGAGGACGACGTAGGTCGGCCGCTTGTCCTCCGGGAGGCCGGCGAAGAGCTGGTCGAGCTTGGCCCTCGCGCCGTCCACCGTCAGCCGCTCGAGCTGGATCGTGCGCATCTGGCGGACCGAACCGACCTTCGGGGTGTCGAGCATCTGGATCGCGGCCCGGAGCCGTTCGATCCGCTTCGGGGTGCCCCGCGCGATGATCGTGTTGGTCCGCGCGTCGGAGGTGATGCGGAAGCCGGCCGGCATCACGTCCTCCTCGACCTGGACCGGCTTCTTGTTCCGCGTGACGGTCTTCACCACGCGTTCGCTCATCAGCTTCTGGAGGACGGGAAGCAGGGCCTCCGCCGAGGCGTTCTGGAGCGGGATCTGCTCGATCGCGTTCTCCTTGTCCTCGCGATCGAGTTCGTCCACGATCATCCGAAGCCGCCGGACGTTCGCCGCGGTCTCCACGACGAGGATGGAGTTCTGTTCGGGCAGGGCGACGAGCATGCCGTACTCGCCGACCATCGTCTTGAGCTGCTCGGCGACCGTCACCGCCGTCGCGTTGAGGAGCGGGACGATCAGCGTCACCACGGTGTCCGGCGTGACCTCGGAGGGCAGTTCGCCGACGAAGGTCGGCACGTTGACCCGCTTGGACTCGTCGAGTGCATCGAGCACGAGTCGACCGTCGTCCCGACGCAGCATCACCTGCCTCGTCTGGAGGAGGATGTTCAGCGTCTCGAGCGCCTTGGAGAGCGGATAGGGGGTCGGATGGATGTAGTCGACGGTTCCGGACGGGACGTCGACGGCCCGGACGATCGGGAGGCCGGAGGCGCGCGAGAAGTAGTCGAGCACCTGGTCCCACGACTGGCCCTTGAAGTTGAACCGGACCATCGGCTCGCCGGAGTCCTCGACGATTGGAGTCGGCGGGGACTCCTGTCCGATGACCGCACTCGTGAACGTCGCCGTCGTGGTCGCCACGGCGAGCGCGACGATCGGACCGACCGTCCGTCGTGCACCTCGTCGTTCGTCCGTCGGCCGTTGCTTGGATCGCGGCGTTCGCATCGATTCAACTCCCGCCGGCCCATC
>JAYZBK010000133.1:0-11141 GCA_036339295.1 Planctomycetota bacterium
CGATCGCCACGGCCTGCGGTTCGAGCCCCTCCGCCTCCTCCACGGGCGGCTGCCGATCCTCGGCTACCGGATCGACGCCCTGGACGACGACGGGAGCGTGGCCGGGGACCCGCCCGGGCCGTTCCCGCTCGCCTACTGCACCGACGTCTCGGGGATCCCCCCGGAGACCTGGCCCCGGCTCGAGGGGCTTCGGACGCTGGTGCTCGACATGCTCCGGCCCCGGGCCCATCCGACCCACTTCACGGTCGACGAGGCGGTCGAGGCGGCCTCCCGGATCGGGGCCGAGCGGACCTGGTTCGTCCACATGTCCCACGAGATCCGCCACGCGGAGCTCGATCCCCGGCTCCCCGGGGGGATGAGGCTCGCCTGGGACGGGCTTCGGCTCTGACGGAGGCGTGGCGAGGCGGGGTGGGGCCCGGTAGACTCCACGACCCATGGCACAGATTCGCGAAATCAAGCAGCGCATGATCGCGGTCGGAACGATCCAGAGGATCACGAAGACCATGCAGATGATCGCCACCGCGAAGTTCACCGCGGCGGTCCAGCGCACCAAGGCCACCCAGCCCTACACCGAGAAGATCCGCGAGCTCGTCGGCGCCGTCTGCGCCAACCCCGCGGAACTCGACCACCCGCTGGTCGGCGGCGATCGCAAGCCGACCGGTCGAGACCTGCTGCTGGTCATCGGCTCGGATCGCGGGTTCTGCGGGGCCTACAACTCGAACGTCCTTCGCAACGCCCTCAAGTTCCACCGCTCGCTCGTCGAGTCCGGTCGCGAGGTCGAGGTCCAGACCAGCGGCAAGAAGGCGGAGACGTTCTTCCACTTCGCCAACATCAAGGTCTCCGAGACGCACGACATCGGCGACAAGCCCGACTACGAGGCCGTCGCCGCGATCGCGGACCGGCTCATGGACCGGTTCACCGCGGGCGAGATCGACACGGTCCGCATCGCCTACATGCGGTTCGAGAGCAACGCCCGGCAGATCCCCGAGATCCAGCAGCTCCTCCCGATGGAGCCACCGTCGGGCGAGGAGACCTCCGGCGGTGTCGACACGATGTACGAGTTCACCCCGGACGAGGCGTCGCTCCTCAACGCCCTGCTCCCGCAGGCGGTCCGGACCTCGCTCTTCCAGGCGTTCAACGACGCGGTGGTCAGCGAGCAGATCATGCGGATGATCGCGATGAAGGCGGCCACCGACAACGCGGCGGGGCTCGGGCGTTCCCTCAAGCGGGACTACAACCGCGCCCGCCAGGCCCGCATCACCACGGAACTCACCGAGATCGTCTCGGGTGCCGCGGCACTCGCCTGATCCGGCCGGTTTCCCGGGAAGCGAAACAAGCCAAGGAACAGCGGGCGGCCCGAAGGGCCGCCCGCTGTCGTCCGGGTCCATTCGATCGATCGCGTCGATCGGCGTCGATCACTTCCTGATCTTGACGCCGCATCCCCAAGGACGCATCTCGGTGGGACTCACGGTGGAGCCGTTCTTGATGGCGGTCACGGCCTTGAGGACGTAGTTGGTCTCGGCCCGGTCGCTGAAGGCGCCCATGTAGCGGAGGACGCCCTCGCCGTCGATGACGTAGCAGTGGGGGGTGGTCTTCGCGCCGTAGGCGGCGGCGACCTTGGTGTCGGCGTCGATGAGGACCGGCGCCTTGATGTCGAGCTGCTTGACGACTTCCTTGTCCTTCTTGACGAGCTCGGCGGGCGACATCCGCATCTTGGCGGTCGAGGAGTCGACGAGGAGGTAGACGACGTTCTCGTCGACCTTCTTCATGTCGTCCATGAGCTTCTTGACCTGGCCGGTCGAGTGGACCGAGTTGCGGCTCTTGCCGCCGCTGTACGGGCAGGTCGGGCAGTTCCACTCGAGGACGACGATCTTGCCCTTGAAGTCGGCGAGCGCGTGCTCCTTGCCGTCGAGGTCTTTCATCTTGAAGGCCGGGGCCTTCTCCCCGATCTTGGCCTTGGCGGCGGGGGCGTCCGCGGCGAGCTCGATCGACGAGGGGGCCGGGGTGGTGGTGGAGGCCATGGCGGCGGTGGCGGCCAGGCCGAGGCAGGCGACGATGGAAGTGATCCGACGCATGGTGCGTGCTCCGTGTGCGGTTGGAGGTCGACGGGCGACCTTCGGGGAAGACGATTCGTGGACGGGGCCCGATCCCGATCAGGAGGCGATCGGCAGTCGGACCGAACGAGCTGGATCCGTGGCCCGGGGGCCGAAGAGGACGAGCCCGGCCGCCTCGAGGGGCTGGCCGAGGGAGTTGTCGGGTTCGATGGAGAGGGGGACTTCGATTCGGAACTTCCCGTCCGAGATGACCGCATCGACCGGATGCCCCTCCCCGGCCGTCACGCCGGGGGTCAGGTCGGGGATGAATCGGATCGCGGTGGCCGGTCCGGCCGGGCCCTCGATCACGAGCCGGTCGGGCGTCGATCCGCCCTCGAGCCGGGCCGATCCTCCCTCCAGGCCCGCCAGGGGTTCCGGGAGCCGGGAGGACGAGGTCGCGATCGCCGGATTCCCTCGGGCTTCGGCCCGGGGCTTCGCCTCTCGATCCACTTCGATCGAGACGACGCCCCGGCCGTCCCCGAGGAGGCATGCCTCCTTGCAGACCAGCCATTCGGCCTCGACCTCGAGGTCGACGGTGCCGTCCGGCGCCGATGCGGGGATTCTCACGGGGACCAGCAGCACGACCTCCTCCTCGTAGCCGTAGGTGGTGTCCCAGTCGCCCTCGAAGACCATGGGGCGCGGCCAGCGGATCGGCTTCGTCTCCAGACCCTCGAGTCCGCTCACGCGGATCGACGGCGCCGTGCCGCTGTCGCCGGGATTCCGCCAGTAGATGTGCCACTTCGGCGTGATGCGGAAGCGGACGCCGAGGAGCGTCTCGTCGCCGGGTCGGACGATCGATCGATCGGCGAGCACGTCCATCCGCACGAGCTTCGACCCGTCGAGCACCTCACCTGCCGGCGTCCCGAAGGAGAAGCCCCCGATCCCGGTCGGTGGTTCCTGCGGGGGGGCCGCCGCGGTGGCGAGGCCGGCGACGAGGACGAGTGCGGGGAACGGATGGACCATGCGTGCTCCAATCGTGGGAAGGGGGAGTGTACGTCTCGGTCGGTTCGTGGTTCGCGTCCGGCCCTCGGTCACGCCCCGGAACGCCCCGGAAATCCCGTATCCTCCGGGCCATGAGCGAACAACGGCACCAGGTCCTCACCCCGTTCCTCGGTCTCGTCGCGTGGGCGGCGATCCTCTCGACCGCTCCCGGATGCAAGACCGAGACCAGCGACCGGGATCTTCGCCCGGTGGCGCCGCAGGAGGCGATCGATCTCGCCGTGCCCAGGTCGGATGGCGCCTTCGGGCGGATGTCTCGTCCGGTCTGGCTCGATCCCCGGATCCGCAGGGCCTACGACGCCGGACACATCCCGGGCGCCCTGAGCATGCCCTTCGGCAGCGGGATGTTCGAGGATCGGGCCCGCGAGGAGCTGGAGGGGCGGTCGCCGATCATCGTGTACGGCGACGGCTTCCAGGACATCCTCTCGGACGCCGCCAGCAAGCGGCTGATCGAGATGGGATTCAAGGACGTCTACACCCTGCGCGGCGGCATCCAGCAGTGGGAGGCCGACGGCTACGAGATCGAGACCGCGGCCGGGGACTGAGCCCCGACGTCCCGTTCGGGACATCCTGCAGCGGATCGGGTCAGGTGAGGTTGACCGGCATCACCACGTAGGTGAAGTCGCCGTCGACCTTGATCACGCCGGGCTTGTTCGGGGCCTTGAGTTCGATGAGGACGGTGGCGGCATCGGCGTGCTTCAACGCCTCGGTCAGGTAGACCGGATTGAAGCCGATCTCGATGGGGTCGCCCTGGTACTGGGCCGCATCGACCTTGATCTCCGCCTCGCCCATCTCCGGCGCCCGGCTCGAGAGCGTGAGGCTGCCGCTGTCGAAGGCGAGGCGGACGCCCTTGCTCTCCTCGTTGGTGAGGAGGGCGGCCCGTCGAACCGCGGACGAGAGCTCGCCGGCGTCGAACTCGACCTTCTTGTCCTGGTCCTTGGGGATCACGTCCTCGAACGGAGGGAAGGATCCCTCGACGAGGTTGCTCGAGAGGATGGGGGCCGCGGGACCCTCGCCGACCTGGAAGACGATCTGGTTCCGATCGCGACGGACCCGGACCGGTTCATCGGGATCGCTCATCAGTCGACTCAGCACGTTGAGCGCCTTGGTCGGGACGATCGAGGCACTGTCCCCGTCGGCGGGATTGGCGCACTCGCCTCGCGCCACGGCGAGCCGGCGCCCGTCGGTCGCGACCATCCGGAGGTTGCGGCCGGTCCGCTCGAGCAGGACCCCGTTGATCGCGTAGCGGCTGTTCTCCACCGCGGTCGCGAAGGCGGTCCGACCGATGAGCCGACGAAGCACGCCGGCGTTCGTCTCGAACTCCGTCTCGCCGTCCTCGAAGCCCGGGACGCCGGGGAACTCCTGGGGGTCGAACCCGAAGACCTTGAACTTCGCGTCCTTGCCGCGGATGTTGGCCACGTGCTCGTTGACCTCGATGGTCAGGGCGTCGTCGCCGCTCGCCCGGACGATCTGGTTCAGCTTGTCCGCCGGGATCAGGGCCGAGCCCTCCTCGCGGATGTCGACTTCGGCCACGCCGAGCACGAGCCCGATCTCGGTGTCGGTCGACGACACGAACAGCTGGCCGTCCCGCGCATCCAGCTTCAGGCAGGTCAGGACGGGGGCGGGCGTCCGGCTGACGACCACGCTTCCGGCGACCGACAGGGCTTCGGCCAGGGCATCACGACTGCAGACGAGCTTCATGGGGATCTGGACTCCACGGACCGTGGTGCTCGGGCGGCGGCCCGAGCCGATCCACGAAGTGTAGCGGTCCTCGGCCCCCAGACCGATCCGAACCACCACCGGCTGGGGGCACCGTGGATCGGGTGTCGTCTGCCCGGGGACGCATCCGGGCCCCTGGACGGGCCGAAGACGGGTCAGAGGGGCCTAGACTTTCCTGATGCTGCCGTACCGAATCATCCGCTGGACGACCGAGGTCTACCCCGTGGCGGTGCTGTTCTTCTACATCGGCCTCTTCGTGCTGACCTTCTCGGTCTGCTTCCTGATGCCGCCAGCCGCGATTCTGCTGCTGCTCTTCTCGATCTTCACCCTGGTCCCGGCGGTCCTGTGCTTCCGGGTCCTGAAGGCGGGAGAGCTCTGGCTCGCCCGCGACCAGATCCGCCGACATCGCTGCCCCTCCTGCGGGGAGGAGCTCCAGGGGTCGGACGAGACCGACTGCCTCATGTGCGGACTCGCCTGGGAATCCGACGGCTCGAGACTGACCGCCTGAGCCCGGGGGGCGATCGCGACGCCGGCAGACCGGCCGTCGAGACCGGCCGTCGAGTTCAGCCTTCGTTCCCCATCAGGGCCTGGGCCACCGCGCGGACCTCGTCGGCGAGGCCTTCGTTCCCGATCGTGATCAGCACGCCACCGGCCGGTTCGACCTCGACGAGGAGCGGGGCCTGGACGGCGGCGATGGAGATTCCCTGCGCGAGCTCCTCGCTGTTGGCGAGCACCGCATCCACCACGGCCCGAAGCAGGTGCAGGTCGCGAAGCTCGCAGACCAGCGGATCACGCGTGTTGAGTTCGACGGTGGCCTCGGAGTCGATGGCCACCCACTGCTCGTTGTCGGCGAGGGCGGGCGTGACGACGTCGAAGACCGAACGCCATCGTCCGATCGGAAGGATCAGGAGCGGCGCCAGGTGGAGCTTGTGGAGGATGTGTTCGAGGACCTCCCCGGCCCGTGCCCGGTCGATCTCGAGGACTTCGGGGTCCGCGACGTCCGGCTCGTGGTCCGGGCTCATCGCGAAGATCGTGCGGTGGGCGGAGCGCCGCTCGTCGTAGTCGATCTGGAGGATGTCGAGTCCTTCGGGGGCGTCGCCGTTCAGGGTCACGACGTCTTCGTCCGAGAGGGTTCGCCACGCACGATCGAATTCGAGGAATTCCAACGGAGTCTCCTAGGTTGCTGGGCGTCCACTGTATCCCGATCCGCCCTCGGGGCCCTCGGTGACCGGATCGGAACGCGGTAGAATAGCCGCCGATGAGGACGGTCCTGTTCATTTGCACCGGAAACACCTGTCGGTCGCCCCTGGCCGAGGGGATCGCTCGCGATCTGCTCGCGAGGGGAGCCGTCGACGGGCTCGAGGAGGGGATCTTCGTCGCCTCGGCGGGGGTGCTCGCCGCCGACGGGGTTCCGATCTCGATCGAGTCCGCGGAGGCGCTGGAACGGCGCGGGATCGCGGCCGAGGGGACGAGCAAGCGGCTGACGTCCGAGATGATCGACCGGGCCGACCTCGTGCTCGGCATGACCTCGAGCCACGTCGAGGCCGCTCGCCGCATGGCGAACCCCGAGGGTGGGACGATCATCGACCGGGTCGATCCGGACGGTGACATCGAGGACCCGATCGGCATGGGGCAGGACGTCTACGATCGGGTCGCGGATCGCCTCGAGCGGGTGCTTCCCGATCGACTTCGGGCACTCCTCGTCGTTCAGGACGGCTGAGGGCCGTCGAGATCGAAAGGACGGACGAATGCGCATCGCCCTCGGTTGCGACCATCGTGGAAGGCAGGCCATCGACGAACTCCTCCCCGTCCTCGCGGGCGAGGGGCACGAGGTCGTCGAGCTGGGGGGCGTGAAGGGCGACGTGAGTCCGTGCGACTACCCCGACCGGGCCTGGCTGGTCGCGAACGCCGTTCGCGACGGGCAGGCGGATCGCGGCATCCTCGTCTGCGGCACCGGGATCGGCATGTGCATGGCGGCGAACAAGGTCCCCGGTGTCCGTGCCGCGCTCGCCCTGGACGAACTCAGCGCGAAGCTCTCGCGGAGTCACAACGACGCCAACGTGCTCTGCATGAGCGCGGACATGCTCGGTCACACCCTGCTGCATCGGATCGTGGACACCTGGATGGCCACGCCGTTCGACGGTGGCCGTCACGTCCGCCGGGTCGCGAAGATCCATGAGATCGAGACCGGGACGGATCCCGCATCGATCGGGGACTGAGGCGGCGACGCGACCGCGGATCAGCCCGACCTGGAGTGCGACCGGGCGTCCGACATCCCCTCCGCGAGACCCCTGAGCAGGCGGACGCCCCAGCCGGTCGCCCCGTTTCCGGTCACCGGATCGGCATCGAGGTTCGACACGCCCGCGATGTCGATGTGCGCCCAGGGGACGTCCTCGTCGACGAAGTAGGAGAGGAACGCGGCCCCCTGGATCGGGTGGGCGGAACGCTTGGGATTGGAGTTCAGGATGTCGGCGACGGGCGACCGCATGAATTCGCGGTGCTCGGGCCAGACCGGCATCTGCCAGACCTTCTCGTCCGCGCCCATCGAGGCGCACTCGACCGCGCCGCGGAAGCCGTCGTCCTCGCACCACATCCCGGCGCAGAAGTGCCCGAGGGCGACCACCACGCCGCCGGTCAGGGTCGCCATGTCGACGATGGCCGTCGGGGCGAGCTTGTCGCACGCGTAGGCGAGGGCGTCGGCGAGGACGAGACGCCCTTCCGCATCGGTGTTGGTCACCTCGACCGTCGTGCCGTCGTACATCGTGATGATGTCGTCGGGACGGTAGCCCTCGTCCGAGATCATGTTCTCCGCCGCCGGAAGGAGGGCGGTGACCTTCATCGGGACCTTCGCCTCGGCGATCGCCTTGATCGCGCCGAGGACCCCGGCGCCACCGCACATGTCGTGCTTCATGCCTCGCATGCCGCCCGAGATCTTGAGGCTGTACCCACCGGTGTCGTAGGTGATCGTCTTGCCGACCAGCACCAGGTGCTTGCCCTTGTTGCGGGCGGGGACGCGAGAGGGCTTCCACTCGACCTGCACCAGGCACGGCGGCACCTCGCTCGCCTTGCCGACGTTGACGATGCCGCCCATCCCCATCGCCTCGGCCTTCTTCGCGTCGATCACCTTGCAGGAGAGGCCGTCGGTGTCCCGGGCCAGCTTTCGAGCCTGCTTCGCGATCCACGACGGATGACAGACGTTCGGGGGCGTGTCCCCGACGGTCCGGGCGAGGTTCACGGCCTCCGCGAGCTGGAGCCCGTCCTTCATGCCGTCGTTCGCCGCCTTGCGGGCGGCGGAGATCCGCAGCCTCGCGTGGACGGTCCTCTCCTTCGCGTGGGTGCCGTCGTAGCCGGCGAGTCGCCAGTTCGCCAGCGCCATGCCCTCGGCGAGGGCGGACGCGAGACCCGGGATCGGGAGATCGTCGCAGTCGGTCCGGGCGAGCATCTCGACCGCGTCGATGCCGGCTCGATCGAGCGCCTTCAGGAGTCCGGCGCCGCCCCGGCGGGCCTGCGCGGTCCCGACGGCCTCCTCGGAGCCGAGACCGACGAGCACGAGGTCGTCGTGGAACCGGATCTCCCCGACCTCCGCCTTGAATCCGGGAGCGGTGACCCCACGTCCGAACGTCGCCCGATGCTCCTTCGGGACGCCTGCGTGGTCGCGGCGTTCGAGGTCCTCGGTGAAGGCCGCGATCGCCCTGCAGGCGGACTTGCTCTTGCCGACGGTGATCTTCTTGAACATGTGGGGGTCTCCAGGCGGTGAAGCGACGAGGGTAGCAGGTTCTTCCCGGGAATCCCTCGCCGCCCCGGCGTATCCTCGACCGCATGAGCGACCGACGGGACTACGACGTGATCGTCATCGGCGGAGGCCACGCCGGCGTGGAGGCGGCCTGGTCCGCGACCGCCGCGCTGGCGGCCGCCGGCCGGACGCCGCGGGTCGCGATGGTCACCATGGACCCGTCGCGCATCGGCACGATGTCGTGCAACCCCGCGATCGGAGGCCTCGCGAAGGGGCAGATGGTCCGCGAGATCGACGCCCTCGGCGGGTTGATGGGCGAGGTCGCCGACGCCACCGGGATCATGTTCCGGATGTTGAACACCAGTCGAGGCGCCGCGGTCCGCGGCCCCCGGTGCCAGAACGACAAGGAGGCGTATCGGCTCGAGGTCCAGCGACGGCTCTCGAAGCGAGCCGGGCTCGACGTGATCGCGGGCACCGTCGCCGATCTCCTCGTCGAGGACGCGGGCGGCCGTCCGGTCGTCGCCGGGGTGCGGATTCCCGCGGGCGGCGGCCCCGCGGTCGACGTCGACGGCGCCTATCCACCGCAGGCGTCCGAACGATGGGAGGCGGAGGTCGATCTCCGGGCGGGTTCGGTGGTCCTCACCACCGGTACGTTCATGCGGGCGTTGATGCACGTCGGTGATCGTCGCGACGAGGGGGGGCGCATCGGCGAGGGATCGGCGACCGGGATCGCGGGCATGCTCGCCGGGCTCGGTTTCGAGCTCGGTCGACTCAAGACCGGCACGCCGCCCCGGCTCTCCCGGGCCACGATCGACTGGGAGGCGCTGCCGCGACAGGACGGCGACCGATCGCCCGTCCCGTTCAGCGACCTGACCGATCCGGCGCGGTTCCCCGTCCTGGAGCAGGTCGAGTGCCGGATCACCCACACGACCGAGGCGATCCACGACCTGATCCGGGCGAACCTCGATCGTGCGCCGATGTACTCCGGGGCGATCGAGGCGGAGTCGGGGCCCCGGTACTGCCCGAGCATCGAGGACAAGGTCGTCCGGTTCGCCGACCGCTCGAGCCATCACGTCTTCCTCGAGCCGGAGACCGTCGGCGGCGACTCGATCTACTGCAACGGCATCTCGACCTCGCTTCCCGAGGAGGTCCAGCTCGAGATCATCCGGGGGATGCAGGGCTGCGAGCGAGCGGTCATGCTCAAGCCCGGCTACGCGGTGGAGTACGACATGGTGCCGCCGCACCAGATCGACGCCACCTGCGAGACCAAGCTCGTCGACGGCCTCTATCTCGCCGGGCAGATCAACGGCACCAGCGGCTACGAGGAGGCCGGTGGGCAGGGCCTGGTCGCCGGGGTGAACGCGGCGCGTCGCGTGGTGGGCGAGCCGGCCGTCCGGCTCGGCCGCGAGGAGGCCTACATCGGCGTGATGATGGACGACCTGGTGACCCGGACGCCGCGCGAGCCCTACCGGATGTTCACAAGCCGGGCGGAGCATCGCCTCCGGCTCCGGTACGACAACGCGGACGAGCGGCTCACGCCGCGCGGCCGCGAGCTGGGGCTCGTCGACGACGAGCGGTGGAGCCGCTGGGTCGAGCGATCCGACCGGCTGGAACGGATGCGGACGGCGTTCGACGAGATCCGGCACGACGGGCGGACCCTGTCCGAGCTCGCGAAGCGCCAGGATGTCGATGCCGAGGTCATCGGACGTCACCTCCCCGGCCCGCTCGGCGGGATCGACGCCCGGGGGATCGTCGATCGCGTCCTCAACGATCGGCGATACGAGGCGTTCGTCAAGCGGGCGGATGCCGAGATCCGACGGCAGGAGGCGGCGGAGCATGCGGAGATCCCGGCGGACCTCGACCCGGGATCGATCGAAGGGCTGCGAAGCGAGGCGATCGAGGTGCTGACCCGCTTCCGGCCCCGGACGCTCGGGCAGGCGAGTCGCCTCGCCGGGGTCAACCCCGCGGACGTCACGCTGGTCCGCGTGGCGATGCGACGTCACCGCACCGCGGAGTGAGCCGGGGCTGCTAGGCTTCGTCGACCGCCGCCGTAGCTCAATTGGCAGAGCGCGTGATTTGTAATCTCGAGGTTACCGGTTCGATTCCGGTCGGCGGCTTTCGTCCAATCCAGGGAGCGTTCCATGCCCAGCTGTCTCGCGGTCGCGTTCATCGGTCTCGCCCTCTCCTCGGTCGGGCTCGACGAGCCGACGGGGAACCCTTGGCAGGACATGGACTACGGGCCGTTCCTCTCGGCCGCCATCGAGGTCGATCCGGACAACATCGCGTGCAAGGGCGTCGCGATCCCCCTGGTCGCGGACGGTTCGATCGCGGCGCTCTTCGACACCGCGGAGCTGCGCTGGGCCGCGGGCTGGGAGGGCGACTTCGTCGAGTTGCGGGGCATCGTCTACGACGGCCCGCACGGCACCTGGCCCCGCATCGACGGCGAGCCGGCGTGGGTCAATCCGGCCGGGCCGGGCGTCGACCTGGCGTCCGGCGAGGCACCCAGCGACTTCGTGGATCCCCGAGACGTCCCGTACGGACCGCTGCCGAAGGCGCTCGGGCGATTCGAGGGGCTCGTGCCGGGGGAGGACGGGGTC
>JAYZBK010000134.1:0-8904 GCA_036339295.1 Planctomycetota bacterium
GAAGTTAGAAAACTTTGTTTCTAAACTAAAGATAAAAGGTCTTGGACCAGCAACTCTTAACAAGTTAAAAGTCGAAGACATTATCGAACTCTATGAGATAAAAGGTCAACCTCGCCGTCGACGTCCTCGTCGTCTTCGTCCCAATCACCCTCTTCTTCTTCGTCGTCGGCGGTCTCGTCCTCTTCGTCGTCGTCTTCTTCGCCTTCGTCTTCGACGTCGTCTTCGACGTCCTCGTCCTCGCCGTCCGCTTCGTCTTCACCGTCGTGTTCGCCGTCCTCGTCGCCGTCGTCCCACTCACCCTCTTCATCGTCGTCGGCTGCGTTCTCGTCCTCGTCTTCTTCGTCCGCGTCTTCTTCGTCCGCGTCTTCTTCGTCCTCGTCCTCGGCGTCCTCGTCGTCTTCGTCCTCGTCTTCTTCGTCCTCGTCTTCTTCGTCCTCGTCCTCGGCGTCCTCGTCGTCTTCGTCCCAATCACCCTCTTCTTCGTCGGCGGCGGCCTCGTCCTTACCGTCCTGCTCGTCTTCGCCGTCGTCTTCGACGTCCTCGTCGCCGTCGTCCCAGTCACCCTCTTCATCTTCGTCGTCGGCGGTCTCGTCCTCGCCTTCGACGTCCTCGTCATCTTCATCGTCCTCGTCGCCGTCATCCTCGGCGGCCTGGTCCTCTCGTTCGTCTTCCTCGCCCTCTTCGTGATCGCCGGCAACGGCCTCGTCCTCTTCTTCATCCTCGTCGTCGTCGGTCCACTCACCCCCTGATTCGTCGTCGGCGGCGGCCTCCTCCTCTCCCTCGTCCTCTCGCTCGTCCTCGTGGCCCTCGTCTCCGTCGTCCCACTCGCCCTCTGCTTCGTCGTCGGCGGCGGCCTCCTCCTCTCCCTCGTCTTCTTCGTCCTCGTCGTCCTCGTCGTCCTCGCCCTCATCTCCAGCGGTCTCTTCCGGATCCTCTTCCTCGTCTTCCGTCCACCCAGCCCCCTCGTCGTCGACTTCGGCTTCCTCGTCTCCCGCCTCTTCGCCGTCGTCCTCCAACCACTCACCGCTCTCGTCGGCGTCGTCCTCATCCTCCTCGCCCCGCGAATCGTCCTCGTCGTCGAGGGTCGGCAACGGATCCGGAGAGCCCGCCCCGGGAGAAGCCCATGGGCCTTCATCTTCGTCCTCGTGCTCGATCTCCTCTTCGTCGAAGAGATGAGGCTGGGCCGGCGACACTTCGGTCGGAGCCGGGCGACGCAGCAGCTTGCGGGCCGCCTCCCGAACCACGGGCTCGCCGGCCCCGCCGAGGATGAGTCCGAGGAAGATGCTGATGGCGCTCCCGGCCACCAGCCAGAGTCTCGCCCCGGATCCGACCAGCGACTGCAAGGCCGTCACCGGCGGCGCCACCGGCCGCTCGCGGGCCACGAGGTACTGCCGTTCGAGAATGCCCGAGACCGACTGGTCGAGGGTGTCGGCGACCTGGACGATCGCCGAGTCGACGGGCTTGACCCCGAGCCGACTGACGCTCAGCCGGAGCATCAAGCCCGGATCCTCCGCCTTGAGCGCCTCCACCATCCGCTCACTGGCCCGGGTGAGCCCTTCGAGGTTCTCCAGTCGCTGCTGGCTGGTCAGCAGGCGCGATTCCGCGTCTCGAATCCGGGCCTGCTGGGGCACGACCGCGATCGATGCGAGCATGGCGAGGCCGGCGAGGAGGAAGAGCCAGCCAGGGTCGATCCGGATCAAGGGCGCAGGGCGACGCATCTGGGGAGATATCGGCCGAATGCTCGATATTGGTCGAAAATCGGCGGTCTCCATCCGATCGGGGGCCGCCTCCCCGGCCCCGATGGACGGGAGCCCCTGATGGCCCGAGTCGCCCCTCCGATCGAGGGGCGGGGCGAACGAGGCGTGGTGACAGCAACGGCCGCGACATCGCCTGTCGCGGCCGTTCCCGCTGGACCATCCGATGGACCGCTTCGACTCAGGCGAGGTCGGGGAACATCTCCGTGACCGTCCCGACCAGGTCCTTCACGTGACTGATGGACTCGTCCATCAGGGGCCGCTCGCTCGCGTCGAGGTCGATCTCGATCACCTTCTCCACGCCGCCGGATCCGAGGATGCACGGGACACCGACGAAGTAGCCGCCGACCCCGTACTCCTTCTCGCAGAAGGCCGCACAGGGCAGGATCCGCTTCTTGTCCTTGATGATCGCCTCCGCCATCTGGACCGACCCCGAGGCCGGGGCGTAGTAGGCGCTCGTCCCCATCAGCTTGACGATCTCCCCGCCGCCGACCTTGGCCCGCTCGACGCACTCGGTGATCTCGGACTCCGGGAGGAGCTGCTGGATCGGAATGCCGTGGACCGAGGTGTACCGAGGCAGCGGAACCATGTCGTCCCCGTGGCCGCCGAGAAGCAGGGCCGAGATGTCCTCGACCGAACAGCCCAGCTTCATGGCGAGGAACGCTCGATAGCGAGCGACGTCGAGACAGCCGGCCTGGCCGACGATCTGGTTGGTCGGGAATCCGGACGCCTTCCAGGCCGTGTAGACCATCGCATCGAGGGGATTGGAGACCAGGATCATGACCGCATCGGGCGAGTGCTTCGCCACCTGCTCCGCCACCGACCGGACGATCTTCACGTTGGTGCCGATGAGGTCGTCGCGGCTCATGCCGGGCTTCCGGGGCAGGCCGGCCGTGACGATGACGACGTCGCTTCCGGCCGTGTCGGCGTAGTCCGCGGTGCCGACGACGTTGGCGTCGAATCGCTCCATGGGAGCGCAGCAGAAGAGATCGAGAGCCTTGCCCTGGGCCACGCCCTCCTTGTCGGGGATGTCGAGAAGGACGACGTCGCCAAGCTCCTTGGCGGCCGCCCAGTGGGCGCAGGTGGCACCGACGTTTCCTGCTCCGATGACACTGATCTTCGCGCGACGCATGGGGACGATTCCTCCAGTGGATGAGGGTCGAGACGGGCCAGTGGCCGGCTCCGGGAAAGTCCTGCATGATACGAGAACGAGGCCTCCTGCGGAGGTCTCCCCGCCGCCTCATGCCACCCGCCAGACGCCATTCTCCGCCGCCTCGCCCCGTCTCCCCCGAGGAATCCCGGCGCATCCTGCTGGTTCGACAGGGCCTGGCCACGCCCCCCGCCGCCCGGTCGGGCCCCCGGTCCGTGGCACGACTGGTGCATCGACTCGGATTCGTCCAGGTCGATTCGATCAACGTCGTCGAGCGAGCCCATCACCTCATCCTCCACACGAGGTTCGAGGCGTACCGCCCCTCGACGCTGACTCGCCTCCTCGAGCACGAACGGAGCCTCTTCGAGCACTGGACGCACGACGCGAGCGTGATCCCCCTCGAGTTCCATGCCCATTGGCGTCCGAGATTCCGCCGATACGAGCAACGCGCCGAACACCGCGCCTGGTGGAAGGAACGACTCGGACGCGACCCCGATGCCCTGCTCGCCCGGGTGCTCGCAAGGATTCGAAGCGAGGGCCCCGCCCGCGCCCGGGACTTCGAGGACGAGCGCGGCGACGCCGAAGGTGGCTCGTGGTGGAACTGGCATCCCGGGAAGGCCGCGCTGGAGCACCTCTGGCGAACGGGCCGACTGGCGATCGCCGGTCGCAGCGGCTTCGAGAAGATCTACGACCTGGCCGAGCGGGTCCACCCGTCCACGACGTCGCAGGTCGAACCGTCCGACGAGGAACATGTCGACTGGGCATGCCGGACCGCCCTCGATCGACTCGGCGTCGCGACCCCGGCCGAGATCGCCGCGTTCTGGAAGTCGATCCCGATCGCACGGGCCCGGGCCTGGTGCCGGTCGAGGATCGACGAAGGCGAGTTCGAGGCGATCGTCCTGCAGGACCTCGACGGCCGCGGTCGACCCGGCATTGCGACCTCGTCCGCATGGCGGGATGCCCGAACTTCCCCGTGGTCGGGGGCGTTTCGCATCCTCTGTCCGTTCGATCCCGTGATCCGGGATCGCGATCGAATTCGCCGACGATTCGGGTTCGACTATCGCTTCGAGGCGTTCACGCCGGCCGCGAAGCGTCGCCACGGGTACTACGTCCTGCCCGTCATCGAGGGCGATCGCTTCGTCGCCCGCATCGATCCGAAGTTCGATCGCGAGGCCGGACGACTGTCGATTCGGGGTCCATGGTGGGAACCCGGCCGAGGCTCGAAGTCCGATCGGCGGAGGCTCGACGAGGCCATCGATCGCCTCGCCGCCTGCGTGGGTGCGGAGGACTGGGCCGCGATCAGTTCCTGAATCGACGCCCCGTCCGGATCCCGGTGGCCAGGGCCACGAGCCCGATCGCGAGGATGCCGGCGAGCCACGATGCCCCCTCCAACCACGCGCCCGTCCGAACGAGCGGGAGCAACTCCCGGGCGAGCGACGAGTAGGTCGTGAAGGCGCCGCAGAACCCGGTCGCGAGGAACGCCGCGAGGATTCGGTGGCGAGATCGGGCCTCGGGCAGGTCGGTGAAAGCCCTCTCGGCAGCCATGAGTCGAGCCGCCCGGGGGTCCAATCCGACGAACGCCCAGCCGAGGAGGAAGGCCCCGAGGGCGTTCACCAGCACGACCGCCAGGAGGGTCGATCCGCCGATCGCCACGACCACGCCCTCCATCACGAACCGCGCGGTCGCACCGAACGCTCCGCCCGCCGCGACGAGCACGAGCGTCACGGCTCGATCCTGCCGACGCCCTTCGTTCCCGTCGGTCACGACCCGACCCCCGGAATCCCGACGAGACCGCCGACGATCGACCACCCCGCCCAGGCCGTCGCGACCCCGAGCAGCGGCGGCGCGAGCAAGCACGAGACGGCGGCCGTTCGACGCCCCGCCCGCCACAGGACCACGACATCGAGCATCGCGGTGGAGAACGTCGTGAATCCCCCAAGCAGGCCGACGGCCACGAACGCATCGAGTTCGCGGCCGACCACCAGTCCCACGGTCGCACCGATCAGGAGACACCCCAGGACGTTGACGACCATGATGACGGCCCAGGCGGGAACCCGGGCGAGGCCGGCGACCTCGATCGCGCCCCACCGCATGGAGGCGCCGATCCCGCCGCCGACCGCCACGAGCAGGTGCTGCCAGACAGGGTCCATGGTGGGACGGTAACGGAGGGTGCGACGCGGGGTGGATCGATGCGCAGCGCGTTCGATACCGTGCCGTGAAGCCATGGGAGATCCTTCGGATGCCCGCCTCATGAAGATCTCGATCATCGCCACGCTCGTCCTCGGATCATCGATCGCCGGTTGGCCGTCGGCGGCATCGCCACCGACGGCCGATCCTCCATCCTCCGCCCCCGCCACGACGATCCCGACGACGTCGCCCGAGACGCGATCCCGGGCGGCCGGCTGGGGCGACCGGTCATGGTCCGACCAGCACGAGGATGGAAGACGCTTTCTTCGGGAGAGCGAGCATCCCGACGGCGCGGATCTCGTGCTGCTCGGCGACTCGATCACCCAGTCCTTCGGAGGCGAGGGCCGCCGGACCGGGCAGCCGGGAAGGGCGTCGCTGCGCCGCCACCTCCCGGGCATCGTGATCGCGAACCAGGGCATTTCGGGCGACCGGACCCAGCACCTCCTGTGGCGTCTCGGGAACGACGCTCTCGCCGGCCGCCGACCTGCGGTGATCTCCGTGCTGATCGGCACGAACAATGTTCCGCACGACGAACCGGAGGCGATCGCCGCCGGGACCGCCCGGATCCTCGAAACGATCCGAACACTGGCTCCGGAGTCGGTCATCCTGCTGCACGCCATTCCGCCGCGGGGCGTCGAACCCGACGATCCACTGCGTGCCCGCGTCGCGCGGACGAACGAGCTGACCCGGCGGCTGGCGACGACCTCGACCATCCGCTGGATCGATCCATGGAAGAGCCTGCTCGACCCGGAGGGTCGACCGATCCCCGGGCGGCTCGCCGCCGACGGCGTGCACCTCGGACGCGACGGCTACGACCTCTGGGCCCGCGTGCTCGCGGCCGAGCTCGCCGGAATCGAGAAGGAACGGCCGCGGGAACGGAGTGGCCCCCGGGAACACGGTGATCGCCCGGGACGGCCGCCGGATCAACGCGGTGATCCGCACCCTCAGGAGATGAACGCCCCGGCCACCGTGGCGGTCGACCAGCAGGCCAGGACCCCCGCCGCCAATGCCCGGGGCGCGATCGCCGAGATCTCCGCCCGCCGGGTCGGCGCGATGGCGCTGAGCCCTCCCACCTGGATCGCGAGGGACGGGATGTTCGCGAACCCGCAGAGCGCGTAGGCCACGACGATCGTCCCGCGCTCCGAGATCGCGTTCGCCTCGATCAACGCGGAGAGATCGAGGTAGGCGACGAACTCCGTCGCCACCACCGAGGTCGCCAGCAGTCTTCCGATCGCATCCACGTCCGCCGAGGGCGCGCCGATCAGCCAGGCCACCGGTTGGAAAAGCAGGCCCAGCCCGCCCTGGATGCTCCAGGGACCGTAGCCGTGACCGGTCCTCCACTCGGCGATCGGACGCCAGTCGCCGAGCAGTTCGATCGGCCAGTCGAGCAGGGCGAGGATCGCGATGAAGGCGATCAGCATCGCTCCGACGTTGAGGGCGAGTCGAAGACCGTCCGAAGCGCCGAGCACCACGGCGTCGATCGCGTTGGCCGCGGGCCGTTCGACCGCGACCTCGTTCGGTCGGGTCTCCGGGGGCTCCTCCTCGGTCTCGGGCAGGATGATCTTCGCCATCACGAACGCGGCCGGAGCGGACATGAGCGAGGCCGTCATGAGGTGCTTGGCGAAGAGCGTCCTTCGCAGCTCGTCGTCGCCGCCGAGGAACTCGATGTACCCCGCGAAGACACTGCCCGCGATGGTCGCGAAGCCGGACGCCATGACCACCATGAGCTGCGAACGGGTCAGGCGGGGCAGGAGCGGCTTCACGCACAACGGCGCCTCGGTCTGACCGACCAGCACGTTCGCGGCGACGGTGACCGCCTCGGCCCCCGAGACCCCGAGGGTTCGTCGCATGACCCAGGCCATGCCCGCGATCACCCGCTGCATCACCCCGAGGTGGTAGAGCACGGCCATCACCGCCGCGAAGTAGACGATGACGGGCAGGACCCTGAAGGCGAACACGAAGCCGGCCGGCCCGTCGAGGTCCGCAAGCGATCCGAACAGGAACATCGACCCCGCCTCCGCCATGCCGATCGCCACGGCGACCTGGCCCGCGAAGAACTCGAACACCGCCGAGGTCGCCGGGACCTTGAGAAGCAGGAGGGCCAGTCCGACCTGGAGGCCGAGCCCCCCGAGGACCACCCGCCACGGGAAACGTCGACGGTGGCTCGACAGGCACCAGGCCAGCGCGCACAGGACGACGAGCGAGAGGATCGCCCGGAAGAGGGTCGCGACGAAGCCGGACGCCGCGCCGTCGCCCGCGAGGCCGTCGACCGCCAGGATGATCGAAGTCGTCATCGAGGTGCCCATGCCGACATGAGAATCCGCGGAAATGCACCTGTCAATTCACCGCCCCGAAGCGGCGGATCGAGGATGATCGCGGCATGGAGGACCAGGAGCGAATCATCGGTCGCGGCCGCTTCCTCGAACTGCGGGATCGCGGCGGCTGGGAGTACGCCCATCGCACCGTCGGGCGGGCGGTCGTCGCGATCGTCGCGGTGGACGACGACGAGCGAGTGGTCCTCGTGGAGCAGTTCCGACCGGCCGTGGGATGTCCGGTCCTCGAGCTTCCGGCCGGACTCGTCGGCGACCAGCACGACGACGAGCGGTTCGAGGAGGCGGCTCGACGCGAGCTGCTCGAGGAGACCGGGTTCGAGGCCCGGTCCTGGACGAACCTCCTCGACGTGACAAGCTCGAGCGGACTCACCGACGAGCGGGTCCGGATCCTGGTCGCCGAGGGGCTCGAACAAGTCGGCGAAGGCGGTGGCGTGGACGGCGAGCGAATCACCATCCATCTCGTCGATGTGGCGACGCTCGGCCGCTGGCTCTCGGCCCGCGCCCGAGCCGGCGACGCGATCGACTCGAGGGTCTTCGCGGTGCCCATGTTCCTCGAGATGGCGAAGGGCGACGAAGCGTCCGCGTCCCCCCCACCCGCCTGAGCAGGAAGGGACGCGAACTCTTCGCGTTCAGCGGCGAGGTCGCCGCCGAAGGCCGACCCGCCCTGCCGTGCCGGCAAGCATGGGAGCGGCCCCGGTTGCAACCGAGGCGGAGGCCCGGCACGACGACTCGTCGATGCCGAAGTGGTCTCCGAGGTTGCGAATGGTGGTCTCCGTCCACTGCCCCATGGAGGAGTCACCGAAGAACAGGCTGACGAGATCGACATCGACGCGGACCACCCCTGCACCGGCCCCGGAGGCGAGGGCGGCGGGAGACGCGAGAAGGCAGGCGAGTCTGGGCATGCAGCGCATGGGGAACGTCTTCGGCCCCGTGGTTCCCTCGCATGCCCGGGAAGACCGGGACATGAAGGGCCGGTCGCCGGCCGGGCCGACGTCCGAACGGATCGCGTGATGGGAGAAGCGGGAACGGTCGGGAACGGGACGGACGGCCTGGGAAGGGCCTTCCAGATGGGGGCGGGAACCCCGATCCGCCCCGAGATTACCGAATCGCCCGGGGCTGAAACCACGGAAAAGCGGTGGAAAGGTCCCTCCCGAGCCCCATCCGGGGCCCCGGAATGAAAAAGGACCGCCTCGCGTTGCGAGACGGTCCAGTGGGCCCGGGGGGACTCGAACCTCCGACCTCACCCTTATCAGGGGTGCGCTCTAACCAGCTGAGCTACGAGCCCGATCTGCCCGGCGTGAGCCGGGTCGGCCAGTGTAGCGAACCCCGTTCCGAGGGCAAGTGCCCCGCAACCCTTACCAGGCCCTGAGGTCCCCAAGAAGGGGTTCCACAAGGTCCTTCAGGGTCACGATCCCAATCGGGCGACCAGCAGCATCCTCGACGACCCCCATGGGCCGACGTGCCTGCCGAAGGGTCTCCA
>JAYZBK010000135.1:0-4525 GCA_036339295.1 Planctomycetota bacterium
CGCGGCGATCAACGACTTCAGCGAGGGGCGGACGGTGCTGGTCATCGCGCACCGACTCAGCACGGTGCTGGTGGCGGATCGGATCGTGGTGATCGACCAGGGCGTGGTGGTGGGCGAAGGCTCGCACGAAGACCTGCTCGAGCGATGCGAGGTGTACGCCCGCCTCGCCCGGACCCAGCTCGCCCCCGGCTGATGCCCCGGTCGATCGCCGGGTGGTCCCTGGCCCCGCCGTGGACTCAGCCCGGCGTGCCGAGCACCGCCCACGCAAGGGCGAGCGCCGCGATCGTGGTCGCGAGGCAGGCGAAGACGCACGTCACCACCCAGCCCTGCAGCACGCCCGCTCGCTCCTCGGATCGCTTCTCCCGTTCCCGGATCTCCGAGACCATCGCCTCCATGGCCTCGCCGGTGGCTCGATTGGTCCGCGCCGTCTCGTGGATCGCCGAGGTGATCTCCTCGAGGCGGGAGGCCGTCGACTCGATCGCTCGCTGATTGTCGTCGAGCTGGTTCTGGAGGAGACCGAAGAGCGCCGTCTCGCGATCGAGGAGGTCGGAGAGTCGATCGAGCACCGCGGATTCCGCTTCGGCCCGGCGTTCGGTCTGCGTCTCGAGACTCTTGATCGCCGAGGCGAGTTCGGACTGGCCGGCGGCGATCCGCTGGACCTCGGTCACCGCGATCGGGACGCCCTTGATCGCCTCCAGCGTCCGGTCCTGCACCGTCCGCCCGGAGCGGATGCTCTCGTCGAGTCGATCGAAGAGGTCGATGGGATCGATCCGGTGGGGTTCGACCGCCAGTGGCGTGACCGGCTCGACGGACTCGCGGGCCGCTTCCTCGGCGGCGTCGATCTCGACCGGTCGGGCGGGCGTCAGGAACTGGCGGATGGACTTCAGGATCGGCATGGCGGGCTCCATCGGGATGGTCGCGGCACCGGTACTGTACGGCGTCATGCTTCGTCGACCGAACCCCCGCCGACGGCTGTGCGACGACCCGATCGGGCCGACCAGGCCCGCTCGGGCGAGATCGCTCGCGCGGGTGGTCGCGACGTGCCTCGCCCTTCTCGGGGCCGGCTGCGGGGGAGGCGACGCGGAACGCCCGGTCGACGCCCCCGAGGGGGTCGCGAGCCTGTCACCCGCGATCACGACGACGCTGCTCGACCTTGGGGTGCCCGCGACCGACATCGTCGGCCGGACGCCCTGGTGCCGAGGCGTGGACGAGGCGCCGGTGATCGGGACGCTCGAGGGGGTCGACGCCGAACTCCTCGTGCAGGTCCGGCCGGCGGTCGTACTTCACCAGCCACCGGCGACCGGGGCCGATCCGGTCCTGCTCGGTCTTCGAGACCGGGTGGGCTTCACGCTGGTCGGCGGACGCCTCGACGGCGTGGCCGACGTCCTCGCCCTCCTCGACGAGATCGGGACGCTCGGACTGGGCGATCCGGATCGGTCGGCCATGCGGCGTCGGGCCCTCGAGGAGATCGCGGCGGTCGGCGATCCGCAGGGGGCATCGGCGGCGATCGTGCACTCGGTCGATCCGGTGGGCGTGGCGGGGGAGGACACGTTCCTCGGGGAGCTGGTCCGCGCGATCGGATTCCGGAACGTCGCGGGACCGGGGGGGTGGCGCGAGTGGTCGATCGAGACGCTCCTCCGAGCCGCGCCCGATCGAGTCGTCGTCGTGGCCGCCTCGATCGAGGGAGGCGAGCGCATGCACGCCACGCTGGCCGGGTTGGAGTGGTCCGGGCCGACGTCGATCGTGGTGCTGGTCGAACCCGACGCGTTCGAGCCGAGCTCCCGCATGCCCGACGTGCTCGAGGCGATCCGCGGGCTCGTGCCGCAGGAGGCCTCCACGCCGTCGGCGGGATCGGTGGTGCCGGATGCCTGACGTCTCGACGACCACCACTCGGAGATCGAACCTGCTCGTGCTCGTGGGGCTGCTGCTCGCGGTCGCCGCGGTCCGGCTGGTCCTCGGACGGACGGTGGACGGCGATGGCGAGGTCGGGGTGCGGCTGGGGATCCCGGCCGGCCTGATCCTCGAACTGCGGCTCTCCACCCTCGTCGCCGCCCTCGTCTCCGGCGCCGCCCTCGGGCTCTCCGGGCTGGGATTCCAGGTCCTGCTTCGGAATGCGCTGGCCAGCCCGTGGGTGCTCGGCGTCTCGAGCGGCGCCGGCTTCGGACTGATCCTGGCCGCCTTCCTCGCGGGACTCGGTGGGCCGATCGGGGCGTTTGGAAGCATCCTGCTCCTTGGCGGAGGGCTGCCCGCCGCCGCCGGGGGCGCGTTGCTGGCGATGCTGGTGGTGGCCGCGTTGGCGCGGCGACTCGGTGGCTTCGATCCCGTCGCCCTCGTCCTCTGTGGCGTCATCGTGGGGGCCACGTTCGGCGCTGGAACCATGCTCGTGCAGCATCTCGTGCCCAACGGCGTTCGCGGCGACTTCATCGGCTGGCTCATGGGCCGGGTGCCGGAGCTCGTGCCGTGGTGGCTGCTGGTCGTCGGTGCGTCGACCGTGCTCGTCGCCGTCGCGCTCGGTGGTCGACACGCGCGATGGCTCGATGCGGCCTGCCTTTCCGAGGACGAGGCGACGAGCCTCGGGGTGCCCCTCGGTCGGGTTCGGCGAGCGGTCTTCGGGACCGCCGGGCTGCTCGCGGCGGTGGCGGTCTGCATCGTCGGCCCGATCGCCTTCGTCGGCCTGCTGGCCCCGCACGCGGCGCGACTCCTCATGGGACCGCGCCACGATCGACTGGTCGTGGCCTCGGGGATGTGCGGGGCCGGGATGCTCGTGCTCGCGGACGTGGTCAGGCAGTTCATCGATCTCGGCGGCGGTCGGGTGCCGATCGGCGTCGTGACGGCGCTGGTGGGCGGCCCGCTGTTCCTGCTCCTGCTGCTTCGTCGGAGCGTCGTTCAATGACCCTGGCCCTGCACGAAGTCGAGGTCTCCTTCGGACGCACCGTGGTGCTCGAGGGGATCACCTTCGAACCGGCCGAGGGCGAGGTCACGGTGATCCTCGGTCGGAATGCGGCCGGCAAGAGCACGCTGCTCCGGACGATGGCGGGCCTGGTCCGCCCCCGGTCGGGCCGCGTTCTCCTCGATGGATCACCGATCGCGGGCCTCGCCCCGGTCGACCGCGCCCGGCGACTCGCCTACCTGCCGCAGCATCCCGACGTGGTCGGGCCGTTCACCGTCGCCGACGTCGTCTCGCTCGGCAGCCTCCCCCGGCCCGGGGCCGACCGCGGGACGGATGCGCTGGAGCGGGTCCTCGACCAGGTCGGTCTTCTCGAGGCGGCGGCCCGGCCGTATCTCGAGTTGTCCGCGGGCCAGAGGCAGCGGGCCGCCCTCGCCCGTTGCCTCCTGCAGCTCTCGCCCGGGGGTTGGCTGCTCCTGGACGAGCCGCTGGCCGCCCAGGATCCCGGCGAGGCCGCTCGGATCATCGAGATCCTCCGGGGGCTGAAGGCGTCCGGGCACGGCATCCTGGTGGTCGTCCACGATCCCATCGCGGCGTGGCCGCTCGGCGATCGGGCCGCGGTCCTCGAGTCGGGCCGGCTGCGGGTCGAAGGGGAGCGTGAGGCGATCCTCGAGCCTCGGCTGCTCGAATCGGTGTTCGGGGTCCCGTTCATCGAAGGGCCTGCCGGGCCGATTCCGGGCCTCGGCGACCGAATGGCATAGACTCCCGGCATGGGCAACGCGATCCTCATCCTCGTCGTGATCTCCGTGATCCAGGCGATCGTCGCGTCGGTCGCGAAGGCCAAGGAGAAGCGGCGAAAGGCGGAGCTTGCGAAGAAGCGGGCTGCGGCCTCGGCGAAGGTCGGGGCGGCTCGGGCCGCGATCGACCAGGGCCCCGCGGACGAGCCACCGGCCACGTCGGAACCGACCGCGAAGCCGGGCGAGCAGCTTGCCGAGGCCCTCGGGGCGATGATGGGCGTGTCCTCCTCCGACATGAAGTCGCTGGGCCGCCTCGGCAACCGGAAGAAGGGGCGGGGTCGGAAGGCGAATCCCGACCTCGAGGAGCTCCGTCGCCGCCGGATCGAGGCGCTTCGCCGTCGCCAGGCCGCCGCCGGTGGGACGCCTCCCACGGCGCCACCGCCGCCGCCGCCGTCGACGAGGGCCGTGCCCCCGACGCCGACACCGCGGGTCGTCGAGCCGGTCGCCAAGCCGACGCCCGCCGCCAAGCCCCGAACGTCACCTCTCCGCGTGGCGGTGCCCGCCCGGCCACCGGCGGCCCCGAAGTCGCCCACGTCGCCGAAGTCGCCACACGCGGCCGGGGGACGTTCGAAGTCGCGGAGGTCGACCCCGGGACACGGGTCGGGGGCCCTGGCCGGCCGCCTTCGGACGAGTCTTGCCGACCGGCAGCGGTTCCAGGAGGCGTTCCTGCTCTCCGAGCTGCTCCAGCCCCCGGTCTCCCTCCGTCGACAGGACGGTGGCGGCTGAGTCTCGAATCGGGGCTCGGCCCCGGCAGGCGACAGGATGTCCGCAAGATCGACCCGTTTCCCTGACATTTCGGGGCGATATTGGTACCATCTCCGGCTTATTCGGTTCTGGAGAC
>JAYZBK010000136.1:0-3857 GCA_036339295.1 Planctomycetota bacterium
GGCGGACCACGAACTCGACCTGTCGGGGACGGAAGCACACGCGATCGTCGCAGGCCTGCCAGCCGAAGACCATCACCACCGGATCCCCCGACCCGTCGGGCGTGATCGCGACCGGGATCGCCAGCTCGTCCTCGTGGACCAGGATCCCGTCCTGCCAGGGCTGGCCCGCCGGCCAGTCGACCTCGATCGACCCGCCGGAGACCGCATCGAGCGTGAGCCCCACGAGGCCCTCCGCCGCTTCCGCGTCCCCGGGATCGTGGGCGTTCACGTGCCAGCCCTCGGGGATCCGGACCCGGACGACGAACCGCCCGTCCGCGCCACGGTCGAGCGTCGCGGCCACCGCGTCCTCGCCCGGCCCCGTCGCGGCGTCGGATTCGATGGTGCCGGCGACGGATGCGAGCTTCGCCAGCCGCGTCGCCCGCTCGGGATCGAGGGTCGAGAGCCGCCGAAGCGCGAGGATCGCGCGGATGGGACCGACCGGATTCTCCGCGACCGGGACGCTGGCGGCGGCGAGGAACGCCTCGAGGTCGTCGAGCCACCTCGCCTCCTCCGTCCGCGCCGCAAGGGCGGCGAGAACGACCATCATCGTCCCCGAGCCGCTCGGCACGGCCCCGTCGTTCAGGTTGCATGCCCGGACCAGCAGGTCCTCCTGTCCCTCGCGGGTGTCGTACCAGAGCCCGGTGGCGTCGTCCCGGAAGTGGCGACGGGCGGCCTCGACCAGCGCGACCGCCTGGGCGAGCCGACGAGGCTCCCCGTTCACCTCGTGCAACGCGAGCAGGCCGTCGGCGAGCAGGGCGTGATCGTCCAGGTAGGCGGCGCTGCCGACGACGTCGCCCCGCGCCGTACGTCGAAGGTCTTCGGTTCCCCCAAGCCGCGCCAGCACGGCGTCCGCGGCCCGCGAGGCCGCCTCGATGTATCGAGGTTCATCGAGGGCCGCCCCCGCCTCGACCATGCCGCGGATCATCAGGCCGTTCCAGGAGGCCAGCACCTTGTCGTCGAGCCCGGGCTGCTTCCGCCGGTCTCGGGCCGCGAGCAGGGCGTGATCGACCCGCTCGATCGCGGCGTCGAACGCGGCCGGCTCGAGCTTCATCGCGGCCGCCATCGTCTCCGGTCGGTCGACGAGTCGCAGCACGTTCGCGGGCGGATCCTGCGGATGATGGGGATCCTGGAAGTTCGGTCCGCGGTCGAGGCCGTAGACCGCCAGCGCGAACGGGACATCGACTTCGAGCCCCGCCTCCGTCAGCGCCGCGGCCACCTCGTCCGGTCGCCAGACGTGGGTGCCGCCCTCGCGAGCGTCCACCTCCGCGTCCTGGGCGGATCGGAAGGCACCGTCTTCCTCCGTCATCTCCCGCAGCACGTACTCCGCGAGGTCTCGCAGGACGCGAGCGTGGTACGGGTCGGCCGTCCGCCGCACACTCCTCGCGTAGAGCGACGCGAGCTGGCCGTTGTCGTACAGCATCTTCTCGAAGTGGGGCACCGTCCACGTGCCGTCCACCGCGTACCGATGGAATCCACCCGCGACCTGGTCGTGGATGCCTCCGATCGCCATGCGATCGAGCGTCCGCTTCACGGCGGCGATCGCCTCGGGCCGCTCGGCGCCGACCTCCATGAGGAGCTCGAGGAAGACCGGCTGGGGGAACTTCGGTGCGCCGCCGAAACCACCCTCCGTCGCGTCGTGGTACCGCAGGAGCGCGGTCGCCGCGGCATCGGCCAGCGAGGCGTCGAGGTCCCGGACGCCCGACGGCGCCGCGAGCTCGCCGGCGACGATCTCCGCGATGCGGGCGGCCTGGGCCTCGACCTGCGGCCGCTGGTCGCGCCACGCGTTCGAGACGGTCCCGAGCAGCTCCGTGAACGACGGTCGGCCCGGCATGGGTTCGGGCGGGTAGTACGTCCCGACCACGAACGGCGCCAGCGTGTGCGGATCGAGGAAGGCGTTGAGGGGCCATCCCCCCGACGCACGCCCCTCGGTCAGCTGCGTGAAGACCTGGCAGGCCGTCATGTAGATGTCGTCGACGTCGGGGCGCTGCTCGCGGTCGACCTTGATCGGCACGAAGTCGCGATTGAGGATGGCCGCGACCGCGGGATCCTCGAAGCTCTCCCGTTCCATGACGTGGCACCAGTAGCACGTCGAGTAGCCGATCGACACGAGGATCGGGACGTCGCGTCGGCGAGCCTCCTCGAGCGCCTCGGCCGACCACGGCCACCAGTCGACCGGATTGAACGCATGCTGGAGGAGGTAGGGACTGGACTCGAGCCGCAGGCGATTCCCCTCGACGGGGGCGTCCGCGGGCGGTCCGGATTCCGGGGGCGACATGGCGGCTCCGGGGTCCATCAAGGACATCGAGAGGAGAAGCGAGGCGACGACGCAGGGCATGGAGGCAGTGTATGACCTCGGCGAATCACCCTCGACTCAGCCCTCCTCGACGTCGACCTCGGGTCCCGGCCCGGCCTGGGCCCGCTGCTGGTGGACGATGCCGACCACGGCCGCCGTCACCACCAGCAGGGGGATCACCCCGGGATGAAGGAGCATCTGCTCCCGCACCGTTCCGGAGATCGACTCGACGTGCAGCAGGATCGCGACCGCGCCCATCACGAACATGGCCCCTCCACCGACGCTCGTGAAGACGATCACGACGAAGCGGAAGAAGATGAAGCTCAGGAGGGCGAGCGCGATGAAGCCCATCCCGCCCCCGGCCCACGCGAGCGAGGCCTGGTCGGGATTGAGGAAGGTCCAGACCGTGGCGCCGATGCCGGCACCGGCCAACCCCGCGAAGAAGGCCACCGTGTAGCGAAGGAGCGGCTTGGCGATCGCCGCGAGGAGGACGGCCAGCGCCACCGCCACCACGGTCGACTTCCCGACCTCGACGCTGATCATCCGACCGACGCCGAAACCGAGCATGAGCGCGAGGACGACGACGATCGGCTTGTGCCACTTGTATCCCTGCATGACGCAGGCCGCCCCGACCGCGGTGACCACCGCCGCCCCGACGAGCGGAAGCGAACCGAGCATCGCGAGGATCTCCTCGGGCCGACGGGCCAGGTCCAGCGACGCGATCAGGTCCGCCCAGATCTGGGAGAAGCTCGGCACGTCGGCGGCGAGAAGGAGGGAGATCGGCATCTGGAGGCTCCGAAGGGACGACAGCCGGATCGGCGTCGAGCCGATCGGGACTCCCGTTCATCGGCCCTTCGGCCGGCCGATCGCCAATCCGGGGCATCATCGGGGGCCCGAGGCCCGCTCCCCGGCCCCGCAGGTCGACCGCCGGGATCACGCCGGAAACGCCCCGGAGTGGCGTTTCACTCGGTGCGGACCGGGGGTCGGAGCGGCTTCTTCCTCCCCTGGACGACCACCCCCACGACCGCCAGGACCACGCCGAGCAGGAAGGAATAGAAGATGGGAGGCGTGTCACCGAGACCGAACCGCGTCCACGCGGCCACGGCGGTCGCGGAAACGAGCCAGGCCCCCGTGATCGCGGTCCCGAGGATCGCCACCCGGGTCGGGAGGAGAAGACCGAGCAGCAGGCCGCAGATCCCGCTGACCGCGGCGAGGGCGACCACGAGATCCACGGTCTGGGGAGGCACCCGGGCCGTTCGATCGACCCACCATCGGCGGACGCCCGCCGGCACCTCGACATCCAGCATCGACCCGTCGCCGATGAGGTCCTCGGCGACGTCCTCGATCCGATCGCGCATCGTCTCGACCGCCCCGTCGACGACCCGGTCGACGGCCCCGTCGACGGCACCGTTGACCGCCTGGTCGACCAGCCCGTCCGGGGCGGCTCCCCCCCCTGCCGGCGGCGGGGTGTAGCGGATCGTCGTCGCCCCCGCGGGATCCACCGTCGAATCATCCGCCGGACCGG